>JAJPXL010000107.1:4981-25736 GCA_021205455.1 Clostridiales bacterium
AACCTCCGCAGCGGCCCCGGCACGGAGTACGACCGGGTAACCAGCATCGGCGAAGGGGACGCCGTCACCGTGGTAGGCAGCGCCACCAATGACAGCGGCGAGGTCTGGTATGAGCTGACCTTCCAGGGGGCGAACGGCGTCACCTATGAAGGCTACTGCCTGTCCACCTTCATTGAACTCGGCTGATTTGCCGCAGAGAAAGTATATGACCCATCCAGGGGGGAACCGGCGTATCGTCCGGTTCCCCCTTGTCGTTTTTTTGCCTGACCTGCCCTCCAGCTTGCGAAAGTACCAGAAATCCCCTGTTTTTTCTATCCCAGCTTGTTAAGAATTTATCAATTTTCAATTTCATGTTGACAATCCCCGGCCGCCGTACTATAATGATATTGTTAAAAAAATAACAGACGATGATGAAACCATTCCCCAAGAACGATTTATTTCTAGGAGGTCACTTACATGAAAGAAGTCTATGTCGTAAATTGCTGCCGGACTGCCATCGGCAAGTTTGGTGGCTCTTTGAAAGACAAAACCCCGGCTGAGCTGGGCGCCATCGTAGTCAAGGAAGCCCTGAACCGCGCCGGTGTTGCCCCTGAGAACGTGGATGAGTTGATGTTCGGCTGCATCCTGACCGCCGCTCAGGGCCAGAACGTGGCCCGCCAGGTGGAGGTTCAGGCCGGCCTGCCCCTGTCCGTTCCCGCTTACACGGTGGGTATGGTCTGCGGCTCCGGCATGAAGTCCGTCATCGAAGGCGCCCGCGCCATCAAGGCCGGCGACGCTGACATCATCGTGGCCGGCGGCACCGAGGTCATGTCCGGTGCCCCCTATGCCCTGCCCTCTGCCCGCTGGGGCGCCCGTATGTTTGACAACAAGATGGTGGACACCATGGTGAAGGACGGCCTGTGGGACGCCTTCAATGACTATCACATGGGCTCCACCGCTGAGAACATCTGCGACATCTGGGGCATCACCCGTCAGGATCTGGACGAGTTCGCCGCCTCCTCCCAGCAGAAGTGCGAGGCCGCTCAGAAGAGCGGTCGGTTCGACGATGAAATCGTCCCCGTTCCCGTCAAGGTCAAGCGCCAGGTGGTGGACTTCAAGGTGGACGAGTTCCCCCGTGCCGGTACCACGGTGGAGACCCTGGGCAAGCTGAAGCCCTGCTTCCCCACCACCCCCGACGGCACGCTGGACAAGGTTGAGATGACCTTCGACTCCACCGAGATGAAGGATATGCCCGAGAACGTGGGCCAGGGCCGTGTCACCGCCGGCAACGCCTCCGGCATCAACGACGGCGCTGCCGCCATCGTGCTGGCCTCCGGTGAAGCAGTTGAGAAGTACGGCCTGAAGCCCATGGCCAAGCTGGTCTCCTACGGCCAGGGCGGCGTTGACCCCAAGATCATGGGCACCGGCCCCATCCCCGCTTCCCGCGACGCCATGGCCAAGGCTGGCCTGACCATCGACGATATCGACCTGGTTGAGGCCAACGAGGCCTTCGCCGCTCAGTCCATCGCCGTGGCCCGTGAGCTGCACTTTGACATGAGCAAGGTCAACGTCAACGGCGGCGCGCTGGCCCTGGGTCATCCCGTGGGCGCCTCCGGCGCGCGCATCATCGTGACCCTGCTGCATGAGATGGAGAAGCGCCCCGACGCCAAGAAGGGCCTCGCTACCCTGTGCATCGGCGGCGGCCAGGGTGTCGCCACCATCTTCGAGAAGTGCTGATTTCCTGACAGAAATGAAGATGTCCGCGCTGTTTCCACGGCGCGGACATCTTTTCAGGTAACGGTTTCCTCAATCCAAAAACTCACTGACGGAATACCACTCCTCCGGCAGATAGTCGCTCAGTTCTACCAGCACATCCGGAATGCCGCCGTCATATTCCAGGCAGCCCGGCGTGCTGCGGGCGGCGGGCTGCTCCCCGGTGCGGAGCAGCGGGATGCGCCCGGTGACCTGCACACCGGCTTCGCCGTTGGTCACCGCAAGGGTGCCGTTGTGCAGCCGGAAAATTTTCCAGCATAGCTCCATGCCGAAGTGCAGGCCCCCCGGACGGAAGCTGTCCACAGCCTGCTCCCCGCCGCCCAGGCGGGAGAAGGTTTGGGGCTCCATGGGCTGGCCTCCTGCCGAAGTCACCACAATGAGCGCCTGCTCCCCGGCGCGGCGCAGCTTCATCTCCACCCGGCCGCCGGCCTGGAGGCCGTTCAGCACCAGGTTCAGCAGCGCCTGCCGCAGCAGCTTTTCGTCCGCCCAGACGACCAGGTTGCCCTCCGCCTCGCAGTCAAACTGACGGGTCAGCGGCCCCAGCTCCCTGAGCAGCCGGTCGGCCAGGCTGCTCAGGTTCAGCGGGGCGGGGTTCCAGCTGCTTTTCAAATCCTCCTCGCTCTGCACCAGGAGCTCTGTACTGGACACCATGCGCAGGATACGGCTGTATTGCCTCAGCACCGGGTTGAACCGCTCCTCCAGCTTCAGCTGCTCCGTCTCCACCATGCCGTCAAAGAGCTGTTGCAGCGCAACCAGCGCTTCCCCCAGGCTGCTGCGCATCTGCCCGCAGAGGCGGATGGCCTCGTATTTTCCCAGGCCATCCTCCCGCAGCTCCTGGAAGGTGTAAAGCACGCCTGCCTCCGTCGTCTGGGTACGCACCTGGTAGCTGACCCCGCCCAGATTCAGCTGCGCAACCGCATCCGCCCCCAGGTCAGCCAGGACCTCCGGCAGAGGCTGCCCCATTGCAGCGCCGAGGCCGCAGGAGCGCTCCAGCTCCTCCATCGCCTTATTTTGATATTGAACAACTCCGTTTGTTGCCAACAGGACAGGCTGAGCCTGGCTGTCAAAGTAGGCATTCCCGGAGAAGGTGAAGCTTTCCATAGTGGCCTCCAAAACTCTCAAACCAAACTGAACCGAATCGCTATAGGATAGGATTTACCGCCGCTGACGGAAGTACACTGCTAACAGTATAGCAAATTCTGGGAGCTATGACAAGTTTTTTGTCCCATTCTGTCGCATTATGGCGAACCACATCCCGTCAAATTACTTATCCGGCATCATTAAGCCGCTCCCATCGGCGGGCGGCGGCAGCGCCCTATCCATTCCATCCTATGTCATCGGGAGGATTTGGGTCAGCGGAAAGTTCCGTCCCCTCCCCATCCCAATCACGATTGCCAAGGAGGCATTTTATATGGACATCCAAGCACTCTACAAAAGCAAGCTGACCACCCCGGAGGAAGCGGTGCAATGCGTCCGTTCCGGCGACTGGGTCGATTACGGCTGGACCACCACCACCCCCGTCGCCCTGGACCATGCCATGGCAAAGCGCCTGCCTGAGCTCCACGACGTCAACTTCCGGGGCGGCATCCTGATGTGGCAGCCGGAAATTTTCAAAATCGACCACCCTGAGGAGCATATGACCTGGAACAGCTGGCACATGGGCGGCGTGGAGCGCAAAGCGGTCAGCGCAGGTTTTGCCTACTATGCCTCCATCCGGTATTCCGAGCTGCCCCGTTACTATCGGGACATTGACAATCCCTCCCGGGTGGCGTTCTTTACCGTCTCCCCCATGGATGAGCACGGTTATTTCAGCTTTGGCCCCAGCGCCTCCCATCTGGCCGCCGTCTGCGAGCGGGCCGAGGTCATCATCGTCGAGGTCAACCAGAATATGCCCCGCTGCCTGGGGGGATTCCAGGAGGGCATCCATATCTCCCAGGTCACCGGCGTAGTGGAGGGGGACAACCCGCCCATCGCGGAAATGCCCTCCGCAGCCGCTACGGAGGTGGATGAAGCCGTTGCCAGGCTGATCGTCCCGGAGATTCCCAACGGGGCCTGCCTCCAGCTGGGCATCGGCGGAATGCCCAACGCTGTCGGCTCCCTGATTGCTCAGAGCGACCTGAAGGATCTGGGCGTACACACCGAGATGTATGTGGACGCCTTTGTGGACATTTACAACGCCGGCAAAATCACCGGCAGGTGCAAGAACATCGACCCCGGCCGCCAGGTCTACGCCTTCGGCGCGGGCACGAAGAAGCTGTATGACTTCCTGGACAACAACCCCCAGTGTATGTCCGCCGCGGTGGACTACACCAACGATGTCCGGGTCATCTCCCAGCTGGACAATTTCATCTCCATCAACAACGCCATCTCCGTGGACCTGTTCGGTCAGGTGGCCGCCGAGGCCGCCGGTACCCGTCAGATTTCCGGCGCAGGCGGACAGCTGGACTTCGTCATGGGCGCATACCTGTCCAGGGGGGGCAAGAGCTTCATCTGCCTGTCCTCCACCTTTATGAATAAAAAGACCGGCCAGCTGGAGAGCCGCATCAACCCCACCCTGGCCCCCGGCAGCATCGTCACCGACACCCGGGCCAACACCCACTATGTGGTCACGGAATACGGCATGGTAAACCTGAAGGGCAAAAGCGCCTGGGAGCGGGCGGAGGCCCTCATCTCCATCGCACACCCCGACTTCCGCGACCAGCTGATTGCCGATGCGGAAAAGCTGCACATCTGGAGGCGCAGCAACAAACGTTGATTCATCCCCCTTCCCCAGCGGCCCGGTCTCCGGGCCGCTTTTTTGCGCCTTGTTCTGCGGCGCGGCAATGCGCCGCGCCGCTTGCAGCGTTATCTCCTGTCATGATGCGCAACGACCTGCCACGGTTCCGTCATAAGCGTCACGGTGCCATCCGGGGCACATCTGCGAAAGCCGAGGAAGTTGGCCAGCTTCCTGCCGTTCCCCACCGTCACAATGGGAACGCCGAAGCTGGTCGTGTAGGTAATCATGTCGCCTGTCACCTCGCCCCTGACCACAAAGGCGTGGTACAGCCCCCTGGAAAAGTCCAGGTAATCAGGCGCTGCCTCGATTTGCGCCTGTGTCACAGGGCGCTGGTCCGTGCCGAGTGCGCTGTAGCGGCCGGCCAGGCTGCTCCCGTTGAGCTCCAGGCCGTTGACGTTCAACTCCATGCCTGCGGCGTTCCTGCCCGGCAGCTCCAACAGGCAGCTGAGGAACAGGTCAAACTGCTTCCCCATGATGGCCGCCTGGCTCTGCATGGATTCCAGCTCCCGCTGTTCCTTCCTTCGCTCCACAATTTGCCGCTTCAGGTCGGCTGCAAGTCCGGCGCAGCGCTCCGTTTCGATGGCAGCTCCCCGCATAGCCTCGGCCTGCCTGGCGCGGGCGCTGTCGTAGCGCTCCTCAAGCTCCCGCAGCTGGTCCTGAAGCAGCGCAAGCCGCTCCGGGGAATGGCGGGTGTGTTTCTCTCTCTGCTGAACCTTTTCTCTGGCAGCCTGAAACTGGCGCACAATGTCCGAGGCATCGCCGTTTTTCCGGTAGTCCGTGCGGATGGCGTACATCACCTCCATAAAGCTCTGCTCGATTGCCACCCCGTAAAGCACTTTGGACGGGCATTTCTGTTCCGCCGCTTCCCTCGCCGCATTGCTCAGCCGCCCTGGCCTGCCCTTGCCGCCGCCGTACTTCCCCTTGCAGCGGTAGACCGTATAGCTATATCGGCGCTGTCCCATGCCGCTCTGCTCCCCTGCGTCTCCCGCCGGCTTTGCACAGGCTGAATAGCTCATTCGGGCAAATACCTCGCCGCAATGGCTACAGGTCAGCTCCACCAGCGGCGCAGCCCCGGTCCTCCTGCGGCGCGGCTCCGCTGCCTCCGCAGAGGGGCCCTTTTTCAGGCTCCCCTGCCCCAGGAGGAGCTGCACCCTATCCCAACTGTCACGGCTGACGATGGCCGCATGATGGTCCTTCACATAGTACATCGGCGCTTCGCCGCGGTTCACCGTAGACCGGTGCGTCAGGAAATCCTTCGTGACCGTCTTTTGCATCGCAAGGTCGCCCACATACTTCTCATTGCGGAGGATGACGAGGACGGTGCTTGCCGACCAGCGGTTTCCGTTGACGGTGGTTTTTCCGCTTTCGTTCAGCCGTTTCGCAATGCGATTCGCACTCCATCCGCACAGATACTGCTCAAAAATGAAGCGCACGATTTCAGCCTGCGCTTCGTTGATGACCCACACCCCGTCCGGCCCCTTGTCATAGCCCAGCATCCGGTTCAAATTGATCTGCGGCTTTCCGTCCTGGAAATTCTTCTGAAACGTCCAGCGGATGTTGTCGGAAATGGAGCGGCTTTCGTCCTGCGCCAGGGCGGAGAGGATGGTCAAAATCAGCTCCCCCTTCGCATCCAAGGTATCGATGTTTTCTTTTTCAAAATAAACGCCGACCGGCGGGGTCTGCTGCTGGAGCTGGCGCACACAGCCCAGGGTATCCACTGTGTTCCGCGCAAAGCGGGAGATGGACTTGGTCACGATATAGTCGATCCTCCCCTCTGCGGCATCGCTCATCATTCGGTTAAACTGGGTCCGTTTCACCCTGGATGTACCGGAAAGCGCCTCGTCGGCATAGATGTCCACCATCGTCCAGCCCTCCTTCCTGTTGATCAGGCTGGTGTAAAAGGCCTTCTGCGACGTATAGGAGGTCTGCTGGCTCTCATCTCCGGTGGACACCCTGCAATAGGCCGCCACGCGGAGAAAGCGCTGTTCCTTTAGCTGACCGCCGTTGCGGACAGCCCGTTTCGTGGCCGGGATGACCGTCACTTCACATTTTGCAGTTGGATCCATACTCCCCTCCTCTCCCCACGGCGTTGCCGCCATGGATGCACTGTGTAACGGTACCGGACACCTGCACAAGCCTCCGCAAATCAGCCGGAAGCCTGCTTCCCCGGTTTCGGCGGGCGGCGCCTCGGATTGTCTCGCATGGCGGTCCCGTCCCAGTAGGAGGCGGTCCGGCGGTGGTCCGGAATGTTGCTGTCCATCTCCACGTCTGTGCTGGCGCCGTCAAACCAGTGAACGGTGTACTTTAGCGGCGAATGGACAGTGATGGAGCGCGCAAACGCACTCAGATGCTCCGCCGTCATGCCGTTCAGGAGGGCTGCCGCTCCAGCCCTGTCCGGCGGGAGCGTCTCCAGCCAGTCCAGCGCCTTTTCCCTCCACGCATAATCCGTCTCCAACTCCGCCCAATACCGTTCCAGGCGGTTCATCCTCTCCGTCTGCGCTTCTACGGCAGCGGTGTTCTCCCGCAGCCTCTGCTCCAGCCGGTCACATTCCGATATGGCCGCCGCAGCCTCCCCATCGGTCAGGCTGCCGTCCGACGCCCCGGCCCTCGCCATATGCAGCTTCCCTTCCAGCCGCTCCCCTTCCGCTTGGAGGGTGAGGAGCTGCCGCCTGAGGAAGGCGCGGTCGCGCTCGACGGTGTCGCCATTGTGTACCGCCGCAAGCCGCGCCCGCATCTGCCACACAAGGGAACTACTGCCCTCGGTGAGCAGGGAATCCCCGTCCAGGCAGCGTCCGCTCAAAATGTCATCCGCCGTGTAATCATCCCTCAGCGGCCCCTGCACCAGGTGGTAGCGTTCCACAACCGCCCGCCGGAACATACGGAGCACTTGCTCCTCATAAATGCGCTCCGCAGGGCAGGCTCCCTTCCCGTTGTTCAGGCGGCTTGTCGCGCAGGCCCAGATGGGGTAGCTGTTCCGATTGTAGGTATGATAGAGCCGCCCGCAGTGGGCGCAGACCAGCCGACCGGAAAGGGGGTAGCGCACACACCCAGCGCTTCCCCCTTTGGGGCAGCTCCGGTTGGCGCGGCATACCTGTCGGGCCTCCCGGAGCAGCTCACGGCTGATGAGCGGTGGGTGATGGTCCTTCACATAGTACTGGGGCAGCTCGCCGCGGTTCACCTGCGCCCTATGGGTTAAGTAGTCCGCCGTGAACTGTTTCTGGAGCAGCAGGTCGCCGGCGTAGCGTTCCAGCCCAAGGATGCCTCTGACCCGCTCCCCTGTCCAACCGACTTCCACAGCGGGGGTCTGCTCCCCTCTTGTCGGCTGAGGGGAGCTGCGCCTGCCGCCTTTCCGTTTCCCTTTCGGCGCAGGGACACCGTCTCGGTTCAGCCCTCTGGCGATGGAGCGGCAGTTCTGCCCGGCTGCGGCATCCCGAAAAATGCGCCGCACGACCTGGGCTTCGCCCTCCTCAGGCTCCACCCTGCGGAGCCGATACCCGCTCTCCGTCCTCTCATAAGCGCCTTCGCCCTCTGCATAGCGGTATCCGTAGACAGCCACATTCCTCGCCTCCCCTCTTGGGTATCGCTTCCGGAAGCCCCAGCGGATGTTCTCCGAGATAGACCTGGATTCCTCCTGGGCGATTGCCCCCAGCGTGGTCATAATGAATACGCTGGTCGGGTCTGCCGTGTCCAAGTTCTCTTTTTCAAAGTAGATGGTCACGGCGTGTTCGTTCAGCGTTTTCATGGCGACCAGAAAGTCGCTGGTGTTCCGCGCAAAGCGGGAGATGGATTTGGACACGATGCGGTCAATTCTCCCCTCCCGCGCATGGCGCAAAAGGCGTGTGAAGCCGGCACGCTTTCCCCCATCCGTTCCGGACAGCGCGTAATCCGAATAAACTCCCGCCGATGTCCAGCGCGGGTGCTCGGTCAGTAGCCGGGTAAAATACCGCTCCTGTAGCTCGTAGGAGTCCTCCTGCTCCGGATTGGGGGACGAAACCCTGATGTATGCCGCCACACGGAGGGTCGCCTTCCGTGTGCATTTTCTCTGGGACAGCGCCTCTGTGGAGAGGAACTTTCCTTCGCCGGTTTCCGGTTCCGTGTCCGAAATTCTCCTTGTTTCCGCCGCATTTGCCTGTTCTGTCATTGTGCTCACTCGATTCTGTTGAATTGATTTCCTGTGGGCCGAAGTCGGCCCACAGGATAGCACTATAGTACCGCAATTTTTCAATCATATCCAGCCGAGGCATATGCACAAACAGCACCTCCATAGCGCCAAACCGGCTCATAAAACAAACCGCAAGCCCCGAAAAGGGGCTTGCGGTTTGCAACAAATAAATGGATTCGATTCTAAAAAGCGCCCACATGATGGTTGGGCACCTCGCTCAGCGTCTCCACCTTAATCAGGTTGGTATTGCCGCTGCGGCCATTGGTCATGCCGCCGGTGATAACGATGGTGTCCCCGGTTTTGGCGAGGCCGGAGGCCCGGGCGGTGATCAGCGCATGGTAGAACAGCACGTCAGTGGAGAAGAACTCCTCGCAGAGCATGGGCTTCACGTTCCAGCTCAGGGCCAGCTGGCGGTACGCCTTCTCGCTGGTGGTCATGCCAATCACCGGTGTGGGCACCCGGAAGCGGCAAATCATCTTGCCGGTGGTGCCGGTGCGGGTGCAGGCCACGATGCAGGTGGCGTTGGTGTCGATGGCCAGCTGACAGGTGGCGTGGGACAGGGCGTCGTTCAGGTTTTGCAGCTGGAAAGTGGTGTTCCGGAACTGGCGGGTGTAAGGGGTGTGCTTTTCGGCCTCCACCGCGATGTTTGCCATAGCGGTGACCGCCTCCACCGGATAGCGCCCCGCCGCCGTCTCACCGGACAGCATGACGGCGCTGGTGCCGTCAAAGACGGCGTTAGCGACATCGGAAATCTCCGCACGGGTGGGGCGGGGCTTGGCAATCATGGACTCCAGCATCTCCGTGGCGGTGATGGCAAGCCCGCCCTTCAGGCGGCAGGTGGTAATCAGGTGCTTCTGGATGGCGGGCAGCTCCACATAGGGAATCTCCACGCCCAGATCGCCCCGGGCCACCATCAGGCCGTCACAGTACTCCAAAATGGATTCCGCATTGTCCACACCGGCCCGATTCTCCAGCTTGGCGATGATCTGAATGTCCTTGCCGCCGTGCTCATCCAGGAAGCTCCGAACATCTATCACATCCTGCGCGCAGGAGACGAAGGAGCAGGCCACAAAGTCCACATCGTTCTCAATGCCGAACAGCAGGTCGGACTTATCCTGCTCACTGAGGTAAATCTGCTTGAGCACCTTGTTGGGGAAGCTCATGCTCTTCCGGTCAGAGATGACCCCACCGATCACCGTCTCACAAATCAGGTCGGTCTCCGTCTTCTCCTTCACCTGAAGCTCCACCAGGCCGTCGTTGACCAGAATCCGGTCACCGACGTCGATGTCCCTGATCAGCCCCTTATAGGAGACAGACACCCGACTCTGGTCCCCTACCACATCCTCAACGGTGAAAGTGAATGGGTCGCCGTCTTTCAACTCGATTCGTTTGTCCTGGAAGGTGCCGATGCGATATTCTGGCCCCTTGGTGTCCAGCATGATGGGGATGGGCTCGTCCAGCTTGTCGCGCACCTTTTTCACCAGGTCCATCTTTTCCTTATGCTCTTCATGGGTGCCATGGGAGAAGTTCAGACGGGCAACGTTCATGCCGGCCTGAATCATGGCGGTCAGGGTCTCCTCGCTGGAGCAGGCGGGACCCAATGTGCAGATAATTTTTGTCCGTTTCATCAAGCATTCACCCTTTGCGTTCAGTCATGCGCCGATCTGCCAACCGGCTGTGGTCTCAGCTTTACACCCTTAGTATACCTTATTTGTCCTGAAAAAGATAGCCTGCATTGCAAACTTTTTTACGGTTTCTTCCGGCTGCGGCGCGCCTTTCCAGGAAATAAACTTGCACAAACGGCGGTTTTATGCTATAGTACTGTTGTTACAAGTTTTCTGCAAGAAGGATTCCTGTGGGGGCGGAATCCGGCGGCCACCTACCGCGGCTCCCAAACGATGATGAGAAAGGATGCGGCATCAAATGGCACTTCACGTCATGGACGAGGCAAATCGCTGTCTACAATGCAAAAACCCACGCTGCCAACAGGGCTGCCCGATTCACACCAACATTCCGGAGGTGATTCGGCTGCTGAAGGAGGGCAAGCTGAACGACGCGGGCTGGACCCTGTTTGAGAACAACCCGCTGACCACTGTGTGCAGCCTGATCTGCAACCACGAAAACCAATGCGAGGGCCACTGCGTCCGGGGCATCAAGGGCGCTCCGGTCCACTTCTCCGTCATTGAGCACTACATCTCCTCTACCTACGCCTCTCAGATGACGAAGGGGCCCACCCCCAAGAACGGGATGCGGGTCGCCATCATCGGCTCCGGCCCCGCCGGGCTGACCATCGCGGTCATTCTGGCCCGGTATGGCTATGACGTGACCATCTTTGAATCCCACGATAAAATCGGCGGCGTGCTGCGGTACGGCATCCCGGAGTTCCGCCTGCCCAAAAGCGTCCTGGACGACTTTGAGTACCGCCATTTGCAGCTCAAGGACATCAAGGTGCGCCCCAATACTGATATCGGCAAAGCGCTGACCATTGACGACCTGTTCCGGGACGGGTATAAATCTATCTTCATCGGCACGGGCGTCTGGCGGCCCAATATGCTGGGCATCAAGGGGGAAAGCCTGGGCAACGTCCACTTCGCCATCAACTACCTGGCCAACCCGGATGTGTACCACCTGGGGGAGCGCCTCACGATCATCGGCGCAGGCAACGCCGCCATGGATGTGGCCCGCACCGCCATCCGTCACGGCGTGCAGCATGTCACCTGCTTCTCCATCACCAAAAAGGTGACCGCCAGCGACTACGAGGTCAGCTACGCCAAGCTGGAGGGCGTAGAGTTTCAGTACAACAAAAAGCCGTTGGAAATTTATGACGACGGCGTGGTCTTCTGCGACCTGGATGAGGCGGAGGACGGGACGCTGACCCCAGTCCCTGGCACGGAACGGAAGTACCTGTCGGACAGCGTGGTCATCTCCATCAGCCAGGGGGCAGAAAACTCCATCACCGACAGCACCGCTGGCCTGGAGGTCAACCCCCGCGGCCTGTTTGTTGCCAGCGAGGTGGGCCAGACCACCCGCCCCGGCGTCTTCGCCTCCGGCGACGCGGTGAAGGGGGCCAGCACCGTGGTGGAGGCCGTGGCCCACAGCAAAAAGGTGGCCGAGGCCATGCACCAGTATATGCAGTCCCTCCCGAAGGACGAGGAGGAGGACCCCTATCGGAACGTTCCTGTCGCAACGCAGGAGTGAGTCGGCTCGCTTCATAGCCAAAAACTGTTAAGCCAATCTGCTTGTCAGCAATGGGCAAAAACGCCCTCCCTGAAAGACAGTGATTTCAATTTACACCGTCTCTCAGGGAGGGTTTGATTTATCTTTTTTCAGTCAAAAGGCGCAAAATCAAGAGAACGTAACGCTTTGCACTTCTGACAAGTATATCTGCTTGTCAGAAGTGCAGCTTCTCAGAAGGAGGTCAGCAACCTTCCACCATCTCTTTCAGCCGCTTGACGCCCTCTACGATGTCATCCATGGAGGTGGCATAGCTCCAGCGGAGGAACATATCGTCGCCAAAGGAGGTGCAGGGCACCACGCACACCAGCCCTTCCTTCAGGAACACGTCGGCAAAGTCATCGGCGTTGTGAATCACCGTGCCGCAGATGGACTTGCCCACCAGCTGGGAGATGTTCATCATCACATAGAACGCGCCCTGGGGCTTCAGGCAGCTGATGCCCTCGATCTCATTCATGGCCTTCACCATGTAATCCCGGCGGCGCTCAAACTCCTGCCGCATGGACTCCACCGTGTCCTGGGGACCGGCCAGCGCCTCCAGGGAAGCGGCCTGGGAGATGGAGCAGGGGTTGCCGGTGGAATGGCTCAGGTAGCTGCTGCAAATCTTCATAATGTTGGCAGGGCCGGCCAGGTAGCCGATACGCCAGCCGGTCATGGCGTAGGATTTGGAGACGCCGTTGACCAGAATCGTGTGGTCATAGACCTCCTGCCCCAACGCGGCCACAGAGGTGAAGGTCACATCGCCGTAAACCAGCTTATAATAAATCTCATCGGAGAGGATGTACAGGTCGTGCTTGACGCAGACATCCGCCAGGGCCTGCAGCTCCTCCTTCGTGTAAACCATGCCGGTGGGATTGCTGGGGTTGTTGAGAATCATGCACTTGGTCTTGGGGGTGATGGCCGCCTCCAGCTTCTCCGGGGTCAGCTTAAAGTTCTCCGCCTCAGAGGCATGAAGCACCACCGGCACACCGCCCACCATCTGAATCAGCTCCAGATAGGACACCCAGTAGGGCGCGGGAAGAATCACCTCATCCCCATCGTTCACCAGCGTTTGCAGCGCCACATACAGGCAGTGCTTTGCGCCGGAGGTGACGACGATTTGGTTAGGCTGGTAAGTGACACCCATGTCCTCCTGCAAACGCTTGCAGACGGCCCGTTTCAGCTCCGCTGTGCCGCCGGCGGGGGTGTACTTGGTCTGATGCTGGGTGATGGCGCGGATTGCCGCCATATTGATATTATCGGGGGTGGGGAAATCAGGTTCACCGCAGGTGAAACCGATCACGTCAATGCCGCTGGCCTTCATCTCGTTATAGAGGTTGTTCAGGCTCATGGTGGCGGAGGGGTGGATTGCGGACGCGACGGTTGCTAAGGGTTTCATGGCTCCCATTCCTTTCATTCTTTCAAACTGGGTGCCCAGGGCCGCCCTGACGGGTATCCTTCGGCCTCTGCACTCAACATGAAATATTATATGCCCTATCTTGCAAAAATGCAAGAGCAAAATGGGAAAAATTCCAAAAAATGAATCGCAACCGGCTATTTAATTCATTTTTTGGAGGAATGCACAAGGAATCCTGCAAAATACCGCATCTTTTATGGCAAATACGAAGAGAGGTGCGGACGCCGGACGCATAAAACAGCGCCGCACGGAGGCAAAAAGCGAGTGGACTGTGCGTACACAGCCCACCCGGTTTCCATTAACAGTCCAAAAGAATTCTATTCGGCGGCACTTTCATCATTTTCGCTGTGAAGGCAGTCTAGCAGCTCGGAGACGACCCAAGACGCCACAGTTGCAAGCAAAGCGCCAATAAAGCAAGAGGGCAGCCACCGCAGGGCATTTACAATCTGCATCTGTGCCTCATAATCGCCGGAATCGTAAGTACGGTTGCTGCTAAAAAAGAGAAAAACGGTTGCTATCCATAAAAGGACAGAAAGCGCAGGGAAGGCATACCGCCAAAGTTCATTTAAGTGATTTCGCTTCATCAGAATATTACTCCTTCAGTTTTTGTCCATCAGGGTAGCCTATCTAGTCCTTGCAGTCGGGAGGTCAGCATCTCTTGCGCCGGCCTCCCGGCGTTTTCACAGGGCTTCCCGAATCAGACGGCCCATCTCCCTGGTGCCCACCAGCTGCTCCGGCGCGCCGGCGATGTCCGCCGTGTGCCAGCCTGCGCCCAGGACGGCGTCCACCGCGTTCTCGATGGCGTCCGCCTCCGCCTGGAGGTGGAAGGAATATCGGAACATCATGGATACGGACAGGATGGTGGCGATGGGGTTGGCTTTATCCTGACCAGCGATGTCCGGGGCGGAGCCGTGAATCGGCTCGTACAGGCCGGGGGCCTGGGCCCCCAGAGAGGCGGAGGGCAGCAGGCCGATGGAGCCGGTGACCTGAGAGGCTTCGTCGGAGAGGATGTCGCCGAACATATTCTCCGTCACCACCACGTCGAACTGGCCGGGGTTCCGGACGATCTGCATGGCGCAGTTGTCCACCAGCATATCCTCATAGGTCACGTCCGGGTACTCCTGGGCCAGGCGGTGCATGACCTCCCGCCATAGGCGGCTGGTGGCCAGGACGTTGGCCTTGTCCACGCTGGTGACCTTCTTCCGGCGAAGGCGGGCCAGCTCGAAGGCCTGGCGGCCGATCCGCTCGATCTCCATCTCGGAGTAGGCCATCAGGTCGGTGGCCTCCTGGCCCCGGTCCTCGGTCTGATAACGCTCCCGCTTGCCGAAGTAGATGCCGCCGGTCAGCTCCCGCACCATCATAATGTCGAAGCCCTTCTCCGCCGTCTCCCGTTTCAGGGGGGACGCATCCTCCATGCCCTTGCGCATGGCGGCGGGACGCAGGTTGGTGAACAGCTCCAAATCCTTCCGGATGGCCAGCAGCGCCGTCTCCGGCCGCTGCTCGGCGGGCTTGTCGCTGCCCCACTTGGGGCCGCCCACTGCGCCCAGCAGTACGGCGTCGCAGCTCTTGCAGGTCTCCGCTGTACCGGCGGGGTAGGACACGCCGCACTCATCCGTGGCGCAGCCGCCCATCAGCACGTCCACAAACTGAAAGCTGTGGCCGAACTTCTCTCCCACAGTCTTCATCACCTTGACGGCCTCGTTGACGATTTCCGGGCCGATGCCGTCGCCCCGAATCAGGGCAATTTTGTAGTTCATTTGAATCGTTCCCTCCTGTTTTCATCATATATGGATAAGTACTCTGTCAAAGGGGCATCAAACGGAAGTCCTCTTCCGCAACGCAGCAGAACGCCTCATGGGTCAGCGTGTAGCAGAAGATCTCCCCCTCCCTGCTGAACGCCAGATCCTCCAGCAGGATGCCGGTAGCCTCGTCCCGCTCCGTAAAGTCAAAGAGCCCCTTTCGGCTTTTCAAAAATTCCAGCACGGGGTCGTCCTTCCGGAAAAAGATCAGAAAGTGAGGATTTCCGGGGAAGGCATCTTCTCCCCTTCCGGCAGAATCTTCCGGTTCGTGGCTGGGTTTTACTTCGCCAGCCCCCGCGCCTTGAGGGACTCCATCAGCCCGCCGGACTGGATGATGTTCTCAATAAAGGGCGGGAAGGGCGCGGCCTGGAAGGTCGTTCCGGTGGTCTCGTCGCAGATGGCGCCGCTGGACAAATCAACGCTGACCACATCGCCGGGCTGAATATTAGCAGCCGCCTCAGGGCACTCCATGATGGGCAGGCCGATGTTGATGGCGTTGCGGTAGAAGATGCGGGCAAAGGAGGCGGCAATGACGCACTTCGCGCCGCTGGCCTTGATGGCCAGAGGGGCGTGCTCCCGGGAGGAGCCGCAGCCGAAGTTGGCACCGCCTACGATGATGTCGCCCTGCTCCACGGTGGAGGCATAGCTGGGGTCGATGTCCTCCATGCAGTGAGAGGCCAGCGCCGTCTCGCTGGGGTCGTTCAGGTACCGGGCCGGGATGATGACGTCGGTATCCACATTGTCGCCATAGACATAAATTTTAGACATAAAGTTCTTCCTCCTAGAATCTGATCGTTTCAAACGCCGGGGTGCGGGGACGCTTACAGGGCGAATACCAAATCGTCCCCGTCCAATTCATCCAGCTGCCGGAAGCCAATGCTGATGTACAACGCCTGTGCCCGCCTGTTAAATACCTCCGTGGACAGCTTTACCGGTCTGTCGGGATAGGCGCGTTTTAAAAGCTCCACCGCTTTCTGAGCCGCAGCCTTTCCGAATCCCTGCCCCTGGTGCCTCACGTCAATGAAATAGCTCCAGCTGCTGGCCTCACCTTCGCCCAGCCATTCAGTGAACAGGATAAAACCAATTCGTTCTCCGTCCGGACGGCAAATCAGGCAGGGAAGGCTACGTTCCGGGTGCAGGTAGGCGCGCCCCAGAGAGAAGCCGCCGGAATTGACGCACTCCTGCTGCTCCGGCGTCAGTTGGCAGCCCTCCACGGCATACCAGATGTCCTCATCGTCCTCCACGGGACGGAACAGGATGTTGCCTGGTTCCATCTCTGCGAGGAGCGGCAAAAGGCGTTCCTTCATGGTCGCCATTGGTTATCCTCCTTCATCAAAGCTCAGCGGGGTCGGCCAGGACGCCCATCACCGCAGAGGCCGCCGCCACTGTGGGGGACGCCAGGATAACTTTACTGTCCACATGGCCCATGCGCCCCACAAAGTTCCGGTTGGTGGTGGACACGGCCACCTCGCCCTCGCACATACAGCCCATGTGGCCGCCCAGGCAGGGGCCGCAGGTGGGGGTGGAAATGGCACAGCCCGCTTCCAGCAGGTCCATGTAAATGCCCTCCTGAATCATCTGACGGATGATTTCCTGAGTAGCGGGAAGGACGATGCAGCGGATGCCGGGGGCCACCTTGCGGCCCTTCAAAATCGCCGCCGCCGCCCGCATATCGCTGATACGGCCGTTGGTGCAGGAGCCGATGACCACCTGGTCCAGCTTGATGCCCTTGACCTCCTGCACCCGTTTGGCATTGCCGGGCAGGAAGGGCATGGCCACGGTGGAGTCCAGCTCGTCCAGGTTGATGACCACCTCCCGCTCGTACTCGGCGTCGGGGTCGGCCTCGTAAATCACCGGCTGGCGATCGGTGCGTCCCTTCAAATAGTCCAGGGTCTTATCGTCCACCGGGAAAATGCCGTTCTTCGCGCCGGCTTCGATGGCCATGTTGGCGATGGTGAACCGGTCGTCCATGGTCAGCTCGCCCATGGCGGGGCCGGTGAACTCCAGGCTCTTATACAGCGCGCCGTCCACGCCAATTTCTCCAATCAGGTGGAGCATCACATCCTTGCCGGAGACAAAGGGCTTGAACTTGCCGGTCAGCGTCACCTTGATGGCGGAGGGCACCTTGAACCAGTTTAGGCCGCTGGCCATCCCAGCCGCCATATCGGTGGAGCCAACGCCGGTGGAGAAGGCCCCCAGCGCGCCGTAGGTGCAGGTGTGGGAATCCGCGCCGATGGTCAGGTCGCCGGGTACTACCAGGCCCTTTTCCGGAATCAGGGCGTGCTCCACCCCCATCTCGCCCACGTCATAGAAGTGGGTCAGGCCCTGGGCATGGGCGAAATCACGGGCCGCCTTGCACAGCTGGGCCGCCTTGATGTCCTTGCAGGGGGTGTAGTGGTCCAGCACGATGACGATTTTGTCCTTGTCATACACCTGCCGGATACCGTACTCCTCCAGCACCCCGATGGCCACCGGAGCGGTCACGTCGTTGCCGTGTACCAAATCCAGCTTCGCCTCGATGAGCTGGCCGGGCGTCACGCTGCTTAACCCCGCATGGGCGGCTAAAATCTTCTGGGTCATTGTCATTCCCATGGTAAACATACCTCCTGTTTCACCTGCGGCGCTCCCGCCGCTGTCTGCTGCTTCTATCATACCGAATTTGCTTGCAAAAGAATGTAAACTATGATACAATCTCCCCAAAGGGAGGGGATTTTGTGGAATATTTCAGCTTACAGGAACTGAATCTGCCCAAAGACATCTGGACGCCCTTCGCCGCCCACCATCAGGCCCGGCGTTACCGCTCCGGCCAAATCATCTACTTGCAGGACACCACCGCCCGTCATTTTTACTATCTGAAAAGCGGACGGGTGAAAACCTACAGCTCCTCCCAGGAGGGGGTGGAGCGGGTGCTGAACATCTACCACAGCGGAAGCCTGTTCGGGGAGGCCTCCTTCTTTGACGAGCTGCCGCGGGTCTCCTCCGCAGTGGCCATGACGGAATGCGCCATCGTCCCCATTGACCGGCAGATGGCGGTGGAGGAGATGTCCGCCAACCCGGAGCTGGCGCTGGCCCTGCTGAAATACCTGGCCCGGACGGTGCGGCTGCTGTCCTCCCAGGTGGACAATATGGCCTTCCTCCGGGCCGACCAGCGGCTGGCCCAGTACCTGCTGACCCTGCCCAGGGAGGCGGATGGGCTGATCCGCTGCTCTCAGGACGAGCTGGCCGCCGCCATCAGCGCCAGCCGGGTCACGGTGAACCGGACCTTGCAGCGATTCGCCCAGGCGGGCCTGGTGGAGACGGAATACGGCGGGGTGCGGATTTTAAATCCCCAGGGGCTGGCGGCGTGTTAGCCCCCTTCCCTGCTGTCATGCTCATATATAAAAACGCCCGCTTGGCAGCCGTTCTTTGCCGTTGCCGCCATCCTGGGGACTGAAAAGCGCTGACGGGCCGCGTCCAACCTCAGCCGAATCACGCCGATTTGGTGCTTCAAATCGTGATATTTCCGGTTGATTGCCTCCATATTCCCCAGAGAAATGCGGTACTGCTCATACTGCCGCTGGAGCAGCGTGTTAATCCAACTCTTTCCGCACCTGCAAGTCCTGTGGGGTATTTGTATCGTAAAAATTCAGCATTGAGGCCAGAGCGTCGAAGCCGGTACATCGTAAATCATTATCGTCTCTTCAATCATGGTAGAGCCAAGTAAAAATAAAAGCAGACAACATCTTCATGATGCTGCCTGCTTCTTTTTTGCAAAAATCGTCCCTTGCACACATAGCGCAAGGGGCAACCCGGAAAACAACAATAAAAATCAGGCCCTATGAAAGCGAAACATCACAGTCATAGAACCCTTCATGGTGGACGATACAGGATTCGAACCTGTGACCTTCCGCACGTCAAGCGGATGCTCTAGCCAGCTGAGCTAATCGTCCATTATTGATTTCATTGGAGAAAAAGATATGGTGGACGATACAGGATTCGAACCTGTGACCTTCCGCACGTCAAGCGGATGCTCTAGCCAGCTGAGCTAATCGTCCAAGTCAATCAACAGGTATTATTATAGTACGAGGCGAGTCGTTTGTCAAGAAAATTTTTCCTAAAAAGCGGCTGTTGGTGCGCGGCACAAAAAATATAAAATTCCCCCCATTTTACCATTTCGGTAAAACAAATGACTAACAAATTAAGCGGAAGCCTGGTATTTTACTTGATATCATAATCGATGTAACCGCATCGTGCTTTCCTTTGATTCGCAGCCCTCTTTGGAGGGCTGTTTCTTTTTCGGGCGTATTATCAAACGGGGTTTTCTTTCGTTCTGGTTTTTGGCGGTTAGCTGTGAACAAATGTCTACCCTACAAAAAGAGTTTCAAATTCGAGCGGCAGCCTTGCTCTGAGGCACATCCTTTGGTGGGATTCGGTGTGGATTGAAACTTGTTTTGAGGGGTAGACCTCTGATAGGACGCTCATCATGTGGACGATGAACACAAGTCTGTGATGATTAAGGCGTAAATGTGATATTTGCGGCGTTTATGTAGATTTATGTAGATTAAAAGAAAACTGTGACGGTCACAGCATATGTAACAATGGTTAGGGGAATCAAGATATGAAAGGGATTATTCTGGCGGGTGGTTCAGGTACAAGACTTTACCCGCTCACCATTTGCGAATCCAAACAGATGCTCCCTGTGTATGACAAGCCGATGATTTATTATCCACTGTCAATGCTTATGCTTGCCAAGATAAGGGATATACTGATTATTTCAACCACAGATGACACGCCCAGGTTTGAAAAGCTGCTAGGAAACGGAAGTCGGTTTGGAATCAATCTGACTTATGCTGTCCAGCCATCGCCAGACGGTCTGGCCCAGGCATTTATGATAGGAAAAGATTTTATTAGCGATGATGCCTGTGCAATGGTTTTAGGTGACAACATCTTCTATGGCAATGGTATGTTCAAGAAGTTGAAGTCAGCTGTCGATAATGCTGAAAAGAATGATATTGCCACCGTCTTTGGATATTACGTTAATGATCCGGAGCGGTTTGGCGTGGTCGAGTTTGACAAAAAAGGAAAAGCGCTTTCTATAGAAGAAAAACCCAAAAAGCCTAAGAGTAATTATGCAGTAACCGGTTTGTACTTTTATCCGGCGGGAGTATATGAAAAAGCCTGTCAGGTGGAGCCCAGTGATCGAGGTGAATTGGAGATTACCACACTCAATGAAATGTATTTGAAACAAGGGCAGTTGCAGGTGGAGATTTTCGGGCGCGGCTATACATGGTTTGATTGCGGTACGATGGATAGTTTACTGGAGGCTGCTCTATTTGTTCAGATGATTGAAAAAAATCAGGGCATCAAAGTATCGATTCCAGAGGAAATCGCCAGGCGATGCGGCTGGATTAGCGAAAAACAATTAAGGGATATTGCGGAGCGCTATGGAAAGAGTGCATATGGTGCACATCTGAGAGATTTTTTAGATAAAAAATTCTTGTAAGCGCGGAGGGACAGAACATGGTAATCATTGTCACCGGTGATGGAGATATAATAGGGACAATGTAAGAGATATAATAGAGACAAACCTGGGAAAGAGCTTGAAAACTCAAGGTCAACTGCCCGCCGGGTTCATCTCCAAAAGCCAATTTTGTGCA
>JAJPXL010000035.1 GCA_021205455.1 Clostridiales bacterium
GCCCGGAAGAAGCCCCGCCCCAACCGCCTCCAGGAGAAGCTCCGGAGCGGCGACAAGGTGTTGGCGGTGGAGCTGGACCCGCCCAAGACCACCGAGCTGGGCAGATTCATGTCTGGCGCCTGGACGCTGCGGGAGGCGGGGGCGGATGTCATCACCATCTCCGACTGCCCCATTGGCCGGGCGCGGATGGACTCCTCCCTGCTGGCCTGCAAGCTCCGCCGGGAGCTGGGCATCGACCCCCTGCCCCACATGACCTGCCGGGACCGGAACCTGAACGCCACCAAGGCGCTGCTCCTCGGCCTCAGCGTGGAGGGGGTGGACAACGTGCTGATTATCACCGGCGACCCCATCCCCTCCGCCGAGCGGGACGAGGTGAAGAGCGTCTTCAACTTCAACTCCCGCAAGCTGGCGGACTTCATCCGCACCCTGAACGAGACGGAGCTGGAGCAGCCCTTCTCCGTCTTTGGGGCGCTGAACGTCAACGCCCGGAACTTTCAGGCGGAGCTGCGCCGGGCCCAACAGAAGGTAGAGGCGGGGATGTGCGGCTTCCTGACCCAGCCGGTGCTGAGCCGGGAGGGGCTGGACAACCTGAAGCTGGCCCGGGAAACCCTGGACGCCCACATTCTGGGGGGCATCATCCCGGTGGTGAGCCACCGGAACGGCGTATACATGAACAGCGAGATCAACGGCATCTCCGTCTGCCAGGAAATTCTGGACCTGTACGAGGGCAAGGACCGGGCAGAGGGGGAGGAGTTGGCGGTAAAAATCTCCACCGCCATCGCCGATGAGCTGGCCCCTTATGTGGACGGATACTATTTGATGACCCCCTTCCAGCGGGTGGGGCTGATGGTGCGCATCATGGATGGGATTCGCGCAGAGGACTGATACGCGGCCTGACCGCAGCAGTTTGGGCAGACCGCCGGGGAGGAGGCGCCGCATGGATGCAACGAAACAGACTCCGGACTGCGAAGCGGACGCATTGACGCAGCTGCTGGCAGACGCGGTAGCGGACGCCTACCAAAACCCCGTCGAGGGGGAGGCGGACGAGGCCGGCCATCCGTCCCTGAACCGGCTGGCGGAGGAATTCCGCATCACGCCGCTGAAGGCCCGAAAGCTGCTGGTCACCGCCGGCGTCTATGAGACGGAGAAAAGCCGAACGGTCAACGCCCTGCATCAGTCCGGCAAAACCGTCCCGGAGATTCAGGCGCTCACCGGGCTGAGCCAGCCGTCGGTGAGCGGCTACCTGCCCTACACCCGTCAGCCCTGCCGGATAACGGAGGCCGTTTTGCAGTCTCCAGGGCTGGAGCGGTACCGGGCCAGGCTGGCGGCGGAGACCCGCCTGAGGCAGGCCCTGGCCCAGGGCGAGGAGCAGGCCGTCCGGGCGGCGCTGTGGGATGCGCTGGTGCAGTTCGCGGGGTATCCCTTCCGGACGGCCAAGGGGCTGCGCTTTTCCTATACGGTGAAGGGCGGGGAGCTGTTCTTCACCCGGAAGGAGAAGTCGGTCACCAGCGCCACTGTCTACATCGCCCTGGACAACGCCCTGGCCCTCCAGCGGCAGGGGCTTCCGGTGACGGGGCCGAAAAAGCTGAACTGCTTCGGGGCAAGCTATCTGTACCCCGTGCTGATTCGGGTCGGGGTGATTCAGGCGGGTGGAAGGGACATTCCTTAGATAAGGATATTGGAAGGAATTACGTTCTTTTCTAAAGGTGAACCCACCCCTCAGTCGGCTACGCCGACCTTCTGCCCCAGGGAAACCACCTTAAATTGATGACGCTGCCCGCCAGGGGCAGAGAGAATAAAAAGGAGACCATGCCATGAAAGACGGATTTGTCACCGTGGCCGCCGCCACCCCCAAGGTGCGGGTGGCGGATTGCGCCTACAACGCCGAACAGACCATCGCTCTGCTGCGGGAGGCTGCCCGCCGGGGGGTCAAAGCGATTTGCTTCCCAGAGCTGGGGCTGACCGGCTACACCTGCGCCGACCTGTTCCTCCAGCCGGTGCTGCTGGACGGGGCGGAGCGGGCCTTGGGGCAGGTGCTGGAGGCCACCAGAGGGCTGAACCTGCTGGCAGTGGTGGGCCTGCCCCTCCGCTTCCCGGAGCGGAACGCCCTGTATAACTGCGCCGCGGTGCTGTGCAACGGGGAGATTCTGGGTGTGGTGCCCAAGGGGAACATCCCCAACTACACCGAGTTCTATGAGGGGCGGTGGTTCGCCTCCGGGCGGGACCTGTCCCTGACTGCCACCCTCTGCGGCCAGGAGGTACCGGTGGAGGCCAGGCAGATCTTCCGCTGCCGGGAGCTGCCGGAGCTGTGCGTCGGGGTGGAGCTGTGCGAAGACCTGTGGGTGCCCGCGCCCCCCTCAAACGACCTGTGCGCGGCGGGGGCGACGGTGATTCTGAACCCCTCCGCCTCGGATGAGATTGTCTGCAAGGACGCCTACCGCCGCAGCCTGGTGGTGGGCCAGTCCGGGCGGCTGGTCTGCGGCTACGTCTATGCCGACGCCGGGGAGGGGGAGAGCTCCACCGACCTGGTCTACGCCGGTCACGACCTGATTTCGGAGAACGGCTCCCTGCTGGCGGAGCGGCGGTTCTCCACCGGCCTGACCGTCTCGGAGGTGGACGTTCACAAGCTGGCCTTCGAGCGGCGGCGGATGTCCACCTATCCCCCCGACGGGGAATATTGCGTGGAGGAGGTGCCCTTCTCCCTGACGCTGGAGCAGACAACGCTGACCCGGCACATCGCCCCCAACCCCTTCGTCCCCGCCGACCTGGGCGACCGGGCCGCCCGCTGCCAGGAGATTTTCACCCTGGCCTCCTGGGGGCTGCGGAAGCGGCTGGAGCACACCCACGCAAAGACGGCGGTTATTGGTCTCTCCGGCGGGCTGGACTCCACCCTGGCGCTGCTCATCACCGTCAACGCCATGCAGCTGCTGGGGCGGCCCAATACCGACATCCTCTGCGTCACCATGCCCTGCTTCGGCACCACCGACCGCACCCGGGACAACGCCACCCAGCTGGCCCAGTGTCTGGGGACGTCTTTCCGGCGGGTGGACATCGGGGAGAGCGTCATGAAGCACTTCGCGGACATCGGCCACGACCCGGCCGACCGCTCCGTCACCTACGAGAACTGCCAGGCCCGGGAGCGCACCCAGGTGCTGATGGATTTGGCCAACCAGTCCGGCGGGCTGGTCGTTGGCACCGGCGACCTGTCCGAGATGGCGCTGGGCTGGTCCACCTACAACGGCGACCACATGAGTATGTACGCCGTGAACTGCTCCATCCCCAAGACGCTGGTGCGCCACCTGACCCGCTGGGTCAGCGACCAGAGCCGGGAGCGGGACCCCGCCCTCTCCGCCGTGCTGGACGACATTCTGGACACCCCCGTGTCCCCAGAGCTGCTGCCCGCCGTGGACGGGAAAATCAGCCAGGAGACGGAGAGCCTGGTGGGGCCTTACGAGCTTCACGACTTCTTCCTGTACTACAGCGTTCGCTTCGGCTTCCCGCCGAAGAAGGTGTACCGCCTGGCCCGCTACGCCTTCCGGGATACCTACGACGGTGAGACGATTCTGAAGTGGGAGAAGAACTTCTATCACCGCTTCTTCGTTCAGCAGTTCAAGCGATCCTGTATCCCCGACGGCCCCAAGGTGGGCTCCGTCACCCTCAGCCCCCGGGGGGACTGGCGGATGCCCTCCGATGCGGTGGCTGCGCTGTGGAAGGCGGAGCTGGAGGAGCTGTAGGGCGCGCCCTGCGGGTTCACGCTGGCATTCTGCCGCCCCTGAAAAGGGGGCAAGGCAGAATTGCCGCTTGACGGCGGAGGGGTGGTAAGCAGAGTTTTCCTTAGATATGGTTCTTGGAAGGAACTGCCGCGCTTGCCCTTCCGGTGGGGCTGTTTTCCTTAGATATGGTTCTTTGAAGGAAATAACGTGTTTGCCCTCCCGGCGGGCCCTATTTCTTGCTCCGCCAAGAAATAGGGGAAAGAAGGCGGCTTAAGAGGGGGACCTGTGGCCCCCCTCTTAAGAATCTCCCCGTATCAGGTAGGCGGCTTGCGCCTTGTCTCTCAATATTGTGGTCTATCAGGCGACAGACGATGTAACTTGATACGCACCAAAGCTGCCGCCTATGGCGGCTGGCGGAGATTGCCACCTCATCCCTTGCCTGCGGCGGGATGGGCGGCAATTTTATTATTCATCGATAGATGAAATCTGCCCGAACAGGAAAGAAGATGTCCTATTATAACGTGTAATAACCCCCTCGTTTTTTTATTAGGAGTAATAGCCTAACCGTACAGTCAGATGTCCACGACCAAAGGGCAACAAAATTGCCGCCACGTTCCGCCTCAGCGGAACGGGTGGCAATCGTCCCCAGCCGCCGGGGGCGGCAGTCTCACCAGTGAGAAGTCACATCGTCTCTGACGGGATAGACCAC
>JAJPXL010000098.1 GCA_021205455.1 Clostridiales bacterium
TCCGCGCACAGTGGGCGGAGGTCGCAGAGCCTAATCAGGCCGCGACAGCAACGTAATTCTGATTATCGTTGTTCTTTAATTTATAGGTGCCCATTGGTAAGCGGCTGGGCGCCGCTGCCCGCTTATCCAGCCTCAACATCCCCGTCGAAACCGGTACATCCCCATATGGTCCGCAGGCGCAGGGCCTGCGGAAAAGGTATTTGCCTGTGTCTCAGCACTTCTCCGGCTCGGGATAATCCACGCCGAAGGTGTCCACCGTGACCTCTGCCATCTTCTGCACCTGGCGGGGGCGGTCGCTCCAGTCGGTGCGGACGGAGGCGATCTGGTCCACCACGTCCATGCCCTCGATGACCTTGCCGAAGGCGGCGTACTCCCCGTCCAGATGGGGCGCGTCGGCGTGCATGATGAAGAACTGGCTGCCTGCGCTGTCCGGCACGGCGGTGCGGGCCATGGACAGCACGCCGCGGCTGTGCTTCAAATCGTTCCGGAAGCCGTTGCTGGTGAACTCGCCCTTGATGCAGTAGCCGGGGCCGCCCACGCCGGTGCCCTTGGGGTCGCCGCCCTGGAGCATGAAGCCCGCGATGACGCGGTGGAAGATGATGCCGTTGTAAAAGCCCTGCTTCACCAGGGAGATGAAGTTGTTCACCGTATTGGGCGCCACCTCGGGATACAGCTCCGCCTTGATGACGCCGCCGTTCTCCATCTTAATGGTGACGATTGGATTCTGACTCATCGTAATAACCTCCTCAGTGTTGCACTCAGCGGAAGTTGTGGGCCTTTATGGCCCGGTCCATCTCCCGCTTCGTGTCCCGCTCTGCCATGGCAGCGCGCTTGTCGTATAGCTTTTTGCCCTTGGCGACCCCGATCTCCAGCTTCAGCCTGGAATTTTTGAAGTAGATGCTCAGGGGAATCAGGGCGTAGCCGTCCTGCTTCACCTGGGCGTAGAGCTTCACGATCTCCCGCCGGTGGAGCAGCAGCTTCCGGGGGCGCATGGGGTCCTTGTTGAAAATGTTGCCCTGCTCATAGGGGGAGACGTGCATCTGATAGACGTACATCTCGCCGTCCTTCACCTGACAGAAGGAGTCCTTCAGGTTGACGTGACCGGCCCGGATGCTCTTCACTTCGGTGCCAACCAGCGCAATGCCGGCTTCGTAGGTTTCCAGAATGAAATAGTCATGGCGGGCCTTGCGGTTGGTCGCCACGATTTTGATGCCCTTCTTCTCCGGCATGAAACTCCCCCTCCCCTCTCGGCGTTTTTACATTTTATCGCGTATGGGCGGCCTTGTCAACGTCTTTTTGTCGTTTTTTGCAGGGAAACGCAGAGAATCCGGCGGATACCCTTGACAAACGGCGGGGAGCGTGCTATGATATTAGCAAGAAAGAAGATTGCGAAATGTTTTGTTCAAATGAACAAATTCACCCAGCTCAGAGTCAGGAGGGATAGAGATGTCGGAGATGACCGTTCAAAGAAAGCAGTCGTTTTGGTATTGGTTCAGGCGGGCCTTAATTGCCCTTCTGTTGCTGGTCGCCGTTTACGATGTCTACAGCGTGTTCCGCCACGCCCAGGTCAACGGCGGCGGAAGCACCGGTTTCTGGCTGACGGAGGATTTGGCCGCCCTGGTGGGGGAGCCCTATGAGGGCGAAGTGCTGCTCTGTGAGACGGTAGACGGGGCGGAGGTCGCCGTGCTGGAGGATATGGAGTTCCAAATCAGCCAGAAAGCCTATCGCCCCTGGAACAAGTCCATGCCCACAGAGGACAGCGCAGGCGTCCCCCTGTCCCGCACCTCCTGGATCTCCGTCTACAGCTGCAATGTGGTCTACACCCGCTACCGGACGGTGGACGGGGTGAAGGAGGACGGCTCCGAGACCCAGATGGTGGTGGTTTACAAGGGCTATGAGGACAATGACCTGAACTCCGGCGCCAGAGCCGTGGTGACGGACAGCGTGCAGAAGGTCACCTATAGCGACAGCGAGGAGGTATTCGTCACCATTGCCGCCCCTGCGGATACGGCGGCGTAGCTTCCCGAACCCATAGGCCCCTGGCAGCATTCACGCTGCCAGGGGCCTGTTTTGTTTGATTTGGATTGCCCGCCTTACCGGAACCAGAAGCCGGTGAAGGTGTCCTTCGGGACCCGATAGGTTTGCAGGCCGCACTCGTAGGCAAACTGGCGAATCAGCTTGCCGTCTTTGTCATACTCCCCAAACACCTTGGCGGTGCCGCTGTTGCAGATGTAGTTGCCCTCCAGCGGGGTCACGTTGGAGACGATGCTGGAGTAGGGCACGTCGAAGGAGCAGGCCAGGGAGAAGGTCCTGGCGTTCTCGTCCACTAAGTACAGGTACATCTGGGAGGACAGGGAGGTGCTGGCCAGCTCCGTCCCCACGGTCTCCGGCAGCTTCGGAGGCTTCCAGCCGTGGCGGGTGCTGTTGGCCCAGTAGTTGTTGTTGTACATCCGCAGATAATACTGTCCCCTGGGCAGGGTGCTGTCCGACTGATACTCCACCGTGTGCTGACCGTATTGGGGGACGAAGTCGCCCACCTGCTTCAGGGAGTACCGGGCAAAGTCCGTGTCCGCCCAGAACGCCTCGCTGCCGATCAGCCAGTCGATCTCCGGCGCGGTGTGGATGCCCTTTACCTTGATGATGGTGGAGGTCTCCCGGGAGCTGACGATGATGCTGTCGCCCTCCGGGAGGTACTGGATGGTATTTAAATGAATCCAGTCGTTTTTTCCCACCATCCAGATGAACGGGTCCTGCGGCGTGATGGGAGCGGTATCCTGCTCGTAGTAGGAGCGGAACAGGTCCTTGAAGTCCAGCAGCTGCGTCACGTCGCCGGTCTCCAGGTCCAGCTCCACCAGCAGGTCCTCCACATTGTCCACCTCGCCCACGTCGCTGGTCAGGATCAGCACCTTCGGCTCGTCCCCCTTCAGCGCCATGTCGTGGTGCATTTCGTAGCCCTCCAGGGGGTAAATCGCCACCGCCTGGCCCAGGGCGTTGAACCGCGCCATCTTATAGGCGGAGATGCAGGTCACCATCTGCCCCTGATACCAGAGGATGCGGTCCAGGCTGTACCCCTCCAGCACCATCTCATAGCGCATGACGCCGTCGTTGTCATAGAAGAAGGCATAGCCGTTTTTGCCGCCCACCCGAATCATGGCGTACAGGCCGCCGGAGAGGGGCGCGGTGCTCTCGCCCTCCGTGTGCTCCAGCACCACCCGATAGTCGGATACAGGCTTGGGCATCTCCACCGTGAACGATACGGCGTTGACCAGCCGCCCCCTGGGGCCGATCAGCTCCAGGGTCACATGGTTCTTCATCCCCGGCACCAGGCCGATGATCTGGAACTCATGGCGGGTGGTGGGCGCGTCCCCGTCGTTGGCCTTGGCCGTGTAGTCCGGGATGTCCTCCCTGTCCACATGGACGGTGTACTGCATCTGCCCCAGGAAGGTGGTGCCAAAGGACAGGTACAGGCTGTTGCCCGACGTGCCGAAGGGGTTCAGAATGGCCAGCGGCTTCTCCAGCGTATAATGCCCCTTGGAGGACAGCTTGACGATGGCCGCCGCCAGGCGCTCCTGCACCTGCCGGTCATAGTAGGTGAAGCCCTTCTCCTCCGATTCGTCCGGGACGATTTGAAGGATCTCCAAGTCAGACTTGCAGGAGGCGGCAAAGGAGGAGACGTGCAGTTCCTGGTCGCCGGACAGGTACTTTCCTGTTTTCACCTTCCAGGAATCCCGCACCGCCGTCTCGCCGGAGAGGAACCGCCTGCCGTAAAGCACGGCAATAACCCCGACAACGAGCACCGCCAGCAGGATGCCTCCGGCCAGCCGGCTGACAAACGCGGCCAGCAGGATGGCCGCTGCCGCCAGCGCAGCGGCGGCCAGGCAGGCATAAATCGTCCATTTTGTCTTTTGTTTCATAGGTATCAATTCCTTCCAGGCTGCGCAGCCGTGATTCGACCTGCGCGCCGCAGAATGTTCGCGTCCCCCGTCTGTGGGCTTGGCGGCCGCTGGCCCTATTATAGCACAAAGCCGGGCCGGTACGCCAGCGGTTGGCTGAGATTTACGAAAAATTTTAAAATACGGGAAGGATTGGCGCTTTTCCCGCTCGGCGGCTCCATAAATTTTCCACAGCCGTTCCGCCTCCTGCGGGCCATACTAAGGGCAGGAAGCGAGGTGAGCAAGCGTGACAAAGGCGAACTTTCTGCGGGGCATGGGCCTGGGCGTGGCCGTAGGCGCGGCCATCGGCATCGCCATGACCCCGAAGCGGCAGCGGCTGCTGAAGCACACCCACACCGGAAAGACCATCCGCGCAGTGGCCGATGTGATGGACAACCTGACGGACGCCATGGGGCTCTAAGCGGACGCCGAGCCATGCCAGCGGCGAAATTGCCGCTGGCATTCCGCTCCGCCCTGTGCTATAATGGTGCAAACAGGATATGCACCACCTCAGTGCAGGAAGGAGCGCCCTATGACCCCTCGTGAACAGCACAATATACTTACCGCCGCTGCCGTCCTGGCCCAGCTGGAACGGCACGGCATGACCGGCGCCTATGCCACCAACGCCGCAGAAGCCCTGGCGCAGATGCGGGCCTTTTTGCAGCCTGGGAAGACTGTCTCCTTCGGCGGCAGCATGACGCTGGAGGAGATCGGCTTCTTCCCGGCGGCGGAGGCCTCCGGCTGCACCCTGATCGACCGCCGCACCGCCCAGAGCGAGGAGGAGCGGCAGCAGATTTATCAGCGGGCCTTTGGGGCGGACGTCTTTTTCATGAGCGCCAACGCCGTCACCCTGGACGGGAAGCTGGTCAACGTGGACGGCAACGGCAACCGCCTGGCCATGCTCCTGTTCGGCCCGAAGCGGGTCGTGGTGGTGGCCGGGATGAACAAGGTGTGCAGGGACGAGGCCGCCGCCATCGAGCGTATCCGTCAGGTCGCCGCCCCCATCAACGCCCTCCGCCTGGGTCGGGAGACCCCCTGCGCCGTCACCGGCAGGTGTGGGGACTGCCACAGCCCGGACTGCATCTGCGCCCAGACGGTCATCACCCGCCACTGTAAGCCGGAGGGCAGAATCCACGTCATTCTGGTGGGGGAGCCTTTGGGGTATTGAGCGTTTTCATAGGACGAAAAAAGCGACAGGAACTGGCGTTCCTGCCGCTTTTTATGTATCTTCTGCCGTGCCGGACAGGGCCGCGGTTTGGAGGTCGCCTGCCTCGTCATGTATCACGGTGCTGCTGCCTGGCGGCTCCTCCTCACGGTAATGGACGATGCGCCCGCCGTAGAGTTTCCCGCCATAGCGCTTGTTGCCGTACTGCTTCGCGCTGGGCCGCACCGGCTCCGCCAGCCGCCCCGTCTCCGGGTCAATCCACGGCTCTTTTGCGGTGGTGGTGCTGCCCCCCAGATAGGGGGGACGTTCCGGCATGGCCGTCCGCTCCAGCGGGTCCCCCGCCCCATAGCGGCGCAGGACGCCCCAGGGCTCCCGATAGCTCAGCGGCGGCTCATAGCCCCGCGGCTCCTGCCCGTAACGGCCCTGCCTGCCCCACGGCTCCCGGTAGCTCAGGGGCGGTTCGGGTGGGACGGCGCCCTTGCCATAGCGGGCCTTGCTGCCCCAGGGCTCCCGATAGCTCAGGGGCAGCGCGGGGGCGCTGCGCCTGCTCTTGGTGATGGAGACGCTGCCCCGGTAAACGGGCAGCCAGTCCATGACGGTCTGCGTTCCGTACCGCCGCTTGCTGCCCCAGGGTTCCCGGTAGCTGGGCGGCGTGGCCAGCGCGACCCTGACCGCCCGGAGCACATGGTTCCCGCCGCGGTAAATCGGAATCTCATCGTGGGGATTTTTCATTCCATAGCGCCGCCGCAGGCCAAGCCGCTCCCGGTAACGCTCCGGCTCCGCATAGGTGACCTTCGCCGGAACGGGGCGGAGGATTCCCTTCCCGGTGTGTCTGGCCGGCGTGTGGGGGCCCGGCACACTGGCCTCCGGCCCCTTTTTCCGGCCGAGGTAGGGAATCGGGATGGCGGGCAGGGCAAATCCGCCGTAGCGCTTCCGCCCGCCCCAGGGCTCTTTATAGCTGTCCGGCTGGGCGGAGCGGAGGTTGGCGCTACCCGCCGCGCTGCCGCCGCCCTGGTACCGCGCCCCGCCCTTTTGCAGGCGGAGGCGGCCATAGCGGGATTTGCTGCCCCAGGGGGCTTTGTAGCTGTCCGGCTGGGCGGAACGGAGGTTGGCGGCCCCCGCCGCGCTGCCGCCGCCCTGATACCGCGCCCCGCCCTTTTGCAGGCGGAGGCGGCCATAGCGGGATTTGCTGCCCCATGGGGCTTTGTAGCTGTCCGGCTGGGCGGAGCGGAGGCTGGCGCTGCCCGCCGCGCTGCCGCCGCCCTTATAGGATTGGTTGGAGAAGCCCCGAATGGGCGAGGCGCTGCCGCGCCGCCTGCCGGAGCGCCACCGCTCCGGCAGCGCCACGGACACCTGCGGCCCGGACCGCTCCTGCCGTCTGCCCTTATACCTGGGCAGCAGCAGCCCGAACACGCCGCCGCTGCGGGCTTTCCTTCTCCGGCGGGACCGGCGATAGGACTCCATCGGCGCATCCGGCGCGGCCTTGTCCTCACCGTAGCTGCGGGAGCGCCTTGCGTTGTTCATCGGGTGCCGCAGCGCACGGTAGAGCAGCAGCGCGACAGCCGCCACAAGGCAGACTACCCCCACCGCCACACGCACCGGATGCTCATATATACCATTAAAATCAAGCTCTACTGCAGCCGCGGACGGTGCCAGAATGCCGCCGCAAAGTACAGCCAGCGCCAGCGCCGCCGCAGCCTGCCAAACTTTTTTCATGCAGAACGCTCCTGGAGGTCAAGTTCATCATTCGTTATGCTCTATTATGCCACAAGATTGCAGGTTTATCAACCGCAGATTTGTTTCCAATCCGGTTGTTTCTTCCTGTGAGGCGGGGCGCGGATGCCGTCCCCGCCAGGCCCCGTGATAAAACTGGAATAAAAAATCCGGGGAACCGCCGCTTTGGCAGTTCCCCGGAACATGGTGGACCATAGGGGGATCGAACCCCTGACCTCCAGATTGCGAACCTGGCGCTCTCCCACGCGGTATGGTTTTATGCACATACTCAAGTTCGTATTTTGGCTTTTTTGCTTGTAATTCGGCCTCTGAACGGTACTTTTCTAACAATTCGGCTTTCTCCTGATTTGGAGTGGACGTAAGCGCCAATTTTCCTAAATCGTGAGCTGTTGCTTTTCGACCTGTGACACAGCAGCACACATTACGTTCGCATATGCATGGAAGTGACGCAGGTGCTGCGCATTGCGTTCGCATAGCGCACAGTTCCTGGCCACGAATATAAGGCGGTAATTTTCCTTTCTGGAAATTGCCGCTTTTTTCTTTTGGGCAGAATTGGTTTCGCCGTCAGGTCGATTATGATAGAGTATTGGAGGGATGTCGATGGCAGTATTCCGAGTTGAGAAAAACGCAAATTACACCACTATGAGCAACCACCATTTGAAGGATCACGGGCTGTCTTTGAAAGCGAAGGGACTTCTGTCACAGTTTTTGAGCCTGCCGGATTCATGGCACTACAATGTCAAAGGATTGGTCACGATCAACAAGGACGGCAAGGCGGCCATTGAGACCGCCCTGTGGGAGTTGGAGCAGTGTGGCTATGTGCAGCGGCGACAGCTTCGAGATGAGAACGGCAGAATGAGCGGAGTGGAGTACATCATCTACGAGGTGCCTCAAACACCGGAGCCAGAGACCGCTTTACCGTTACCCGAAAATCCGTCAACGGGGAACCCGGCAGCGGATAAACCGCAGGCGGAAAACCCGCCACAATTAAATACTAATCCATCAAATACGGATAGAATCAAATACAGAGAGGAGAAAGAGCCACGCCGCCAGTATGGGGCGTATGGCAATGTACTCTTTACAGATTCTGAGTATGAAAAGCTCCGTGCGGAGTTCCCATCAGACTACCAGCAGCGCATCGAGCGTCTGTCTGAGTACATGGCCTCCACGGGCAAGCACTATAAGAACCATCTTGCCACTCTGCGGAGCTGGGCCAGGCGGGACGGGAAGAAACCGGTGTCGGGTTACAGTCACAGCAACTATGCGTTTGAGGAGGGAGACAGCCTATGACAACACTTGCCGATATATTTGACCGGCTGCATACTCGGACAGAGCCACGGGAGGACGAGTACGTTGGTGACAATGGATTGCTGTACTGTAAAAAGTGCAGCACTCCTGTTCAGTGCCGGGTCAGCCTTGAGGAAACGGAGCATATCTTTCCCTGTCTGTGTCAGTGCCGGAAGGAAAAACGAGACCGGGAGGCACAGCTTGCGAAGGAACAGGAGCGAATGATAAACGTCCAGCGGCTGAAGGCCACTGGGATTCAGGAAAAGCATTTGCTTGACTGGCGTTTTGAGGTTGCAAAGGACACCCCCAGCGTCCAAATGGCACGGCGATATGTGAATAGCTGGAAGAAGGTCAAGGCGGAAAACCTTGGCCTTTTGTTTTGGGGTGACGTTGGCACTGGCAAATCCTTTCTGGCCGCCTGTATCGCTAACGCCCTAATCGAGCAAAACGTCCCTGTTCTGATGACGAACTTCTCGAAGATCCTTGGCCAAATGGGTGGGTTCTACTCAGATGAGCGCTACCAGTACATCGCCTCTTTCTCCCATTTCCCGCTGCTCATTCTGGACGACCTGGGTATCGAGCGCAACACCGAATATGCGCTGGAACAGGTGTATGCTGTTATCGACGAGCGCTATAAGTCCGGGCTGCCGGTCATTATCACCACCAACCTGACCATCCAGCAGATTCGCAACCCATCCGATGTAGCTCATGCCCGGATTTTCAGCCGGGTGCTGGAAATGTGTACGCCGGTGCATATCGGCGGAGATGACCAGAGGACGGCCATCGGAAGGGGGAAACAGGCGGTGGTGAAGAATGTCCTGTTCCCGGAGGAAGGAGGAGACTATGCCCGTTAAGAAAAGTGAAGAAATTCAGGAGATTCCACTGTCAGAACTGCACCCCTTCAAAAACCATCCCTTCAAGGTGGTGGATGATGAAGCCATGCAGCGAACGGTGGAAAGCGTCGCCCAATTCGGCGTACTGGCACCGGCGATTGCCCGCCCCCGGCCAGAGGGCGGCTATGAGTTGATTGCAGGCCACCGGAGGCTCCATGCCTCGGAGCTGGCAGGACTGGAAACCATGCCGGTCATTGTCCGGGAGATGGATGATGACGCCGCTGTTATCGCGCTGGTGGATTCCAACCTCCAGCGGGAGACACTGCTGCCCAGCGAAAGGGCATTTGCGTACAGAATGAAGATAGAGGCCATTGATCGTGCAAGAGGGCGACCCAGAAAAGAGGGACAAGTTGTCCCAGATTATTTTGGCAAACGCACCACAGAGGTCATTGCGGATGGGACAGGAGAAAGCTATAAGCAAGTGCAGCGCTACATTCGCCTGACCTACCTCATCCCCGAACTGCTGGAGATGGTAGATCAGAAGCAGATCGCCTTTAATCCGGCGGTGGAGCTGTCCTTTCTCACAGAAGAGGAGCAGCGTGGCTTTCTGGACGCTATGGACTACGGGCAGGCCACCCCTTCTCTCTCTCAGGCACAGCGCATTAAAAAGCTCAGTCAGTCCGGTGCTTGCACCCAGGATGCCATGAATGAGATCATGAACGAGGAGAAAAAGAGTGCGCTGGACAACGTGGTCATCAAGCATGACGTGCTGCGGAAGTATTTCCCACGTTCCTACACGCCGAAGCAAATGCAGGACACCATCATCAAACTGCTGGAACAGTGGCAGCGACGGCGGCAGCGGGATCAGTCAAGGTAAGAGATGAATCAGGGCAAATCACAGGGCGGTTATTCGCATCCGAGGTTCGGGTGGCGGATAGCCGCCTTTTCTTTTTGTCCGCAGGAGATAAGGAGTTTTTGTATGGATTACAAAGGTTTTGGCGAATGGAAGCACAAATCCATCCCGGACATCGACATGGATATGCTGATGAATTCGCTCGAAAAGGTGATTGCAGATGCCAAGCACTGCATCGAGGCAATCGAGATTGGCAGAGAGGATGATTATCTGCCCACGATCATGGTGGCAGTCGTTCCCGGCAAGCCGATTCAGGTGATCGACGTGGATGAGTGCTTTGACATCCTTCCCTGTTTTGGGGAGAGTGACCGTATCATGGAAACCCCAGATGAGCTGGGCCTCATTATGAGCTGCGATGAGCGCCATTTACTAACCCTGGGGGATGAGCGATACCTCATCGGCCCGGCCATTCTCTATGACGTGGACGCTGACGGTGAGGAAGCGTCTGTATCTGCGCTGGAGATCTACCTGACCCGCCAGACGGTGGAATCTCGCACCGTGACCCTGTGTGCAGACGGCAAAGACTTCCCGGCCATTCGGCTGGATTGACAGAGGTGCGCTGATGAAAGAATATGATGTGAAAATCACAGAGACGCTGGAGCGCACCGTGACTGTGCAGGCGGAGAGCCGTGAGGAAGCACAGGAGCAGGTGGAGCAGAAATGGAATGACTCGGTCTATGTGCTGGACGCAGAGGATTTCACCCACGCCGATTTTGCCGTAACCGGCGAGCGTTCTATGGAAAAGGCTCGAATGTCTGTCCTGCTGGTAGAACCGGAACAGCACCCGAAGCTGGTGGAGATCGACCCAGGGTTGAAATCGCTGCAAGCGGCGGTGGGCGGGGACATCGAAGTCGTCTATCCCTATAGCGACCCCGTGGGCATTGTCTGCGGTGAGGAATCCAAGCTCAGGGGGCTGCCGCTGAATCGGGCGCTGCGGGATGAAAACGGCGATGTATACGATATTGTCGCCGGTAACTTCCTTGTGGTGGGACTTTCCGAGGATGATTTTTGCTCTCTGACGCCGGAACAGGCAAACAAGTTCGAGGCGCTCTTTCACCGCCCAGAGCTGTTTATCCGTATGGGTCGGAGCATTGCCGCCATGCCCATTCCAGACGATATTGTGGCCGAGCGGCAGGCGGCTCGGGAAAAGGCAGCAAAGGCCAAAGCGAAGCCTGTCCCGGAGCGTGATGCAATTTGATCTTTTCCCGGCGCTATCGGAGTGAAACGAGGTGATTGCTTTTGCAGGAGGAAATTGAAAACAGGACAATCAACCTGGCTATCAGCACCACTAAACTGACCGGACGGGCGCTCATGTCGGCATTCCGGAAGTTTATGCAGCACCGCAGCAATGTGAAGGCGAAAAAGGCGGCGCTGGCCAACGAAAAGCCTGTGGGCGAACAGACCATTGACCAGCTCATCGGCCAGAATCAGGGAGCCACTAATATCGAGATCGAAAAGACGGATGTAAAGGGTTTCAAAAAGATTCTGGACAAGTACGGCGTGGACTACGCCATCACAAAAGACCCGTCCCAGGAGCCGCCCAGGTACCTGGTATTCTTCAAGGCAAGGGACGGCGATGCCCTGACTGCTGCCTTTAAGGAGTACAACGCTACGCTGGTGCAGGAGAAGAAAACACCCAGCGTGTTGAAGCAGCTCAGCAAATTCAAAGAGTTGGTGGCCGGTATTCCCAAGAAAGTGCGGGAAAAGAGTCAGGAGCGTGACTTATGAGCAAAAAGATAACCAAGCTGCTGGCGCTGTACCTGCCCTATGTGCTGGTTGGACTGGTGGCGACCAATCTGGGGGAAGCGTGGCGGCTGGCGACAGGAACAACCAGTGGGGAGCGTATCCTTTCTCTGCTCGCTACGATTCCGACGGCGTTTGGGAACCCGCTGCCCAGCTTTCACCCATTTGATTTGCTCATCGGTCTGCTATGCGGCGGCGGTCTGCGCCTGGCGGTGTACATGAAAGGCAAGAACGCCAAGAAGTACCGCCACAACGAGGAATACGGCTCTGCCCGTTGGGGGACAGCCAAAGACATTGAACCGTTTATCGACCCAGATTTCCAGCAGAATGTGATCCTCACCAAAACGGAGCGCCTGATGATGTCCAACCGCCCCAAGAATCCGGCCAATGCCCGGAACAAAAACGTGCTCATCGTCGGCGGCTCCGGCAGCGGCAAGACAAGGTTCTTCATCAAGCCGAACCTGTTGCAGATGCACTCCTCCTATGTCCTGACAGACCCCAAAGGGGAACTGCTGTTGTCCTGCGGCCACGCAATGGAGGCCAATGGGTATCAGGTAAAGGTGCTAAACTCCATCAATTTCAAGAAATCCATGCACTATAACCCCTTCGCTTACATCCACAGCGAAAAGGATATTTTGAAGCTGGTGACCACCCTTATCACCAATACCAAAGGCGACGGGAAAGCCGGGGACCCCTTCTGGGAGAAGGCGGAGACGCTACTGTACACGGCGCTCATCGGATACATCCACTATGAAGCGCCAGTGGAGGAACAGAACTTTGCCACTATGATCGAGTTTATCAATGCAATGGAGGTGCGGGAGGACGACGAGACCTTTGAAAACCCGGTTGACCTGATGTTCAAAGACCTGGAACGGCGGAAGCCCAACCACTTCGCTGTTCGACAGTACGCCAAATACAAGCTGGCGGCAGCGAAAACGGCAAAATCCATCCTGATTAGCTGTGGCGCAAGGCTGGCTCCCTTTGACATTGAGGAGCTGCGGGAAATCACCGCCTATGATGAGCTGGAACTGGACAAGCTGGGAGATCGGAAAACAGCGTTGTTCCTCATCATGTCGGACACGGACAGCACATTCAATTTCCTCATCTCTATGGTCTATACCCAGCTCTTCAATCTGCTCTGTGAAAAGGCGGATGATGTATATGGCGGACGGCTGCCGGTTCACGTCCGGTGCCTCATCGATGAGGCTGCCAATATCGGGCAGATACCCAACCTGGAAAAGCTGATTGCCACCATCCGTTCCCGGGAGATTTCCGCCTGTCTGGTGTTGCAGGCCAGGAGCCAGCTCAAGGCCATTTATAAGGACAATGCCGACACCATCATCGGTAACTGCGACGCTCAAATCTTCCTGGGCGGCTCAGAACCCACCACCCTGAAGGAGCTGACCGCCGCCCTGGGGAAAGAGACCATCGACCTTTACAACACAGGAGAGAGCCGTGGGCGGGAGGAATCTCACAGTCTAAATTATCAAAAGACGGCGCACGAGCTTATGAGTCAGGATGAGCTTGCTGTGATGGATGGTGGGAAATGCATTCTCCAGCTCCGGGGCGTCAGGCCGTTTCTCTCGGACAAATACGACCTGACCCAGCACCCCAATTACAAATTAACGTCCGATTACGATAAACGAAATGCCTTTGACATCGAGGCGTTTCTGAACCACAGGCTGAAATTGCGCCCCAATGACCGGTACACAGTCGTTGACGCAGACGAGTAATGGAGGGAATCCAATGGCAGAAGAAAAACAGGCGGCACGGAGCGAAGTGACCGTCAAATTTGGCAAGGGGCTGGTGGGAGAGCCGTTTATTTCCAAAGCCGGCAAGCAGCTGGTGCAGGTCAGCATCCCAAACCAGTCCCCAAACGACCACCGCCCCTGGCAGACCTTTGTGGTCTCCCCGACCATGATCCATGACAACAAGTATGGAAAGGGCGTTTGGATGAAGCTCCCTGAGGACGGTGCCACGAAGGTCTCCCGCCCTGTCGTACAGGAGCAGGGCGAAGATGGGAAGCGTGTCTGGGGCAGAGAAAGCCGCATGGTTCCCAACACCGAATTGAAATCCATGCTGGAGGCGTACAAAGAGCGTGACCGAAGTTCCGTTCTTGCCGATCTCTCCTCCAAACAGACGGCAAGTGCCGCACGTCCCGCCCCCCAGAAGGCTGCCCCATCGAAGGAACCGACTCGGTAAAACAATTCAATCCTCTTTGTATCTGACCGCCTTGTAACAGGCGGCTTTTTGTTTGCCCAAAGCTGGACAGCACTGTCAGCAAAACAAACCACTGCGGTTAGCAGAAGAAATCATTGTTTCTCAGAACAGTGTGCAGTGCGGGCAGACTGCATAGCTCCCAAACAAATCATCAAAACAGGAAGGAGCGAAACCATCCCCAGGGAGCAGCGCTGCGGCGTGGGTAGCGGGATGGGTTTCAACAATCACTATGGCATTTTTCAATTCTGCGGTCACTGTCCTCCAGACCCTCGTGATCGCCCTCGGCGCTGGCCTGGGCATCTGGGGTGCCATCAACCTGCTGGAAGGTTACGGCAACGACAACCCCGGAGCAAAGAGCCAGGGCATGAAACAGTTGATGGCGGGCGGCGGTGTCGCGCTCATCGGAACGACCCTTGTACCCCTGCTTTCGGGGCTTTTCGGCTGATTTTTCGAACAAAATCAGCCGATTCATCCGCCCCAGAGTATGAACCTGTTCATGCCCTGGGGCGGCGCTGAAGCCCGACCACACGCATTTTGACCGGGGCTGGCAGTCAGGGAACCCGCTGCGGGTAGCAGTTTACATTGCCCTCACTGCCCAGTTTCCAGTCTCCGCACTTCACACGGAGGTAGCTTTATTTGAACGCCATCATCGAACAGATTGGCGAATGGCTCAAAGAGATCATTGTCAGCGGTATCATGGGCAATCTGTCAGGGATGTTCGATTCAGTCAATCAACAGGTAGGAGACGTGGCCACACAGGTTGGGACTTCCCCGGCGAACTTCTCTCCGGGGATTTTCTCCATGATACAGTCTGTGTCCGAATCGGTTATCGTCCCGATTGCGGGGCTGATCCTCACGTTTATTGCCTGTTATGAGCTGATTCAGATGATTATCGAGCATAACAACCTCGCCAATTTTGAAACGTGGACTTTTTTCAAGTGGGTCTTTAAGACCTTTATGGCAGTTCTGCTGGTAACGAACTGCTTCAATATCACCCTGGCTGTCTTTGACGTAGCGCAGTCGGTTATCAACAGTGCCGGAGGCATTATCTCCGGCAGTACAGCGGTAGACGCATCGGCGCTGGAAAGCATGGAGGACACTTTAATGGAGATGGACATCGGCCCATTGATCGGCGTGTATCTCCAGTCCCTCATTGTCCATGTGACCATGTGGGCGCTCTCTGCCCTGATTTTTGTCATCATATATGGTCGCATGATCGAGATTTACCTCATGGTCAGTCTCGCACCCATCCCCTTTGCCACCTTTGGCAATCGGGAGCAGAGCCAGATCGGACAGAATTATCTGCGCTCCCTGGCGGCACTGGGCTTTCAGGGATTTCTCATCTTAGTCTGCGTGGGTATCTATGCAGTGCTCATACAGAGCATCGCACTCAGCGACGACATCATCGCCTCCATCTGGGGGGTGATGGGCTACACGGTGCTGCTGTGCTTCACCCTGTTTAAGACCGGCTCTCTGGCCAAGGGAGTATTCAATGCACACTGATAGAAACGGAGGTTTTTTCTTTGGCAGCGTATATTTCCGTTCCACGTGACCTGTCACGGGTCAAATCCAAGGTGCTTTTTAACCTGACAAAGCGCCAACTCATCTGCTTCGGCATCGGTGCGGTCATCGGCGTACCGGCCTTTTTCCTGCTGAAGCAGTCGGGTAACGTCTCTTTTGCGGCGATGGGGATGATGGTCATCATGCTCCCCATGTTCTTTCTCGGAATGTATGAACGGGACGGGCAGCCGCTGGAGGTCATTGCAAAACAGTTTATCACAGCCAAGCTGATCCGCCCCAAGACCCGACCCTATCGGACGAACAACTACTATTCGCTCCTGATGCGTCAGGCAGAGGCAGAAATGGAGGTACACCGCATTGTTCAGCTTTCTCAGCAGAAAAAAGGCGGCTGGCAGCGACGTAAAGCTGCCGGAGAATCTGACCCGGCGTGAACGCCGTCGGATTCAGGCCGTTATCGACCAGGCCAGAGGAAACGACGGCATTCCCAGAACAGCCCAACAGTCCATCCCGTTTGAGCGGATGTTCCCGGACGGTATCTGCCGGGTCAGCAGTCGCTATTACACGAAAACCATCCAGTTCTGGGACATTAACTACCAGCTCGCCCAGCAGGAGGATCAGACCGCCATCTTTGAGGAGTGGTGTAGCTTTCTCAACTTCTTTGACAGCTCGGTGCGCTTTCAGCTCTCCTTCATGAATATGGCGGCGGATGCGGAGGACTTTGAAAAGAGCGTTCGTATTCAGTCCCGGAATGACGGCTTTGACCGGGAACGGGTGGAGTTCAGCCGTATCCTGAAAATGCAGCAGGAGCAGGGCAACAACGGGCTGTCCAAGGCCAAGTACCTGACCTTTGGCATCGAGGCTGAGTCCATGAAGCAGGCCAAGCCCCGGCTTGACCATGTGCAGACCGACCTGCTGAACAACTTCCGGCGGCTGGGGGTGACAGCCAGGGTGCTGGACGGAAAAGCCCGTCTGCGCCTGATGCACGATATGTTCCACATGGGCAGCCGTGACCGGTTTTACTTCGACTGGAAGTGGCTGGTAGAGGGTGGCTTGTCGGTCAAAGACTTTATCGCTCCCACATCCTTCTCCTTCCCCGGTGGCCGCACCTTTCAGATGGGGGAGCTGCACGGAGCCATGAGCTACTTGCAGATCACGGCCTCCGACCTGAGCGACCAGCTTTTGAAGGACTTCCTGGATATGGAGTCCAGCGAAATCGTGACCATGCACGTCCAGTCCGTTGACCAGAACAAGGCCATCAAGCAAATCAAGCGCACCATCACGGAGCTGGACAGGAGCAAAATCGAGGAGCAGAAGAAGGCCGTTCGCAGCGGGTATGATATGGACATTCTCCCCAGTGACCTGGCTACCTACGGCAAGGATGCCAAGTCACTGCTAAAGGAGTTGCAGAGCCAGAATGAGCGAATGTTCCTCATCACTTTCCTGGTGATGAACACCGGGCGCACCGCCCAGGAGCTGGAGGACAATGTGTTTCAGGCCAGTTCCATCGCCCAGAAGCACAACTGCAATCTGCGACGGCTGGACTTTCAGCAGGAGCAGGGGCTGATGTCTTCACTCCCCCTGGCGCAGAATTTGATTGAGATTCAGCGGGCGCTGACCACCAGCTCTACTGCCATTTTTGTCCCCTTTACCACCCAGGAGCTGTTCCAGAGCGGCGGCGAGTCCCTGTACTATGGCATCAACGCCATCTCCAATAATCTGATCATGGTAGACCGGAAGAAGCTGAAAAATCCGAATGGCCTGATTCTCGGCACCCCCGGCAGTGGCAAGTCGTTCTCTGCCAAGCGGGAGATCACCAATGCTTTCCTCTCAACGGACGATGACATCATCGTCTGTGACCCGGAGGCGGAATATGCGGCGCTGGTGCAGCGGCTGAATGGGCAGGTCATCAAAATCAGTCCGACCAGCTCCCAGTATATCAACCCGATGGACATTAACAGCAACTACTCCGAGGAGGACAACCCCATTGCGTTGAAGTCCGATTTTATTCTCTCCCTGTGCGAGTTGGTGGTGGGCGGCAAGGAGGGCTTACAGCCCATTGAAAAGACGGTCATTGACCGCTGCGTCCATCAAATCTATCAGCGGTACTTCGAGCACCCCACGCCGGAGAATATGCCGTTACTGGAGGACTTGTACCACGCCCTGCTGGAGCAGGAGGAAAAGGAAGCCCGGCACGTTGCCACGGCATTGGAGATTTACGTCAAAGGCTCCCTGAACCTCTTTAACCACCGCACCAACGTGGATGTCAACAACCGCTTCTGTTGCTATGACATCAAGGAACTGGGCAAGCAGCTCAAGAAAATCGGGATGCTCATCGTTCAGGATCAGGTGTGGGGTCGCGTCACTGCCAACCGGAACGCTGGGAAAAGTACCCGCTACTATGTCGATGAGTTCCACCTTCTGCTGAAGGAGGAGCAGACGGCGGCGTACAGCGTGGAGATTTGGAAAAGGTTCCGAAAGTGGGGTGGACTGCCAACCGGTATCACCCAAAACGTGAAAGACCTGCTCTCCAGCCGGGAAGTGACCAATATCTTTGAGAACAGCGATTTTATCCTCATGCTGAACCAGGCCGCCGGCGACAGAGAGATTCTGGCCAAACAGCTCAATATCAGCCCCCATCAGTTGTCCTACGTCACTCACTCCGGTGAGGGCGAAGGACTGCTTTTTTATGGGGATGTCATTCTGCCCTTTGTAGATCATTTCCCCACGGACTCCGAGCTGTACCAGGTGATGACCACCAAGCTGAGTGAAGTGTCCGGCCAGACTGCGGAATTGCCTGAGAGAGCATCCGCACCGGAGGTGACAGATGCTCGATAAATCGCCCCGGCTGCGGTTCTCCGATGAGGAATTGGAGAACCGCACTGTAGAACGGGCGGCAGAACGAGCAGAAAGATCCGCAGACAAGGCTGATGCTGCCAAATCCAAGCTGCGTCGGGAAGGAGATCGGGCAAAGGCTCAGGGAAGAAAGCTGCGATTCGGTAAGAAGGACACCTCCGGTCAAACAGCTTCGCCAAGCCAGGGGACGAAGCCGCCCTCACCCGGCAGAGCACAAAAGGCCGGTGCCGCTCCTCCGTCAAAGGCAGCGACCTCTGCCGGGAGCAGCGGAAAAACAAGAAACGGCAAAAGGTCTGCTGCAAATCCTGCACAGGAAAACGGCAAGCCCGCCAGAAGCAAGCTAAAAACGGAGCCGACAGCCAGTAGGTCTGTTCGTTCCCGGCTCCGCTTCGACAGCACCGCCAAAGAGGTCGCTGCCCCCGGCAATCGGTTCCGGCAGTCCACCGCCCATGTAGTGGGCGGCACGGTAGCTGGGCAGGTACATCACCAGGTCAACACGCAAAATGAGGATGGCAATGTGGGGGTTCAGGCAGTCCATCAGGGCGAGGAGGCCGTGGAAGGGACAGCCCATGCCGTGAGCCATGCCAGGTACAGCCGAAAGGTGAAAGCCTATGACAAGGCGGCGAAACTGGAGCGCAAGGCGGATAAGGCCAATATAGAGGCGCTCTTCCAGCAGGAGCTGGCCGAAAATCCCGGTGCTGCATCCAACCCCTTCTCCCGCTGGCGGCAGAAGCAGCAAATTAAAAAGGAGTATGCAGCGGCAAAAGCAGCAGCGTCCAAAAGTAGCAAAGCAGGTTCCGCCAAGACGGTGGAAGAAGCCAGGGAGAAAGGCAGCGCCGCTCTGAATACGGTCATAGAGTTCTTCAAGTCGCAGAGCGGAACGGCGAAAATCGTTCTGATTGCCTGCCTTGTCCTGCTGCTTCTCGTTGTGCAGCTCCAGTCCTGCTCTATCCTGGCCTCCGGTACGCTGACCTCCGTAACTCTGACCTCCTGGCCTGCTGATGATACAGAGATCACCAAGGCAGATGCCTACTACACCAAGCTGGAGGCGCAGCTACAGAAAAAGATCAACAACATGGAATCCACCCACCCCAACTGTGATGAGTTCAATTACAGCATCGGTGAGATCGGCCACGATTCCACGGCGCTCATCAGCTATCTGTGTGCCAAGTACGGCGACTTCACGTTCAGTGAGGTGAAATCCGAGCTGGACAGCATCTTCGCACTCCAGTATGACCTGGATGTGGAGACCATCAACGAGACCCGGACGGTGACAAAGACTGTGCAGGCCGGTGAGTATATCGGCGAGGTCGTTACCAGCGGCTACTGCAACTGCTCCATCTGCTGCGGCAAATGGGCAGGTGGGACAACGGCCTCCGGGGTATATCCCACGGCCAACCACACGATAGCGGTGGACGCTACCAACCCCATCGTGCCAATCGGCACACAAATCATCATGAACGGCGTTCTCTACACAGTGGAGGACACCGGCAACTTCGCCCGGTACGGCGTAGACTTCGATGTTTATTATGATGACCACTCCACGGCACTTGCTCATGGTCATAAGACCTGGGACGCCTACTATGCAGGCGGCGACGGGGAATCCATCGAAGTGACTACCACGGAAACCGTGAAGGTCTGCTATGTGACGCTGACTACCACGGATTTTGAGAGCATCCTGACTGGCTGTTTGGATGAGGAGCAGACCGAGATGTACGACATCTACCAGGAGGCAAAGGGCAACCGGGTCATCTTCGGCACCCCTCTGGACTTCGACTGGCACCTGTATATCACCGGCGAGTACGGCTACCGGTGCAGCGGCACCAGCGTGGTGTCCTCTGACAGCCTAGATGTGACTGTTCCCACCGGAACGGAGGTGCTTTCCGTCATGGACGGCACCGTCAAATCGGTATCCGGCGGCACCGTCGCCCTGAAAAACGACAGCGGCTATATCATCAAGCTGGGCGGGCTGAAAAATATCAGCGTATCCGCAGGCGAGGAAGTGACCGACGGGCAGACCATCGGCAAGGTAGGCAGTTCTGGGGTGCTGACCATCTCCTTCACCTACAACGGCACCAGCTTCAACCCCTATTTCTATCTGGATGTGGGAGAAAGAAGCCTGTTTGGAGATGTGGGTGACGCCACCGGCAAGGCGGCGCTGCTGATCGCCAAGGCATATCAGTACCTGGGCGTTCCCTATGTGTGGGGCGGCTATTCCCCCAGCGGGTTTGACTGCTCCGGCTTCGTATCCTACTGTATCAACAACTGCGGGGCTGGCTGGAACGTGGGGCGGCTGACCGCCAACGGTCTGCTGGGTATCTGCACAAAGGTATCTTCGTCGGAGGCGCAGCCGGGAGACCTGATCTTCTTCCAGGGAACCTATTCCACCAGCGGCGCAAGCCACGTGGGTATCTACCTGGGGAACGGTCAGATGATCCACTGCGGAAACCCCTGTCAGGTGAGCAGCATCAACACATCGTACTGGCAGCAGCACTTTTTATGTTTCGGGCGCTTATCATAAGCCGGAACAGATTGGAGGAATTGTTATGAGCACAAAGCTCGACAGGCTCGGTGCAGACCGAGAAAAGGCACGTCAGAAGCGTGACGAATGGGACAGCCGGTTCAAGGAGCTTGACCGGCGCTATAAGGAACAGGAGAACACAGAAATTCACGACATGGTACACGCCGCAAATCTGACCCCGGAGCAGCTCGGTGCGCTGATTCGCAGAGCGATGAGCGCCGCCCCGGAGGGCAGCATTCCGGCGGATATTACCACAGAGGATAAGGAGGACAACGCCTATGAGGATTAAGCGCATGGTGGCCGCACTGTTGGCCTGTATGATGATGGCAACACTGACGATCCCCTGCTATGCGGCAGAGGTAGCAGAGGATGAGGTAACTTCCACCGAGGACACCGCCTCTGCCACGGCGGAGGAAACCGAGGAGGCCAGAGTGACCGTTTCCTGGGAGGCGCTGTTGGACGAACTCAGCGACGATGATGATGTGAATACCACAGCGGAAACTATTCTGACAGGGACTGTGACCGTCGATTCCTATCTGAACCTGCGCTCCGGTGCCGGTACAGATTATGATGTGCTGGGGCAGCTCTCCAGCGGCACCCAGGTCACTGTGATCGGCGAGGAGGACGGATGGTATCAGGTCACAGTCTCTGAACTGACCGGGTATGTGTACAGCGATTTTCTCGATGTCGTTGAGACCTCCATTGACGCCGACACGGAGGATTCCGATGAGCTCGATACCGCTCTTCTGCTGATGTTGTTCGGCTTGATGCTGCAAAACAGCGACGAAGATGCGGACACTTCCTCTGCCCTGACTCCGGAAGGAAATCTGACGCTGGTAGATAATATCGAGGACAGCACCAGCGGCAAGCAGTTCATCACGGTGGTCACAAAGAGCGGCAACTACTTCTATCTCATCATTGACGAGGACGACGAGGGCGAAAGCACTGTCCACTTCTTGAATCAGGTGGACGAGGCCGATCTGCTGGCTCTGATGGATGAGGAAGATGTGGAGGAGTATACCGCATCCCAGGAGACAGAGACAGAGCCTGTGACGGAACCGGTGGAAGATGAGCCGGAGACCACCGGTGACGAATCTGAGGTGGAGGCCACAGAGAGCGAGGAAGCTGGGGTGGAAGCCTCCAGTTCCGGCAGCATGATGCCAATGATCGTTCTGGTGCTCGTCCTGTTCGGCGGCGGTGGCGGCTTCCTGTACCTCCAGGCGAAGAAAAAGAAGCAGACCCAGCAGAAGCCTGACCCGGATGCAGATTACACCGGGGAGGACGATGAGGAGCTGGAGCTTCCCGACGAGGACAGCTATGATGACGAGGGCGGCTACACGGATACGGATGAGGAGTTTGACAGCGACGATGACGGCTTCATCGACGATGAGCCGGTCTGATTCTCCATAACGGGCTGTGTGCCCGGGGCGGCCACGAGGTCGCCCTGAACATATCGTTCGATTTGAAGATATGCAGACATTGAAATAGCACAATTTCTTTTGATTGTTCTGCCTGATTCGAGTATAATGAAAAATGAAATCAGGCATGGAAGGGGTATCTGCTATGGTCGTAACGGCAACTGAGTTCAAGACGAATTTGGGAAAATACCTGGATATGCTGTTGAGCGAGGACATCTTTATCACCCGGAAGGGGAAGGTTGTCGCCAAGGTTGTCAATCCCAACGTGAGTGCTGTCGATACCATCAGCGGAATGCTGGCAGGAAAGCTCCCCGAAGAATACGATGCAAGGTCGATAAGAGAGGAGCGCCTGAACAAATATGCGCTTGACGATTGACCCCCAATATCTTTCTGGAGGTGCTGGCAGAGCGGGAGCTTTTTTATGAACACTCCAAAGTAGACCTCGAGCTCTGTGAAAGTAGAAAGGTGCCGAGGTTATTCTATACCGTTTGCGGAGGAAGTGCATTTACATGGCAAGAAACTCAAATCCTTATGTACAATCGAATATGAAGAAGCGGGCTGAATCCATCCCGTTTGCAGAGAAGCTGCCGGAACCCCGTTTCCCTGATCTGAGAGATATGCCCCAGCAGCAGGTTGACGCAGAATTGGAAAGAGGCTACGTTGATATTGTCGCTGGACGTACTCGTTCAGCCAAAGATGTATTCGCCGCTATCCAAGAGGAGTACGGCATATGAGTATAAGCTATGATGTAGAAACCAAACTGGATGAGGCAGACCGTGCAGCGGAATTGGACGATGTGCGCTACACAGAGGAGCAGGTGTTTGGCCGTGTGAAAGAGCGTCTCATTGACAGTCTCCGTAATTTACCGGAACACGTCTGAACGTTTGCACGAAGGCGAGATTATGGTGTGTAACTAAGTGAGATTCACGCATTGTGCTCCTGATTCCAGAATGAGACAAATGATGGCGTGGTTGGAAATCCAGCCACGCCATAAATATTATTGATTTGCTGTCACATAACGCTGTTTGGGGCTGCGTGGAGTATCCGGTAGTGTTAACTGAATTGCGCCCGCTTGAACCAGTGGATTCAGATAACGATGGAGTGCATACTGACCAGAGGGGATTTCCAGAAACTCAATTATTTCTGCACGGCTTCTTGGCGTGCGGCAAAATTCCAGTAGTCCCTTGTCGTCCCGAATTTGTACGGACGGAACGGTTACATCCGCAGGGGTCTGGACAGACACATCCTCTGCCTTATGGTATAACACAACCTTAAATTGTCCACGAGAATCTACAAATAATGGCTCTGGAAGGGATTGCGCATTCATTGCGTATCGTATCGTTGGGATACCAGAATAACGGTTTTCGGCCTTTCCCAGGGTCTCCATTGCAGTAACCAGCACCGGGTTTCGCGTATCCGGTTGCACATGACCCAACTGGTCAACAGTGAGTCGCCCATATAATCCGCCGGGGTTGATAACTTCCATCCGGTCTGCATACATCACCAGTTGAATTGGCATACCCTCCGTGTGGATGCTGTAATCCCGGTGTATGAGTGCGTTCAGCACTGTTTCACGAACGGCATCCATAGGATACTGCGGCAAGTCAATTCTTGCCCCAGTCTTTTTATCTATTTTTGTAGCAGTCCTCATATTTTTTCGCACAAATGCCAGTGCACCTTCCAACATATCCGGAAGTGTTCCTTCAATACGTTTTGTGTCTGTAAATCGGTTTCCGGACGAATCAACCTCCCCTATTTCACGACCTGGCACACAGGTCGCAATAATACTGAGTTGCGGGAAATAGGCTTGGGGATAAACACCGAATAGCAGGAGCGCTGCCAATGTGATTTGATTCTGTTTTGTAATTCCGGTAAGTTCATATAACTGCTCCAAAGAAGAAAGCGCAAGATTTGGCCGTTCTGCTTTTTTGCGTGAAAGGTATTCCTCTAAGCTGGTTTGATCCAGAACGGTTATGGAGGCACGTTCCACGATTCGGACGTCATCCTGGTATTTTTTTCGGAATGCTTCGTAGCTGTATACCTCATATTCCGTCATTCGCTTATCTGCATCTCCAACACGGATATAGGAACCCTGCAATCTGCCTTTGGCGGTTTTGAAGCAGGGCCTGTCTGCCACGTCAACAGGCGGGATTTCCGCTGAAACAAATACCATATCCTCTTCATCGCATACGGTGAAAATCGGCCGTACTACCGGCGTCATCTGTTCGCAGTACTCCATGACCTTCTTTTGAAGGTCTTGCGCATTATATACCCCCACCTTGGCAAACCCACTCTTTTCGTCCAGACCAAAGACAAATGTTCCTCCACTGTTTTGATTGGAAAAAGAAGAAATCGTGTCATACAACTTCTCAGGGCATCCGTAGTGAGCGGCCTTTACTTCTGTTGTCTGTGCTTCGCAGCCCCGCCGCTGGATGGACTGGATTAAATCGTGAAGCTCTTTTTCAACCATGCTGCTGCCTCCTGTCATTGCTATAATAACTGCATCTTTTCTCTTATGATAACACGCGGAGCCAAAGAAGTAAAGAAGAAACATAAGAAAAGCTTCGACAATTTCTTATGTTCTTCTCTGAATTTGTTATGTTTCTCCCAGAACACAACAAGAACATAAGACGGTTCTTCATATACAGACAGCTTGCCATTGCAGACTTTCATATAAAACCGAATCCACGAACATAGCAGTCTTGAACGTCCCCGTTTCAAGGCTGCGTTTCTTTTGCTCAAAATCAGGGAGGAGTGTGTTGCCTATGAGCAAATTGGTCATCTGTGAGAAACCGTCAGTCGCCATGAGCATTGCAAAGGTGTTGGGCACAAAGGAAAGACGGGACGGCTATCTGGAAAGTAGCGATTACGTCGTCAGTTGGTGCATCGGCCATCTGGTGGATCTGGCTGCACCAGGGAGCTATGATGAGCGCTATGCGAAATGGCGCAAAGAGGATCTGCCTATTCTGCCCCGTCAGTGGCAATATCAGGTATCCTCGGCTACGAAGAAGCAGTTCGGGATTCTCCGCCAGCTTATGAATCGGGCAGATGTGGAAAGCCTGATCTGCGCCACAGACGCCGGGCGTGAAGGTGAGCTGATTTTCCGGTTGGCCTACCACCAGTGCGGCTGTACCAAGCCCTTTGAACGGCTCTGGATCTCCAGTATGGAGGACAGCGCTATTCGGGATGGTTTCGCCAGCCTCCGTCCGGGAAGTGAATATGACGCTTTGTATGAAGCTGCCCTCTGCCGGGAACGTGCCGACTGGCTGGTCGGTATCAACGCTACCCGGCTTTTTTCCTGTCTGTATCGGCAGACGCTGAACGTGGGTCGAGTCATGACGCCCACGCTGGGGATGGTCGTGCAGCGGGAGGCTGCCATCAGCG
>JAJPXL010000037.1 GCA_021205455.1 Clostridiales bacterium
GAGCGGAGGTTCAGCGCCGCCGTGGTGGTGGCGGTCTCCGTGGAGGTGTCAGCGCTGTCGGAATCATCGGTGCTGCCGGAATTGCTGCTGCTGTCAGAGCTGTCGGAACTGCCGGCGCTGCTGCCCACCGTTCCGCTGACCACGGAGGAGTAGCCGCTGTAGGTGGGGATATAGCCCGCATCGCTGTAGGCCCGCACCTTATAGTAATAGGTCTTGCCGTCCTCCAGGCCGGTGTCCTCATAGGTCAGCTGGCTGGACGACACCGTTTTCACCTTGGAGAACCCGCTGCCGGAGGAGGTGGAGCGATAAATCTGGTAATGGGTGGCGCCGTCCACCGCAGGCCAGCTCAGGGTCAGGCTGCCGCTGCCGCCAGAGGTCACCGTCACAGTTCCCATGCTGCCGACGGCGTCCAGGTAGTAGAAGTCGCAGTCTACGGCGCCGTTGATGCCGTCCACCGAACCGACGTCGCTGTACTGCCAGAAGTCATAGCTCAGGCTGCTGTATGTAGCGGTGTTGTAGCGGGCAACCCAGCAGCCGTAATCCTCCAGCTGGGACAGGTCGAACAGGTCGCCCAGCACGCCGGTGCTGCCATAGTAGTAGGCGGTGTAGCCCTCGGCCTCCACCGCTTCCAGCCAGGTCAGGGCGGCGGCGGTGGCCTTGGCGGCGCTGAGGCCCTTGACCCGGCTGCCGGAGACCTTTTCCAGGTCATAGACCACCGGCAGGGTGATCATATCCTGATACGGCTCCAGCAGGGACAGCGTCCACGCCGCCTCCTGCTCCGCCTCCTCCACCGTCAGGGCCTGGGAGAAGTAGTAAATGCCCACCGCAATCCCGGCGTCGTAAGCGCCCTGGATATTTTCCTTAAAATAGGTGTCCTCCACCATGTGGAAGGAGTCAGAGGTGCCGGTATAGCCGCAGCGGATGAAGACAAAGGACACCCCGTCAGCGGCGACGGCCTCCCAGTCGATCTCCGTCTGCCAGTGGGACACGTCGATGCCCATCAGCACAACGCTGTCCGAAAAACGGCTTTCATGGGTGTAGGTCTTCCCGGTGTAGGGGCTGACAGTGGTCAGGGAGCTGGCCGCAGCCAGGTTTGCCGCCACCGCCGTCGCGTCCACGCCGCTCTCCTCCAGCACGCCGTTGTCCATCATGCGGACGTAAAGGGGGTCGTCCTCCGGGGCGGAGGCGTCATATTCCTCGACATATTCCTCATCATAGCCCTCTACGGTAGTCTGGCTCAGGTTGACCGCCCGCAGGCCGGATGATTCCGCGCTGCCTTCGGTTAGCAGGCCAAGCCCCCACAGCGCTACCGCGACCGCCGCCGCGCCGACAATCAATACGCCCAGGACTGTGCCGAACCGCTTCCTCTTTTCTTGCTCTTCCATAGGAGTACGCCTTTCCCTTTCAAAAAACTGCCCTTATTATAGCATACTTACCCTCTTTTGGAAACCCCTTTTTCGAGGTTTTGACAGGAAAATTTCCCCTTTCCTCCCGTTTTTGCACACTTTCGGAAAGATTATTCGCTGAATAGGGCGGCGTATGCTGGGGAGATTGACGCGGGGTGGGGGGATTTTCCGGAGGTATTCCCCTGCAAAACAAAGGCCGCAGCGCCCCGCCCCGACAGGGCAGGCGCTGCGGCACAGTTTACTTCTTCCCGTCCAGCTCCTTCGTCTGCTCCCGCACCAGGGCGCACAGCTCCTCTGCCATCTCCGAGTCGGCGGCTTCGGCGGCGATGCCCAGGGCGGAGGCCCGTATCAGGGGGGTAATCCACACGCTGCCGCTGCCCACGGTGAAGCGCAGCCCGTCGGGCATATGCTCCGCCTGGGGGTACTTCTCCCCCAGGGCCTGCATCAGCTCCCCCCGGCTGTGCTCCAGCTGCACCTCCGTCCGGCAGATGGAGCAGGCGGGGAGGGTGACCACCAGCCGGTTCAGCCCCAGCCCGGTGCGGCCCATGTGGCTGCAAATCAGGCAGGCGGCATAGACTCCGTCCCACAGGGCGGGGTGGGCGGCGTAGCACTCCCGCCCGGCGCAGCCGTCCCGGGCCAGGCGGTACAGGGTGCAGCCGAACTGCTCCGCCAGCTTCTCCGCCGAGGCAGGGGCGGCGGAGGGGACGGCCAGCGTCCGCTCCCCCCGCTCCATCAGGATGGCCAGCACCAGCAGCAGGAGCTGCTCCCCGCCGATGCGCTGCCCCTGTTCGTCCATGGCGGAAAGGGTGCCCTCGGTGCTGAGCCGGAATGCGGGGACGCCCTTGCGCTCCTTGTGCTCCACCGTCACCCCCAGCAGGGTCAGCCCTTCCGCCAGGAGGCGATTCTCCAGTCCGTTGTGGGAGACGACCACCGTCACCCTGGGCAGAGGGGCGGCGGCCACCGAACGGGCGGCGTCGGTGAGCCAGCTCCGGTCCACCTCACCCGTCACCCGCTCTGCGCCGATCTGCCCCGGCGCGGCCCGGTACACCGCCTCCCGCAGCAGGCCCTGCTCTAGCCGCCGCTGCCGCGCCCGGGAGAAGGGCAGGCCGTCCCCGTCCAGGCAGTGAATCCGGCCGTCCTCCCCCCGCTGCTCCAGGAACAGGGAGACGGGGACGGCGGCGGAGCGGGCGAACCAGGCCGCGCTCATGGCGGTGGTGCCGTCGTGGAGGAACACGTCTCCCCCGGCGGCGGAGATGCCGGCGGAGGCCACCCGCAGCAGGGCCTGACAGCCGGAGCCGCCGAAGCCTCCCAGCCCCACCTTGCCCTCGCTGCCCAAAATGCTGCCGATGGTCACCATCAGCTCCGGGGTCAGGTCGACGCCCAGCTTGCCGGACAGGGTGCCGTCGTCTCCGAACAGCATCTGCCCCCGGCTGGCCCCGGCGGTCAGGGAGGCGTTCATCCGGGCGCCGGCGGCCACCCGCAGGCCGGGCCACACCTTGACCCCGGGGTGGAGGATGGCGTTCTCCTCCGCTATCGCATCCTCCCCCAGCACGGTGTGGTCGGCCATAACGGCGCCCTTACCCAGGGAGGAACCGCGGCACAGAATGGCGGCCGTGGCGGCGGCTCCGTCCCCTACGGCCGCCCCCAGCACCAGGCTGCCCTGGACGGCGGCCCGCCTGCCCACGCTGCTGCCCTGCTCCAGCACAGTGTGGGGGCCGATCATGGCCCCCTGCCCCAGGGAGACCCCCGGCCCGATCCAGCAGGGGGGCAGCGCCTCCACCCCCTCCGGCAGCGGCTCCTCTGACCAGACGCCGCCCTTTTGCTGGGGAAGCGCCAGGTCCAGCTTCACCTTGCCGTCCAGGGCGTCCCTGGCTACAGCCAATAGCGCCTCCGGCGTGCCCACATCCCGCCAGTAGCCATAGGGCGTCTGAGTCTGAATGGGGATGCCCTGCTCCAACAGCCGGGGGAACAGGTCCAGGCTGAAGTCGCTGGCCTCCCCCGCCGGGATGTGGTTCAATATCTCATGGCGGAACAGGTAGATACCGGTGTTGATTCGGTTGGTGAACACCTGGGACCAGCCCGGCTTCTCCACAAAGCGAAGCACCCGACCCCTGTCATCCGTGTGTACCAGGCCGTACTCCAGGGGGTTGGCCGACTTGTGGAGCAGGAGGGTGGCAACGGCGCCTGCCTCCCGGTGGGCGGCGATGGCGGAGGCCAGGTCGAAGTCACAGACGCAGTCGCCGGGCAGCACCAGGAAGTCCTCCTCCCCCTCCAGGAAGGCCCGGCAGGCCCCCACGCTGCCCGCCGTCCCCAGTGGGGCGTCCTCGGTCAGGTAGGTCAGGCGCATGCCCCAGTCGCTGCCGTCCCCAAACCAGGCGCGGATGGTCTCCGGCATACAGTGCAGGGTGACGGCAGCCTCGGTGACGCCGCTGCGCCGCAGCAGGAGCAGGAGATGCTCCAGCAGCGGCCTGCCGAACAGGGGGATCATGGGCTTGGGCAGCTCTGAGGTGACGGGGCGGAGGCGGGTTCCCTGCCCGCCGGAAAGAAGAATGGCTTTCATCGTTGGTACCTCCATAGGAGCGGGACAGGGCCCGCTCGTTTCCCGGTGAGTTTAACCGGATTCGGGGCGGAGTATTCACCGGGGAAGGGGAATCCTCCGTGGAGGTGGCGGCGTAAAGCGCCGGACCGCGTTCTCCTTAGATAAGGAAAGAGAAAGGAACTGCGGGTTGCCTGTTCCGGCGGGGCTGGTTTCCTTAGATAGGGGTCTTGGAAGGAACTACCGCGTTTGCCCTCCCGGCGGGGCTGATTTCCTTAGATGGGGTTCTTTGAAGGAATTACCGTGTTTTCCCTCCGGGGGCCCCATTTCTCGCGCCGCCGAGAAATGGGGGAAAGAGGGCG
>JAJPXL010000175.1 GCA_021205455.1 Clostridiales bacterium
CCCCTTAAGTCGTCCTCTTTTGCTACTTTTCTCGACGAATCGAGAAAAGTAGGCCTCCGCTTCCCTGGCAAGGGAAGGCCGGACCAATCCTTTATAAAGAACCACATCTAAGGAGTACCAGCGTACCCTTACCGTCAGATTTCAACGACCAAAGGGCAACAAAATTGCCACCACGTTCCGCCCCAGCGGAACGGGCGGCAATCGTACCCAGCCGCCATAGGCGGCAGTCTCACCAGTTAGAAGTCACATCGTCTCTAACGAAACAGACCCCATGCAGGCTAAGCAACGCGAAGCCCAGTGGGGTAGGAGGAGGGGTTTTAAGGGGAGCGAGGCCCCGAAGCTCCCCTTAAGCCGCCTTCTTTCCCCCATTTCTTGGCGGGACAAGAAATGGGGCCCGCCGGGAGGGCAAACGCGGTATCTCCTTCCAAGAACCATATCTAAGGAGTGCTTGGGCCAAAAGTGACGGGCAATCCTCATTGTTCCCCTTGACAACGCCGCTGCGCTGTGCTACAATACAATTATCACCGAATGGAGATATTATAAGTCCAGACGGTGAATCTACGGCTTGTGCTGCGCAAGCCGAACCAAGGAGAGGAGGAACCCCAGCAGAAGTATGACAGTGACAGACTTGACCATCGGCGGCGTGAAGATGCCCACCCCCGCCCTGGAGGGGCTGACCATCACACGGGAGAAGATTTGGTCGTCCGACACCGGCCGCACGTCCAGCGGCAAAATGGTGGGTACCATCGTGGCCATCAAGACGAAGGTGGCCATCAAGTGGCCGGTGCTGACCATGGCCCAGGTGGAGACCATTGAGGGCGCGGTCAGCTCGTCCGCGCCCTTCGTCACCATGACCTACACCGACATGACCGGCGCAACGTCCACAAAGACGGTGTACTTCGGCACGCCGTCCTACACCGTGTACAGCTACGCGGACGGCGCCCAGTATGTGAAGGACGTGACGGTGGACGGCATAGAGCAGTAAGTCCGGCGATTCCGGAAAAAAGCGCTGCCCGAAGGAGCTCCTTCGGGCAGCGTGTTTTTTGGTTCAGCGCTGAATTATAAATCCTGAGCATAGTAGTTCATCAGGCAGCCGGCCAGCACCACGTCCCGCTCCTCCCGGGTCATGCCGGGGAGCTGGAGGGTCAGACTGATGGCCTTTACGCCGTCTGCGCCGGGCTGGAACAGGGTGGCCTGCACGGTCTCCGCGTCGCCCTCCAGGGCGGCTTTGATGCAGGGGACGTACAGCTTGTCCCCCGGCTGGATGTTCAGCTCCGCCACGTTGGGAACGATGAAGGGCAGCATCCCCCAGTTCACCACGTTGGAGCGGTACCGCTTGGTGGCGTACTCCGCCGCCACGTTGGCTACGCCCCCCAGCACCCGCTGGCAGGAGGCGGCCTGCTCCCGGGCGGAGCCGTCGCCGGGCTTCAGGGCCATGACGAAGGAACCCAGGCCGGTGGTGGCGGGGTCGTAGTCCTCCAGGGCGGACAGCACTTCCTCGTCCAGAATACCGGCGCGGCGTTTCAGCTCGATGGCCTTCACCGCCTTAGCCCGGCCCACATAGGCGGGGTCCTTGCGGCTCAGGGCGAACTCGCTGAGGCGGAGGGGGTTGGAGCGGTAGGAGGAGGTGTCGCCGGAGGGGATCAGCTCGTCGGTGGTGGTCACCGGGTCGTAGATGGCGCTGGCGGCGGTCATCAGCAGATTCTCCGGCAGGGCAATCTGCTCCGGCCAGTCGGTAATGTTGGGGCCGAACACCAGCTCCGTCTCCGGCTTGGGGTGGCCTACGCCGAAGTAGACCCGGGACTTGTAGGCGGAGTCGTCATACTCGTAGGGCTCGTAGGCGGGGTCGGCGGGGACCTCCGGCAGCTCGGTGGCGGCGGTCAGCGCGCCGCCGTTCAGGACGGTGGCGGTGATGGAGCGGGCGTCCATCAGGCCCACATAGGAGATTTGGCCGTCGGCGGGCTTGGAGCCCTCCCGGTTGGGGAAGTTCCGGGTGGAGTGCCGGATGGAGAAGCCGCCGTTGGCGGGCACGTCGCCTGCGCCGAAGCAGGGGCCGCAGAAGCAGCTGCGGACGCTGACACCTGTGGCCAGCAGGTCGGTGATGGCCCCGTTCTTGGACAGAGCCAGGAAGGCGGGCATACTGCCGGGGTAGACGCTGAGCCACAGCCGGTCATTGTCCAGGGCATGGCCTTGCAGCATCTCCCGTACCCGCATGATGTTCTGATAGGTGCCGCCAGAGCAGCCGGCAATCACCGCCTGGTCCACATAGAACTTGCCGTCCCGCACCTTTTCCGTCAGGCTGACGGGGGGCTTGTCCAGCTTGAACTGGCGGACGGTGGCCTCGTCTACCTCGTGGAGAATGTCCATCATGTTGGCCTTGAAGTCCGCGATGGTGAAGGCGTTGGAGGGATGGAAGGGCAGGGCGATCATGGGCTCCTCCGAGTCCAGGTCGACAGTGATGACATCGTCATAATAGGCTCCGTCCTGAGGGGCCAGCTCCTTGTAATCCTCCGGGCGGCCCAGGGTGGTGAGATACTGCTTCACCGTGTCGTCCGTGGCCCAGATGGAGCTGAGGCAGGAGGTCTCGGTGGTCATCACGTCGATGCCGCAGCGGTACTCCATGGCCAGGTTGGCCACGCCGGGGCCGAAGAACTCCATGACGGCGTTCTTCACGATGCCCTTGGCGAAGGTGGAACCCACCAGGTTCAGGGCGATGTCCTGAGGGCCGACGCCCGGACGGGGCTTGCCGGTCAGGTAAATGGCGATCACTCTGGGGTAAGAGATGTCATAGGTGCGGTTCAGGAGCTGCTTCACCAGCTCCGGGCCGCCCTCGCCCACGGCCATGGTGCCGAAGGCGCCGTAGCGGGTGTGGCTGTCGGAGCCGAGGATCATCTTGCCGCCGCCGGCGTAGCGCTCCCGCATATAGGAGTGAATGACGCTCTGGTGGGCGGGGACGAACTCGCCGCCGTACTTCTTGGCGGCGGAGAGGCCGAACACATGGTCATCCTCATTGATGGTGCCGCCCACGGCGCACAGGCTGTTGTGGCAGTTGGTCAGAACGTAGGGGAGGGGGAACTCCTTCAGGCCGGAGGCCCGGGCGGTCTGGATGATGCCGACATAGGTGATGTCATGGGAGGCCATGGCGTCGAAGCGGAGCTTCAGCTCCTGCATATCGTCCGTGGTGTTATGGCTCTTCAAAATGCCATAGGACATGGTGCCCTTTTTGGCCTCCTCCGGGGCGGGCAGCCCGGCGGCGGCCGCCTCTGCGGCGGGGATGAAGCGCCCGCCGGAATAGTAAGCGCCGGAGTGCAAAACAGATAACATGGTCATTACCTCCAAAGGGAATCAGGATAAACATACTGCACCCTCAGTATAACAAAAGACGAGGAAAGTTGCAACTGCCAATGCTGCAAAAAAAGAAAAAATACCCCAGGATAACCTGTGGTATTTGCGCAAAATGCAGGGGGCGGCGCGGACGGCTGCAATCTCATGGCGCCCTGCGGCCCCTGCCGGAGCCGCAGGAGACGGGAGGGACTACGCCGTCCACTCGCTGTGAATGATGCCCACCAGGTACCACTCGGAACCGGACTGCTGGAACACCAGCTTCAAGCTGGACCAGTCCCGGTCCGTGTCGTCAGTGGCGGGGAGGTAGAAGTCCACAAAATGGCAGCCGGGGTAGGCGTCCGATACGTTCTCCAGGCTGTTGCCGGAGTGAAGGACGGTGTCAATGCCAAGCTCCGTCACGGCCCAGTAATCGGCGTCCCACACATAGCTGTCAAAATACTCCGGGATGGTCATTCTGATGGGGGAGGAGTCGCTGCTGCTGACGCCCCAGACATAGGAGGTCTCATCCTCCTCCGCATCGGCCAAATCGTCAGCGGAAAAGGTCAAGTTCGAGGTGGGGTCTACCGTGGAGTAGGGGGTGAAGGTGACGCCCTCCTCCGGGTCAACGAAGGCGGAGAGCTCCTCAAAGTCCTGCTCGGAGATGGCCCGCATGGCCTTTACGGCGGTGATTACCAGCTGGCCCTTCTGGCCGGAGGCATCCTCAGCGTCCTGCTGGGAGGCGCTGGGGTCCGCAGATGCAGCGCCTGAGGCAATCTGCTGCCCTGAAACGACGCCCCGGAGCACAAAGCCCGCAGCCAGCCCTACGATCAGGGCAATACAACAGAAGAACACGATGACGCGCCGTTTCATACCTGTCACCTCCCGGAAAAAGTTATATTCCATAGTGTACCAGAAAAAAACGCAAATTGCAACAGCAGTCGAAAAAATAAATGTTTTCCCG
>JAJPXL010000102.1 GCA_021205455.1 Clostridiales bacterium
TTTTAAATGAGTTTGTTTTTTTTTTGGTTTGTTAGGCTAGGTCGTTGTACTGGGTCTCGGCCGCTTCGAGTCTGGCGTGGTGGCTGGATTTGGTGAAGGCGGTGTAGAGGTCGGTCAGGTCGGCGTTGGAGTAGCCCCGCGGGTTCTGCTCCCCGTCCTCCTCCAGGAAGGCGTCCAGGCCGAAGTCGGCGGTGAGCTGCACCTCGCCCAGGTACAGGTCGTAGTCGCCGTCGGCGACGGCGGCCTTAAAGTCGCTCCAGGAAAGGGTCTCCACCGTCACGTCCATCCCCAGGGCCTCCAGCTCATCCGCGATCTCCTGGGCGATGGACACCTTAAAGGAGGAGTCAGAGTTCACGATCAGCGTCAGCTTTGTGCCAGAGTAGCTGCCGTCCAGCAGGTCGGCCGCCTTCTCCCTGTCCTGGGAGAGGCTTTCCGCCAGCGCCTCATCGTAGTCCGCCGCGCTGGGGCTGATGGGCAGGCTGGTGGCCTCCCCGTGGCCGGACAGCATCTTGCTCACCAGGGTATCCCGGTCCAGGGCGTAGTAGATAGCGCTGCGCACCTTCTGGGTGGCGCAGGCCCCCTTCTTTGTGTTGCAGCCCAGGAAGAGCATGACGGTGGTGGCATAGTCCGCCACCTGGAAGTTGCCGTTGTAGCTCAATGCGGTGGTGCCGGTCAGGTCAGTGGTGACCAGGCTGACGGTCCCGCTGCCGAAGCCGTAGAGCAGATAGTCGTTGTCCTCCGCCGCGTAGAGGGGGATGGTCTCCAGCGGCATGGTCTCCTCCCGCCACCAGTCGGTGTTCGCCTCCAGGTAAGAGGGGTCGTCCCCGTCGTAGCGCAGGCGGTAGGCGCCGGTGCCGGTGGGCAGGTCGTCCTTGCCGGTGCCCTCCTTGACGATGGGGATGTCCAGCAGCCGGTCAAAGCTGGCGTTGGCGCCGTTCACCTTGAGGACCACCGTGCTGCTGCCCTCCGCCTTGACGGACTTCACCTTGCTGAGCCGGGAGTAATAGATGCTGTCCTCGCTGCGGGCCTGATTCAGGGAGTAAACCACGTCGTCCGCGTCCATCTTGGTGCCATCCTTGAAGGTCACGTCGGTGCGCAGGGTGATGGTGACGGTGGTGACGGTGTCGTAGGTCTTTTTCTTCTCCTCTTCCTCCGCTTCCTCGTCCTCCTCGTCCCCTTCGGAGGCGTCGGCTTCGCCCTCTCCGGCGTCGGAGGCGTCCGCCTCGTCCTCGTCCTCCTCATCCTCCTCATCGGAGGCGGAGGACACCTTGCAGGTCACCGAGGTGGCCAGGCAGGGCTGCACGGTGAAGCTCTCGTCCAGCTCCACCAGCGGGTCGAACAGCAGGCTGATAATCGCCTGATTGGCGGTATTCTCGCAGTAATAGGGGTTGAAGCTAAAGTCGGTGTAGTAGCCCAGGGTGAAGGACTGCTCCTCCGGCTCGGCCTCCTCCTCGGACAGCTCCGCATCCGGGTCGGCGGGCAGGTCGCCGCTGGAGGAGCCGGACGCCTCCTCGTCAGAGGCGGAGGAGGCCGTCGCGGCCAGGCTGGCGCTGACGCTGCCCACGCAGCCCGTCAGCGCGCAGAGCATCGCCGCCGCCAACAGCAGGGATACCAGTTTTTGTAGCTTTCTCATAATCATAAACCTGTTCCGGGGTTGAGTTGAATCACAGCGGCCATGGACCCCCTGGCGGGGCCGGTGTGCCGATGAGACCAGTATAGCCCACGTTTGCAGCTGGTGCAATCGTCAGAAATCACGATATTTTCCGGGGGAACGCCCCCCTTTTCCGCCCAGCGGCGGTTGATTCCCTTCAAATCCACATGAAACCTTCCGTTGGGAAGGGTGTCGATGAAGTCCTCGGCCTCCTTGCCCAGCGCCGCCCGCATGGCCTGGGGCACGTCGCCCCTGGTCTCGAAGCAGCAGCGGGAGATGCCGGGGCCGATGGCGCAGCGGATGTCCGCCGGGCGGCAGCCGTAGACCTCTGCCATCCGGCCCAGCGTTACCGCCACAATGCCCAGGGCGGTGCCCCGCCACCCGGCGTGGCTGGCGGCCACTACCCGCCGCACCGGGTCGTAGAACAGCACCGGGATGCAGTCTGCGGAGAAAATCATCAGCGGCAGGCCGGGCACGTCGGTCATCAGACCGTCCGCCTCGTAGTCCCGCTCCCGGTCAAGGCCCTTCCCCGCGTCCGCCAGGGTGCAGACGCGCACCTGGGCCTCGTGCACCTGATGGGAGAACACCAGCTTTTCCGCGTCCGCCCCGCCGATGGCGGCGCAGAAGCGGCGGCAGTTCTCCCGCACCCGCGCCGGGTCATCCCCCCGGCCGATGCCCAGGTTCAGGCTGTCCCAGGGGGCGGGGCTGACCCCGCCCAGCCGGGTGGAGAAGCCGTGGCAGGCCCCCGCATCGGTCAGCCCCACCGCCTCCAGCCAGTCCAGCCCTGCCTCCGTCACATGATGGGCAAACTCCATAGGCCCCTCAGCGGACGAAGTTGGTGTGGAATGCCCGCTCTGCCTCCGGCGCGGGGACGCCGTTCTCCCGCCCCAGAGCGATGCACTTCAGCAGCCAGGCCATGTTGCGGCCGATGTTCCGCATGGTCTGGAGTCCCTCCTCGTCCTGGAGGACCTCCTCCGAGCGGTTGCCGTGCACCTCGTTCCAATAGGTGGAGGAGACGATGGGCATCTGATTGATGGTGAAGTATTTATTCAGCACGTCAAAGGAGGTCACCGTTCCCGCCCGCCGGGCCGAGGCCACCGCCGCCGCAGGCTTGTGGGTGAAGGCGGAGGAGCCGGCGTAGAAGCACCGATCCAGCACGGACAGGATGCGCCCGGAGGGATGGGCGTAGTACACCGGCGTACCGAACACGAAGCCGTCGCTCTCTCTGGCCTTGGCGATCAGCGTATTGACGCAGTCGTCCGTAAAGACGCAGCCCTGGCTCCCCTCCTGGCGGCAGCCGCCGCAGCCGATGCAGTCCCGCACCGGAGCGGTGGGGATGGTGTACAGCTCCCAGGCGATGCCCTCCTGCTCCAGCACCTTGCCGATCTCTGTCAGGCCGGTGGCGGTGCAGCCCGCCGCCTTGGGGCTGCCGTTGATCATCAATACCTTCATGGGAAAACCTCCTTCGCCCCAGTCGGGGGCGCTTTTTCACATCTCCCATTATAGCATAGGTGTGGTTTTCTTGACAACCCAAAAGGGGAAAATTGGCTCCAGCCGAACCCCCCTGGGGGCTTGCGTCCCGATTCCATCGCCTTTATAATGATACTACCAATTTTTAGGAGGCTTTTACTATGGCTTGTTTTTTAGTTCCCGCCGCTGAGGCAATCGTGGTCACCGCCGCCACCAAGTATCTGGAGAAGAAAAACGGCGTCGCTGAGGCGCAGATGCAGGACGAATCCGGCGTGCTGCCCGCCAAGGTTTCCTTTACCCGCAAGCTGCACTGGCTCATCAACCTGCTGTGGGGCGGCGTGGCCCTGCTGGCCTTTGAGCACGTCTGGCACGGCGAGGTGACCCCCTGGTTCCCCTTCCTGACCGCCACCGGCAACGCGGCGGACACCGCCACCATGCTCCACGAGATGTCCACCGCCGGGGTGGCGATGGCCCTGCTGGTGACCGCCGTCTGGGGCATCCTCGCCGCCGTCAGTACGGTCATTGTCCGGCGCAGCCCGGAGGCGGAAGCCTCCGCACAGTAAAGGGGCCCGGCCGTGACTCTGCTGACGACTGTTTTTGCCGCAGTCATCGCCACCGTGGTGTGGTACAGCCACGCCCCGAAGGACGAGATGAAGGTCAGCGTCCTGTGCTTCCTCTACTGGGGGGCGTCCCTGATGTGGCTGGTGGACGCCGTCTTTGAGTACATCGAGCTGGGGGCGGACTACTTCACCCCGGCGGCGGAGGATATGCTGAACGACCTGTTCCTGGGCCTGTCCGTTGTGGCCCTGGGTCTGGTGATTTGGCTGGTAATTCTGCTGGTCAAAGACCCCAAGGGCGTAGTGAGGGCCACGCTGCTGAAAAAGCGGTGAGGCGCCGCTGTGCCGCCGCCCCTGGCGGGGCTGCCTTTCGCACTTCTCCCCCTTCTCCCCGTTTAGGGGAGAAGGGGGAGTTTTTCGGTAAGGCGTTTGGAGGGGAGGGCGGCTTTGCCCTCCGGGCGGGGGTGGTTACTCCTTAGACAAGGTTCTTGGAAGGGGTACCGCGGTTGCCCTTGCCAGGGCGGGGCTACGTTCCTTAGGGAACCTCTGACTTAATCTTCACTATCGTATCGGCCTCAGATATGATA
>JAJPXL010000168.1 GCA_021205455.1 Clostridiales bacterium
TTCCACATCCTGCAATGGACTGTGACGATCAAAGTAACAAGCAGAAACCGCCACCCCGGCCGGTGACGGTTTCTTTTGAACCTTAGCTAACCTGGGCTAACCGCTTGTCGCAGCGCCCTTTTTCTATCCTCATTATAGACGTTCACAGGTCGTTTGTCAAGGGCCTGTGCGCAATTCAATCCTTCCGCCCCAAAGGGCTGATCTGAGAAAGGTGAACCGCCATGACGATACAAGAGAGACTGAACACCGGCTACCTCATCCTGGACGGGGCCATGGGCACCCAGCTCCAGGCGGCGGGGCTGAAGCTGGGCCAGCGTCCGGAGGTGCTGTGCTTCACCCAGCCGGAGCTGGTGGAGGACATCCACCGGCGGTATATCGCAGCGGGGAGCAACGTCGTCTATGCCAACACCTTCCAGGCCAACGGCCACAAGCTGGCGGGGACGGGGTATTCCGTGGCGGACATCATCCGCCAGGCCATCGCCGTGGCCCGGCAGGCCGCCGCGGGAACGGATACCCTGGTGGCCTTGGACGTGGGCCCCATCGGGGAGCTGCTGGAGCCCCTGGGCACGCTGAAGTTTGACGACGCCTATGCCCTCTACCGGGAGATGGTGGTGGCCGGAGCGGCGGCCGGAGCCGATTTGGTGGTCTTTGAGACCTTCACCGACCTGTACGACGCCAAGGCGGCGGTGCTGGCCGCCAGGGAGAACACCGCCCTCCCCATCTTTGTCACCATGAGCTTCGAGGCCGGCGGCCGCACCTTCACCGGCACCACCGTGGCGGCCATGGCCCTGACGATGGAGGGGCTGGGGGTGGACGCCGTGGGCATCAACTGCTCCCTGGGGCCGGAGGAGATCTTCCCCCTGGCCCAGGAGCTGACCCAGTGGACAGACCTGCCCATCGTCATCAAGCCCAACGCCGGCCTGCCCGACCCCGCCACCAACCAATACACCGTGACGGCGGAGCAGTTTGCCGCCCAAATGACGCCCTACGCCGAGCTGGGCATCACCGCCCTGGGGGGCTGCTGCGGCACCACGCCGGAGTTCATCCGCGCCCTTCGGATGGCGCTGGCCGATACCGTCCCCGCTCCCCGGCAGAAAAAGACCCGCCACGGCGTCTGCTGCCCCTCCCAGGTGGCGGAGCTGTGTGGCGTCCGGGTCATCGGGGAGCGCATCAACCCCACCGGCAAGAAGCGCTTCCAGCAGGCCCTGCGGGAGTACGACCTGGACTACATCCTCCAGCGGGGCATCGAGCAGCAGGACGCCGGGGCGGACATCCTGGACGTGAACGTGGGCCTCCCCGGGCTGGACGAGCCGAAGATGATGGTGGACGTGGTGAAGGAGCTGCAGGGGGTGGTGTCCCTGCCCCTGCAAATCGACTCCTCCGACCCCGCTGCCATCGAGGCAGGGCTGCGGTACTATAACGGCAAGGCCATCGTCAACTCCGTCAACGGTAAACAGGAGGTTTTAGACCACATCCTCCCGGTGGTGAAAAAGTACGGCGCGGCGGTGGTGGGGCTGACCATGGATGAGACAGGCATCCCCCAAACCGCCCAGGCCCGCATTGCCATCGCGGAACGGATTTTGGACGCCGCCCTGGCCTACGGCATCCCGAAAGAGGACGTGTTCATCGACTGCCTGACCCTCACCGTCTCCGCCCAGCAGGAGCAGGCAGCGGAGACATTGAAGGCGGTGCGGTATGTGCGGGAGGTGCTGGGGCTCCACACGGTGCTGGGCATCTCCAACATCAGCTTCGGCCTGCCTGACCGCCAGCGCATCACCGAAAACTTCCTGGTGCAGGCCATGTGCTGCGGCCTGGACCTCCCCATCCTCAACCCCAACCAGAAGCAGATGATGGACGCGGTGGCCGCCTATCGGGTGCTGTCCGGCGAGGACCGGGACTGCGCCGCCTATATCGCACGGTTCACCGGCGGCGAGGCGGCCCCGGCTGCTATGGCCCCCTCCCCCGCCGCTATGGATTTGGACACCGCCATCTCCAAGGGCCTAAAGGAGGAGTGTGCCCGGCTCACCGAGGCGCTGCTCCGGGAAGAGGACGCCATGGACATCGTGAACCTCCGGCTGATCCCCGCCCTGGATTGGGTGGGCGACCGATACGAACGGGGCGAAATTTTCCTGCCCCAGCTCATCAACGCCGCCAACGCCTCCTGCGAGGCCTTTGAGGTCATTAAGAAACACATCCTGTCCCGGGGCGGCGGCAGCATCAGCAAGGGGAAAATCATCCTGGCCACTGTGGAGGGGGACGTTCACGACATCGGCAAGAACATCGTCAAGGTGGTACTGGAGAACTACGGCTATCAGGTCATCGACCTGGGCCGGGACGTGCCGGTGCAGACGGTGGTGGACGCCGCCATCGCCAATGACGTGTACCTCATCGGCCTCTCCGCCTTGATGACCACCACCGTGGCCAGCATGGCGGCCACCATCAAGGCCCTCCGGGCCAGCGGCCACCCCTGCAAAATCATGGTGGGGGGCGCGGTGCTGACGCCGGAGTATGCCGCCGAGATTGGCGCGGACTTCTACGCCAAGGACGCCAAGCAGAGCGCGGATATTGCCAAGCAGGTGCTGGGGTGAGGGAAACTGTTAGCTGTTAGTAACTAAAAATTCTGCGTTAAAATCGAAAAAGTATTGGAGGTGAGTTGCTTTGTCACAGAAAATTCCCAAAAGATATGTTTCTGAACAGGCCGTAAAAAGAGCGCTCAAGATTGATACATTCCGCAACTTGTCAAAGGAAAAGGTTATGCAGTTTGCATCCATGCTTCCTTACATGGATAAGGACGTTGCCACGGCGATAATTAACCAATTTCCAGTATTTGCTGATTTTGGAAAAATTGCAGTAAACTCCTATATGGAGCAGTGCGACAAGCTCTTAGAAAGTAACAACAAAAGTCAGGCTGCTGTCATTCATGGCTATCAAACGATTCTTGACGCATTGGTAAAAAGAATGGATAACCCCAACATCACTGAGGATGAAGTAGCATCTATTACGGAATCCATGATTGAGATTGCCGATAAAATAGAGGAAGCGGATTTGCAGAATAAAAAATTCTTAGAAAGAATGGGAACACGCATTGCGTTTTTTGCTCTTGCGGCCATTGCTGTTTTAAGTGCTGGAGTAGGCGTTGATTCTTTTATCAGCAATAGAAGTGGTGGACTTCCACAACTTGATGATGAAACTGATAAAGAAGATGACGATAAAAATGAAGATTAAATTTAGCGGACGGACTTATTAGATGCCGGTAAATTTATGTGCTGGCACATAACACATAGCATAGTCATGCTAAAAATCATGAAAATGTATCAATCACAGCTCAGCAACTGAGCAGAGGACACCATATGGACATTCGCACTTATCTACAATCCAATCTCCTCCTCTTTGACGGGGCCATGGGCACCTACTGGGCCGCTACCCACCGGGACGCGGCGGGCAGCTGCGAGCTGGCCAACCTGACCCACCCGGAGGAGGTCACCGCCATCCACCGGTCCTATCTGGACGCGGGGTGCCGGGCCATCAAGACCAACACCTTCGCCGCCAACGCCGCCGCGCTGGAAAGCGATGCCCAGGTGGAGGCGGTCATTGCCGCCGCCTGGTGCAACGCCCAGCGGGCGGCGGCGGGGCGGGAGGCCTACGTCTTTGCCGACATCGGCCCCATCCCCCAGACCCGGGACGCCGGGCCCTGGGAGGGCTATCGGGCGGTGCTGGACTGCTTCCTCTCCCTGGGGGCGCGGCACTTCCTGTTTGAGACATTTTCCTCCGACACCTGCCTGGCCCAGTGCGCTTCCTATATTAAGGAGCAGGCCCCGGACGCCTTCGTGCTGGTGTCCTTTGCGGTGCAGCCCGACGGCTTCACCCGGGAGGGGCGGAGCGGGCAGGCGCTGCTCCAGGCCATGACCCGTTGCGGCGATGTGGACGCCGTGGGCTTCAACTGCGTCTCCGGGGCCTACCATATGCGCCAGCTGGTGCAGGGGCTGAACCTGGAGGGGGAGCCGCTGCTCTCCGCCATGCCCAACGCCGGATACCCGGTGGTGGTGTCCGGCCGGACGTTTTACGACAGCGACCCCGCCTATTACGCCCTGCAGCTCTCCGAGCTGGCGGGGCTGGGGGTGAAGATCCTTGGGGGCTGCTGCGGCACCACGCCGGAGCATCTCCGCCGGGCGGCCCGGCTGCTGGCCCAGCGGAAGGAGACGGCGGTGAAGCGCATCGCCCCCGCCGCCCC
>JAJPXL010000151.1 GCA_021205455.1 Clostridiales bacterium
AGAGCTATTCTACCGTCCTGGCGGTCACCACCAGCGGGTACACGCTGAGCAGCGTCACCGTCACCATGGGCGGGGAGGACATCACGGCGGACGTTTATGATGCGACCGATGGCTCCATCACCATTCCGGCGGTGACGGGCGAGCTGGTTATCTCTGCCGAGGAGGCCGCGCCCAGCTATGATGTGACGAACCTGATTCCCACCTCCATCGACAGCGACGGCTCCATCTACAACAACGTGGGCTACATGGACGGCAAATATATGTCCTACGGCAACGTTGGCACGGATGCCGATTACTTTGTGACCGGATTCATTGAAAATCAATTCCTGGGGCAGGACAGCGATGGCTTCCCGAAAACGCTCTATATCCGTGGCACGTCCATCACCACAGCCTCCCATTGCAGGATAGACTTCTTCAATGACTCCTTCGAGTGCCACCAGGAGCTTTCCGGCACCACGCCGTTCTCCACCTGGTTTGATGTGACCGAGCTGAGTGAAAACTACTATCAGCTCACCCAGACCTATGATAACGGGGCCAACTGGAATGGGTACGGCTCCCAGTGCGTGTATCTCCGCTTCTCCCTACCGGGCAGCGGGAAGAACGTAATTATCACCTTCGAGGAACCAATCGAATAAACCGAACAAACAGCCCCCTCTCCGCGCAATCAGGCGGAAGAGGGGGCTGACATCGAACAGGACAAAATAAAAACTCCCGAACGCAGCCGCGCTCGGGAGCCCTGGTGCTCCAGCGGGGATTCGAACCCCGGACACCCTGCTTAAAAGGCAGGTGCTCTGCCGACTGAGCTACTGGGGCGTGAAGCACACGCTATGACAACGGGAAACGCCCGCAATTTTCTGGCTGGGATGGCGGGATTCGAACCCACGGATAAAGGAGTCAAAGTCCTTTGCCTTACCACTTGGCGACATCCCATTGTCCTTTTCTCACAGAAGAAAGCCAGATCGGAAGAACATAAGCAACCGCTCTGGCCTTGAAAACTTCCAAGAGGTAATCAGTGGGGTGGATAGACAGATTCGAACTGTCGGCCTCCAGAGCCACAATCTGGCGCTCTAACCAACTGAGCTATACCCACCATAAAGAGAAACATTGCTGCAATCGCTGCCGCCTAAGGAGCGGAGGGGGCTGCAAGGAGCAAGGAAGCCGATGGACTTAATTGCTCACTGCACATCCGCACGCCAGGCATGGTACGGCTGAAGGGACTCGAACCCCCGGCCCACTGCTTAGAAGGCAGTTGCTCTATCCAGCTGAGCTACAGCCGCATATGGAGCGGGTGATGGGAATCGAACCCACGCGACCAGCTTGGAAGGCTGGGATTCTACCATTGAACTACACCCGCAGTTCGATTGCCAGCTTGTAAATAATACCACGGGGGAGGCTGTTTGTCAACTATTTTTTTGGAAAAGGAAGGGATAGGGGATATTTTCCCCGGCAGTGGCTGGGGCAGACTGGGCCGAGCGTCAGTCCAGCTCCTTGTCGCAGTAGGCGCAGCACTGCCTGCCGCCGGTCTCCTTCACCAGCGGGGGCAGGTAATGCTCATACTGGGTGATGCAGTTGGGGTTTCTGCACACCGGCCTGGTGCCGATCTCCACCGGGTCGGGGATGCGGTGCTCCTGCATGGCGAGGTCCATCAGCAGGCTCATCCGGGCGTACATCCCGCACCGGGCCTGCTCGAAGTACTTGGCCCTGGGGTCGTCGTCCACGTCCACGGAGATCTCATCCACCCGGGGCAGGGGGTGCAGCACCAGCATATTCTCCCTGGCCCGCTCCAGCTTGCGGCGGGTCAGCACATAGACGCCCTTCACCTGCTCATACTCGATGGGGCTTTGGAACCGCTCCTGCTGGATGCGGGTCATGTACAGCACGTCCAGGTTGGGCATCACCGCCTCCAGGCTGGTGACCTCCACGAAGCCCATATTCTGCGCCCGCATAAAGGCCCGCATATACTCCGGGATGCGCAGCTCCTGGGGGGCGATGAGGTAGAACTTCACATTGTCAAACTTCGCCAGGGCCTTGATGAGGCTGTGTACCGTCCGGCCGTTTTTCAGGTCGCCGCACAGACCGATGGAGATGCCGTCCACCCTGCCCAGGTAGTGCTGAATGGTGGTCAGGTCGGCCATGGTCTGGGTGGGGTGCATATGGCCGCCGTCCCCGGCGTTGATGATGGGGGACTCGGAGTAGAGGGAGGCCGCCTTGGCCGCCCCCTCCCTGGGGTTGCGCATGACCACCACATCTGCGTAGGCGGATACCATTTTAATGGTATCCTTCAGCGTCTCCCCCTTGGCCACCGAGGAGCTTTTGGGGTCGGCGAAGCCGAAGATGCTGCCCCCCAGCCGCATCATGGCCGTTTGGAAGGAGAAGTTGGTGCGGGTGGACGGTTCAAAGAACAGGTTGGCCTGAATCTTCCCCTTGCAGGCTTCGCTGTAGGCTGCCGGGTCCGCCATGATCTGCTCCGCACGGTCGTAGATGGTCTGCCACTCCGCCCGGGTCAAGTCACCAAAGTCGATCAAATGCCGCATCGTAAAACCACGTCCTCTCCTGGTATCGGTACCAGTATAGCATACTTTGCCCGGTGCGGCAAGGCTGGGCGGCGGGACTTTGCGCCAGATTTTTCACCGGAAAATCTGCCCCGGTTTCGTATGGTTTGCCCCGCAGGCGACCATACTGACCAGGGGTGAAGAGAATGGAGCTTTTTTGGTACGGCATCCTCTATTCCTTTTTGGGATTCCTGTTGGAGGTCGCCTTTGCCCGGGTCACGGACGCCAGGAAAAAGGACCGGAAGTGCTTCCTGCTGCTGCCGCTGTGCCCGGTGTACGGACTGGGGGCGGTGGGGATTCTGCTGCTGCCTCCGGCGGTGCAGCGCAGCGTTCCGCTGCTGTTCCTGGGGTCGGCGGCGGTGGCCAGCCTGGCGGAGTACGGCATGGGCCTGTTTTACGAGCGGTGCTGGGGGGTGGCCTTTTGGAACTACAGCGCCCTGCCGGGCAACGTGAAGGGGCGGGTCTGTCTGCCCTTCTCCCTGTGCTGGGGGGTGCTGGGGGTCGCCCTGGTGACCTGGGTGCAGCCGCTGATGACCCGCTTCGTGGCGGTGCTGCCCGGCTTCCTGCTGCCCCCAGTGCTGGCGCTGCTGGCGGCGGACTTCGTGTGCAGCGGCCTGCTGCTGCGGCAGACCCACTCCACCGACAGCCTGCGCTGGTACCGGCTGGGGGGATAAGGCGCAAATAACCGAACTCCGCCCTTGCCTCCGCCCTCATTTCCGGGTATAATGGCGATAATGCAACGGAAAAGGGGGAGTGTACCATGAAGGAGCTGGTCATAGACGGCCTGACCGTCACGGTGGAGCGCAAGGCGATTCAGAATATGTACCTCCGGCTGAAGAAGCCGGACGGCCATGTGGCCGTCACCTGCCCCCGCCGCACCACAGACCGGGAGGTGGCGGAGTTCGTCCGCGCCAAACGCCGGTGGATCGACACCCATCAGGCCCAGATGCAGGCCAGGCCCGATCTGCAGCCCCACGCCTACGTCACCGGGGAGCAGCTGCCCGTCTGGGGGGAGCTGTGGACGCTGGAGGTGCGGCCTATTCAGGAGAACTGCGGATACATCACCGGCCGGGACGGCAGGCTGCTGCTGGAGGTCGGCCCCAGCACAGCGGAGCAGCGGGAGGGCGTGCTGGACGAATGGTACCGCCGCCAGATGAAGCAGGCCGTTCCTCCCCTGCTGGAGCGGTGCCAGAAGCGCACCGGGCTGACCGTCAGCCGGTGGCAGGTGCGGAAGATGTCCTCCCGGTGGGGGAGCTGCAACCCGTCAACCAGGAGCATCACCCTGAACCTGGCCCTGGCAAAGTACCCGCCGGAGTGCTTGGAAATGGTGCTGTACCACGAGCTGACCCACCTGCTGGAGGGGAGCCACAACGCCCGATTCTACCGCTATCTGGAGTCCTTCTGCCCCAACTGGCGGCAGGCGGACGCCATTTTGAAGGGGAAGTAAGACCGGCATCCGCCGGCGGGGTGGTTTGCAGGGAAAGAAGGGCAGAGGAAAACCTTTTGCCTGCCCGGCGCATAGGATGGTGCAGAGCACCCATCCACCTGACGGCAGCGCCCCGGCGCATGGAGGTATCCCATGAAGCAGCCCCCGGCGGGGGGGGGGGGGGGGGGGGGGGGGGGGGGGGGGGGGGGGGGGGGGGGGGG
>JAJPXL010000167.1 GCA_021205455.1 Clostridiales bacterium
TGGTGTGGCCTTCCACGGTGTTGCACAGCTCAAGCAGAGCCTGCCACTCGTCGTTGACGGAGAAGTAAGCGGTGGAAGAACCATCGGCGCCATTAGAGTTGTAGTCGAAGCCGTGGCTCCAGACGGAGACATTATAGTCGCCAGCCATATAGGTCAAAGACAGATCCCATGCTGAAGCGTCGGCCTGAGTAGTGGTAAAGGTGGCCTTATCAAGGCCCTTTACCTCGGCGTTGATGCCCACGGCAGCCAGCTGGGCGGCGATGATGGTGGCAACGTCGTTATAAGTGCTTCGGCAAATGATGGTCAGCGTCTCGCCGTTGTAAGAGGACTGTGCCAGGTACTCAGCGGCAGCCTCCGTATTGGCACCGCTGTTGGTGTTGTAGCCTTCAACGCTGGCCCAATCGACATAGTCGTAATCAGAATAGTAGTCGCCGGCAAGGCCATACAGACGGTTGTACCCACCACCCAGAGCGGTGATTATGCCATCTACATCAATAGCATTAAAGATAGCCAGACGAAGATTGATGTCACTGGTAGGCATATCCTCGCTGCAGTTGGGTGCCAGATAGTAAACGAATTTCTGTGCATATGCATAAACACTGTACTGGTCGCCATATTCACTGCCCTCCAGGAAGCCATCCAGGTTCTCTTGTTCCATCTCAAAAACCATGTCCAGGGCACCGGACTGGAGGCCGGTCTCACGGGAGCTGCCCTCATCCACAAACTGATAGGTGATGGTCTGGACGTTGGCCTGGGACTCCTGACGACGCAGACTCTCGTCGGTCTGCCAGTAGTCGTCGTTCTTTTCAATTACCAGGGTGGAGCCGGAGGTGTAGGAGACGAACTTGTAGGGGCCGGTGCCGCACATACTGTTGGTCAGGTTGGCGGTGCAGTTCTCGGAAACGATGAAGCAACGGGTCAGGAAGTTTTCCAGTGCGCCCAGAGCGGTCAGTTCCTCGGTGAAGGTGAAGAGGACGGTGGTGTCGTCCACGGCCTCTACGGAGACCAGAGTCTGCCAGTTGGAGGTGGTGGCGTTCTCATACTGATACATATAGCTGTAAGCTACGTCAGAAGCGGTGATGTGGTTGCCTTCATGGTCATAGATGTAATCATAGATGTACACGGTGTAGGTGGTGGAGCCTTCCTCATGGTCGTAGCCGCCGTACTCGCCGCGGCTGGCGTCGGCCAGCAGGGCGTAGAACTCGCCGTCTGCGGAGGTCTCGAACAGCATCTCGTACACCTCATAGTTGCCGGCGGTGCTGTTGTCGGTGCCCCAGGGGTCGATGGAGGTAGCGGAGGTCCAGGCCACGGTGATGGAGGAACGGGTCACGGAGTTGTCGATGTTAGCGGTGTCATGGAGGGAATCATCGGTGCCATCGCTGCTGGTGGACTCGGCGCCGTCCTCAGCCTCGGTGCTGCTGCCGCTGCCTTCGGCCTCGGTGGAATCGCCCTCGGAGGCGCTGGATGCGCCGCTGGAGGAGGTGGAATCCTCGGTGCCGGAGCTGCTGGAGCTGGAGCTGCCGCAGGCTACCAGGCTAAAGGCCATAGCCAGGGCGAGGGTCAGAGCTAATACTTTTTTCATACGGTATTCTCCTTTCAACTTTGTTAGAGTTCTTTGAAATTTGTACACAATTATTTGCATGCCTTTAAGATAAAATTTTAGCGCGGCCTCACCTACTTTCTGTACAGTGGTTTGGGTTCTTTTGTAACAATTTTTCATCCCTCACTCCCTTCCAATGTGGTCATAGGATAGGTATGCGCCCTTCATGGGGGACTCCGCCAGCTCGGAGAACAAGCGCAACACCCCGCTGGGATACTTCGCCGGCTTGGGCTTCCAGTGCGTTTTCCGCTCCGCCAGAATGGCGTCGATTTCCTCCGGCGTTTTGCGCTCCCCCTTGACGCCCACAATGTCCAGCACACGGGCCTTTACGTCTAGGTGGATCAGGTCGCCCTCCTCCACCAGGGCGATGGGGCCGCCCGCCTGGGCCTCCGGGCTGCAATGGCCGATGACCGGCCCGGTGGATGCCCCGGAGAAGCGCCCGTCAGTGATGAGGGCGATGCTGCGGCCCAGCTCCTTGTCGGAGGAGATGGCCTCGGAGGTGTAGAACATCTCCGGCATACCGCTGCCCTTGGGGCCTTCGTAGCGGATAAAGACGGCGTCCCCCGGCTGGACCCGATGGTGCAGCACCGCGTCGATGCACGCCTCCTCGCTGTCGAAGGGGCGGGCGTTCAGTACGGCGGAGAACATCTCTTTGGGGCAGGCGGTGTGCTTGATGACTGCCCCCTCGGGGGCCAGGTTCCCCTTGAGGACAGCGATGGAGCCGTCGGTGCCGATGGCCCGGTCGAAGGGCCGGATGACGTCCTCTTTGGTCACATGGGTGCCGTATTTGGCGTTGGCCTGGTCCAGCCAGTGCTGGCAGCGCTCATAGAAGCCGTTCTGCTTCAGCTCGTCCAGGTTTTCGCCCAGGGTCTTGCCGGTAACGGTCATGGCATCCAGGTGCAGTACGCTGCGAATCTCCTCCATGATGGCGGGGACGCCGCCGGCATAGTAGAAGAACTCAGCGGGCCAGCGTCCGGCGGGCCGCACGTCCAGCAGGTAGTGCGCGCCACGGTGCAGCCGGTCAAAGGTGTCGCCGTCGATTTCAATGCCGAACTCATGCGCTATGGCGGGGAGGTGGAGCAGGCAGTTGGTGGAGCCGGAGATGGCGGCGTGGACCATGATAGCGTTCTCAAAGCTGTCCATGGTGACGATGTCCCGGGGCCGCATATGGTCCATGGTGGCCAGAGCCACCGCCTGCTTTCCTGCCCGGCGGGCGTAGTCCAGCAGGTCGGGGCTGGTGGCGGGCAGCAAAGCGCTGCCTGGAAGCGCCAGGCCCAGGGCCTCGGCCATGATTTGCATGGTGGAGGCGGTGCCGATGAAGGAGCAGGCCCCGCAGCTGGGGCAGGCGTTCTCCTTTGCCCAGCAGAAGCGGGCTTCGTCGATCTCCCCCCGCTCATACATGGCGGAGTACATCCCCAGCTGCTCCAGCGTCAGCATCTCCGGCCCGGCGGCCATGGTGCCGCCTGTGACGACCACGGAGGGAATGTTGACCCGGGCCAGGCCCATCAGGTTGCCGGGCAGCCCCTTGTCGCAGCTGGCGATGAACACGCCGCCATCAAAGGGGGTGGCGTTGGCCTGAATCTCAATCATGTTGGCGATCATCTCCCGGCTGGCCAGGGAGAAGTTGATGCCATCGGTGCCCTGGCTCTCGCCGTCGCACATATCGGTGCAGAAATAGCGCGCGCCGTAGCCTCCGGCCTCGGCCACGCCCTCCCGGGCGGCGGCCACCAGCTTGTCCAAATGACCGGAGCCGGGGTGGCTGTCGCCAAAGGTACTCTCAATAATAATCTGGGGCTTGGACAGGTCCTCCGGCTTCCAGCCGGTGCCAAGGCGCAGCGGGTCCAGCTCTGCCGCTAGCGTTCTCATTTTCTGACTTGTCAACATTGCGCTTATGTCCTTTCTTCTGCGCGTGGCTTCATTTTCGAAAAACGTTACCTACCGATTCCAAAGCTCTCTGAACCAAAACAAAGTAAGAAGTAGGGAGTAAATGACGATGAAGAAAACTCTTCATCTGAAGTTGCTTCAATTATAACATCATACGTCCGACGTTGCAATTGTGATTTTTTACATTTTTTATCATCTTTTTTTGTAAAAAACGCGCATAGTGTTTAGATGACAATCCCCCGCAAAAGCAAAAATCGACAGCTATACTTAGTAGATTCACAATGGTGGCTGTGCAAAAGAGAATCCCTTTTCTGCCGGATTTTATCATTGTTTGCTTTTAAAAGAAAGCATTGTATTGTATCGGGCTGATGTCGATTTATGTTGTAAACGTGTAGTCAATCGAAGTGTGATGCAGTGCCCCGGCTTCTTTCTCCGAAATGCCACCATGCAGAGTAATAGAAACATGATTCCAACAGCAGAAAGCCACTTGTCTGCTTCAGGTATTTCGTGTATAATGATGTCAAAAAACAACAACTGTACATCATGTACACAGAATGGAAAGGAATCATAAAATGGAGTATTCACAATTTGAGAGTATACAGCACGCAGAGCAAACGCTGCCAGAAAAGGTGGCGGATCAAATCTCGCAGCTTATTATCGAGAACCAACTAACCAGCGGAGACAAACTGCCGAACGAGTTCGAACTTGGCGCACAGCTCAATGTGGGTCGGGGCAGCGTGCGAGAGGCTGTTAAACTTCTGGTTGCGCGCAATGTGCTGGAGATTCGCCGGGGCAAGGGAACCTATATTGCTGACAACCCTGGGCAAATTGATGACCCACTGGGCTTTGCCTATTATTCTGACCAGCTCAAACTGGCCTTAGACCTTGTGGAAACCCGAACGGTAATTGAACCGTGGATAGCCAGCATGGCTGCTCAGCGTGCCTCAGAGGATGATATTGTCCAACTACATCAGAGTCGCCTGCTGGTGGAGGAAGAAATTCTTGCCGGGCGCAATCATCTGCCCAAGGACAAGGAATTTCATACCAGCATTGCCCGGTGTACCCACAACCTGGTGATGCCAAAGTTGATTCCCATTATCACTTACTCTGTGGAACTGTTTGGCACCCTAAATGGCAACCGGCTACAGTCAGAAACCATCATTGGACACCGCGCCATTGATGAGGCAATCACCGCCCATGACGGAGAGGCAGCAGCTAACGCCATGCGCCAGCACCTAAAACAGAATCGCATTGAATTGGAGGCTATCTTGGTGGAGCGAAAACGACAGGAGCCCTCCAAAAGGTGAATGACGTTGAGACATCTGTTTCATTGATGGAACGCCGGATGCCGTGAAATTCGAATGTCTGCTGTGAAGAGGGAGAAAGCCTGAGATAGCTTCAATGACTTACCTACCACTACTTCCAAGTGATTTCGATGCCCATGGCAGGAATGACAATATGAGGTTGAAAGAATTGCTGAGTCAGCGGGAGTGTATGCTCATATGAGCTTTGTATACATTTTCAAAAGACGTATTGCAGAAACTGTGAAAATTGTATATAATAAGTGCAGAAAAAAGACATGAAATATACCATTGCGTTGCTTGATGCGCTGTCCGCGTACTGTCAAAGAGGAAAAAGTGAATTTTATTGCAACGGATTTTTGTGAAATAGAGGAGGGCAGAACGCATGAATGAAGTGTACAATTTTGATCGCTACAAGCTGTTTTATTATGTAGCACTGTATCGTAATATGTCCACAGCCGCAAAAGCGCTGGGAGTTGTTCCCTCAACCATATCCAAAGCGGTCAACCGGCTGGAGGAAGAGTTGAACTGCAAGCTTTTTGTTCGCTCTGCAAAGGGAAATCATCTGTCTGCTGAGGGTGAGGAACTATACCGGCGCATCAAACCTGCCATTGAAATGCTCAATGTTGCGTCAAACAACCTGACAGAGATGCAGTCAAAACCTGAGGGCGTCATTCGTATATCCTCGTCTTACCGCATGGCGAATACGTTTCTGATTCCTTATGTGCTGCCATCCTTTCTTGCACAGTATCCTGGCATTAAGGTTCAAATTCAATATATTGAGGAAGAGGAAGTGCAGTCTACGCTGGACCAAGGAACGGCAGATATTATTGTTTCCAGTTTGTTGGGCCTGGCAGACGACAAGGCGGAAGCAATTCCTCTGCTGACAAGCAATAATATTGGCGTAGTAGGCAAACAAATGTCCTCCCTGGCTGAGCGCACCTTGGGTGTTCGGGATCTTGCCAACCTGCCGTGCATCTTTACTGCAAAAAATCACCTGACCCGGCTTTACTATGAAGCGGTATTTAAGAGCGAAGGTTTTCAGTTAGAACCGGTCATAGAGGTTCCCAGCGCGGTAGCGCAGGTTCACGCCGCTGCCGCGGGATTGGGGTACACTTTTGTTCCAGAATTGACAGCGCTGGACTATATCCTTAGAGGGGATTTGATTAAACTTGACCTTGACTTTGAGCAGCCGCTTCCAAAGGTGGAATTTCTCCTAATTCCAAAGGGAACGTTGATGAATAATGCTACAAGCTATTTGGTGGATACTATTATGTTCTATGCTTCAGAAATGACCAACCGCCTTCCCATTTTGAAAGGCGATACGGAAGCCTGAGCCTGTATCCACATGAAATGAAAACACCTGAATTCAGGGCGTATCGCTCTGAATTCAGGTGTTTTTATCATTTCCCCTGATGCGAGGAATGGCTTTCCAGCTATCAGTTTTGTTGCCTTGTGAAGGCAACTGCACTTTTTGGAAAAGCCACTTGTGAAAAAAACGCAGTTGAAATAAAGACGTCGGATGACTAAAATATAATTACAAAAGCAAATTGAGGAAGCTTCTTCCAACTGCATGGTGGGGTTGCAGTTCTGGCTGCGCCTCTAACTGGAGACAGAAAACCGGGCAACAGGCTGCCTCGCATGATGATTAGGCTGCGTTTGGTGCGTGCCATCGGTGCAGCTACAAAGAGGGCAAAACCGCAGAAAGGGATGTTAAAAAATGCAAAAATACAAAGCAGACCGCAACGCCAATGCAAACCCACAGGCTGTCGTTGCCGGAAAACGGTACCGTTTCACTGTCCTCACTGAGAGGATGATTCGGATGGAGTATAGCCCAAATGGGGAATTTGTCGATCGACCGACCCAAATCGTGCTGAATCGGAACTTTCCTGTTCCAGCCTATCACGTGCAGGATAAGAATGGAACCCTTCAAATTATAACTGACTACCTGATTGTTAGCTACGAAAAAGAGTGCCCGTTCTCCAGCAACAACCTGAATATTCAAATGGTGGGGAACAGTTATCTGAAAAAGTGTGGCACCTGGTTTTATGGGGATATGGGGCTGGAAACCAGAGGGAATCTGAGAGGCACTGCTTCCACCTTGGACAATACCGTAGGAGACTGGTACTATAAGGATTCCGAGGATGAGACCCATGTATGGGGTGATCCGGATGTGCCTGTAGATTTGGGCGACGGTTTGATGAGCATGAACGGCTTCTCCGTGATCGATGACAGCTCCTCTCTCGTATTTGATGATAACGGTTGGGTGCACCCCGCCCCGGAGGGCCATAAGGATATTTATTTCCTGAACTATGGACGGGAATATTTGGCGATTCTCGACGTATTCTATCAGCTCACGGGAAGCACGCCCATGCTGCCCCGCTATGCACTGGGCAACTGGTGGAGCCGGTTCCACAAGTATACCCAGGAAGAATACCTGGGGCTGCTAAAGCGATTCCGGGAGGAAAAGATTCCAATCGCCGTAGGCGTGTTGGATATGGACTGGCATTATGTGGACATTGATCCTAAATACGGCAAGGGATGGACAGGTTACACCTGGAACCGGGAGCTGTTTCCGGATGCCGAAGGGATGATGAAAGAAATTCACGAGAATGGAATGCACTTCTCTCTCAACGTTCACCCGGCAGACGGTGTGCGTGCCCATGAAGAGATGTATCCGGCCATGGCGGAAGCGTTGGGCATGGATGCGGAGCAGGAAACCCCTATTCCCTTTGATGTGACGAATCCCGACTTTATGGATGCCTACTTCAAGTACCTGCACCATCCAGAGGAGGAAAAGGGCGTTGATTTCTGGTGGATCGACTGGCAACAAGGCTCCAACTCCAAGGTACCGGGCTATGACCCTCTCTGGATGCTGAACCACTATCATTACGTGGATAACGCCAGGAACGGTCAACGGGCTATGAACTTCTCCCGCTATGCGGGTCTTGGCTCCCACAGATACCCCATCGGTTTCTCTGGTAGCACCTTTATCACTTGGGAGTCACTGGACTTTCAGCCTTACTTTACCTCTACTGCTTCCAACGTGGGCTATGGCTGGTGGAGCCATGACATCGGTGGACATCGCAATGGCTATCGGGATGATGAACTGACAACCCGTTGGGTACAGTTCGGTGTGTTCTCCCCCATCATGCGGCTGCACAGCTCCGACGAAACGTTCACCAGCAAGGAACCATGGAGATTCTGTACCGATTCCGAACGGGTAATGCGGCAGTTCCTGACTCTCCGCCATGAGCTGGTGCCGTATATCTATACCATGAACTACAAGTTCCATACAAAGAACAGTCCTCTGATTCAGCCAATGTACTACCAGTACCCAGATATGGGAGACGCCTATAAGCACAAAAATGAGTATTTCTTTGGCTCCGAGCTGGTTGTCAATCCCATTACTGCAAAGTCCGATCCGGAGACGAAGATGGGTACAGTCAAAACCTGGCTGCCGAATGGAACCTGGATTGACTTTTTTACCGGTATAATCTATCAAGGTGGACGTACCATACAGATGCATCGAGACATTAATACCATTCCCGTGCTGGCTAAAGTTGGCAGCATTATTCCGCTCGATTTCGCTGAGGATGTCAGCAGTCGGACAGATAACCCCAAGAGGATGAGAATTAAAGTATTTTGTGGCGGAGACGGCAGCTTTACACTGTACGAGGACGACGGTATTTCCATGGCCTTTGAGCAGGGCAGCTTTGTCACCACCACATACCGCCTGCACTGGAGCGATGAGAAGTCCTTCGTCATTGAGGCGGCAGAGGGAGATACAGCGCTGATTCCTGCCCAGCGGGACTATGCCGTGGAACTTTACGGTGTGGGCGCAGATTCCGTTGCCAGCGTAACCAAAGATGGAAATGATGCAGCATATGAGCAAAGCTGGGACGAAGACAGACACGTCCTGACGATTTCCGTACAGAAGGTCGATGTGTTGCAAAGGCTGGTAATCACGCTGCATCCGAATGCTGCACTGATGGCAAATGACGTAGAACATCACGCTTTCGTCATGCTAAACCGTGCGCAGATTCCATTTGGGACAAAGGAGACGGCCTTCCGTATCCTGACCGGCCCCGGTTCAAATATCAGTAAGCTCTCCACGCTGGAAGCCATGTATATGCCGGATGCGATGAAATCTGCATTGCGTGAGCTGCTGCTGGCCTGATGGAGAACCTCGGATTTTCCATGCAGAACGCATGTAAAATTAAAAAAATAAAAAGGAGTTATGTAACAATGAAAAGAAAATTGTTAGCATTATTGCTGGCGCTGGCCATGGCCTGTGCCCTGGTTTCCTGCGGAGGCAACAGCACCGAGGACAGTGGCGGTTCGTCTGATGGCTCCAGCGGCGCTTCTGCATCCGAAGCGGAGGAGAGCGAAAGCGAAGGCGAGGCATCTGCTGCAACAGTCCAGCATGACACAATCACGCTGGATGCCGATCGGCTCAGTGTCAACCCCATGAGCCTGTGGAGCTCTTCTACAGAGGTCTACTCAATGTACGAAATGCTGTTCCAGCTGTCTGACGGCATCGGAAGTGAAATGGTGCCTGTTCTGGCGGATGCCAATCGCGGCGAATATGGTGGCTATGACCACGAGAGCGGTTCCAACGTATACACCTTCTACATCTATGATAACATCTACGACCATGCCGGCAACCACCTGACCGCCAGCGATGTGGTATTCTCCTTCCAGAAGACCCAGGAATTCGGTCAAACCTCCGGCTGGGGTGTTGTGGAGAGCTGGGAAGCTGCGGATGACACTACTGTGGTTATGACCTGCACCAGGGAGTTGTCCAACAAGGGTGAGCTGGAGAACATTGTGCTGCGCTGCTTCATGTTCACCGAAGCTGCATATGATGCTTCCGGCAGCCAGTTTGCCTCTGATGAGTGTGGCACTGGCCCGTACTACCTGGTCGATTACACCGATGGTGTTTCTGTCACTATGGCAAAGTATGAGGACTATTGGCAGACTGATGACTCCCTGAAGCAGGCCTGTCAGCAGGCCAACGTGGACAATATCGTCCTGATGAGCATTTCCGAATCTACTCAGAAGATTACTGGCCTGACCACTGGGATGACTGATATGTGCACGCAGATGCCTGCTGATTATATTGACAGCTTCTCCGAGGGCGGCGCATATAGCGACGGCTACACCCTGACATCTGCTCCTGCCAACGGTGTCAACTATTTGGAAGCCAACTGCAGTGAAGACAGCCTCTGCAACGATGTGAATTTGCGCCTCGCTATCTTCTACGCTGTGGGCAGTGAGGATATGAGCATTGGTATGGGCAGTGCATCTAACTCTCCTGTCTCCGTTTTGGGTACTTCTGTATTCCCGGATTACAACGCCGAGTGGGAGACCTGGGACAACTATCAGACATCCAACTCTGACCCCGAAAAGGCGCAGGAATATCTGGCGCAGAGCAGCTATCAGGGCGAAACTCTGACCCTCCTCTGCCAGTCCGGAGATTCTGAAACAGCCGTGTTGGTAAAGGCCATGCTGGCGGAGGCTGGGATTGAATGTGAGTTGAGCGCACTGGAATCGAACGTTCTGGCCTCTGTCGCCTCTGACTCCACTGAGTGGGATCTGTATCTGAACAGCACCCGTTCCTCTGACTATCTGGCCAACATCTGGTCCCACGTCATGAGTGCTGACGCCTATGCTACTGGCACAACCGAAGGCTTCGTGGATAGCCAGGAATATCAGGATTTGCTGGCTGCCGCGCTGAGCGTAGATGCCACTGAAGAAGACATGAATGCTTTCTGGCAGTACACCGTTGATAATGCTTATGTAGAGGGAACCACCTGCGGTGTCTCCTACATTGCGTATCAGAACGATGTCATTACCGGCATTTGGATGAACGACAAGTCTATCCTCCTGCCTGGCGCGTTCACCTATGCTCAGTGATGTGAGTGTAGCAAAACAGCAGAGCGCCGGTTGAATGTAAAAGGTGCCCTGACAGAGATGTTAGGGTACCTTAAAAAAAAGCTTAAACAATGAAAAAAGTTCTAAGTTGTGGACCTGCACTGTTGATCGCGTGCGGATTGACAGAATTCTTAGTTGAGCGAAACCTGCGCAAAGACCTTATTTGGAAAGGAGATAACTATGTGGAAATACATCGTTAAACGGCTGCTTGGTCTTGTCTTAGTGATCTTCTGCGTAGCAATTATTATTTTCACCATCATGTACTTTGTACCTGGCGACCCAGCTCTGACTGTTCTGGGGTCAACCTCCACTGTGGAGGAGCGGGAAGCATACCGAGAGTCGTTGGGCCTGAATGACCCCTTCCTGGTTCAGCTGGGGCGGTACTTGTATCAAACCTTCATTCAGTTTGATTTGGGCACTTCCTATATTTCAAAAGCGCCAGTAGTAAGCGAGTTTGCCTCACGTTTGCCACGAACATTGGCATTGGGCTTGATTTGCCTTTTTGTGAACGTTGTGGTCGGTATCCCTCTGGGAATCGTCTGCGCGCTGGACCGCGGTAAAGTTGCCGACCATCTCATCTCCGTTCTGGCGATGGTGGGCGTTGCAATTCCCGGATTTTGGCTGGCCATGCTAATGGTGCAGCTGTTTTCTCAAACACTTGGTTGGTTGCCAGCTATGGGTATCAGCTCATGGAAAAGCTGGATCATGCCTATTATTGCCGGTTCCCTGGGCGGCATTGCCAACAATTTGCGTACAACGCGGAGCGCAGTGCTGGAGGTTATGAATTCTGATTACGTCATTACAGCAAGGGCAAAGGGCCTGGAGGAAGGAAAGGTCACCTATTTGCATATGCTTCCCAACGCCTGCATTCCCATTCTGAGTCAGTTAGGCGGTCAGTTCGGTCAGGTGATTGCAGGGACTGTGATTATTGAAACCGTGTTCACCTTCCCTGGCATCGGAACCTATATGCTCAGCGGAATCAGCAACAGAGATTATCCTGTCGTTCGGGGCTGCGTGTTGTTGCTGGCCATCTTTTCTGCTTCTGCGGTGCTGCTGGTTGACCTGATTTATGGTTTGATCGACCCGCGCATCAGGGCGCAATATATATCCTATGCATCTGGAAAAGGAGGAAAGGGCAGTGGAAAGTAATACGTTACAGAAGAAAAAAGCAACTCGGAATGCTGCGGCAACGCATAAAAAGCGGTCGAATATGTCCCTCATATTGCACCGGCTGGCACAGGACAAGGTTGCAATGGTTGCTCTGGGTGTGCTGGTGTTTCTGGTGATTATAAGCATTGCAGCGCCACTGATTGCCCCCTATGACCCGTATGAAATTGACGTAACCGCTGCAAAACAAGCCCCTTCTGCGGCACATATCTTTGGCACTGACAGCATGGGACGGGATATTTTCTCAAGAATCCTCTACGGTGGTCGTTATTCCCTGGCATTGGGGTTCTGTGGCTCCCTGTTTACAGCAGTCATCGGCACTGTACTTGGTACAATCATTGGCTATTACGGTGGAGCGATTGATAACTTCTTCATGCGCATCTGCGATGTTTGGCAGGCAATTCCCGGACAGTTGCTGGCCATTGTAATCTCTACCGTATTGGGCGGCGGCTTCATCAACACGGTTCTGGCTATGAGCATTGGCGGTATTCCAATGAGTATCCGCTCTACTCGTGCCATGTGCCTGAAAGAGCGAGAGATGGATTACTTGGAGGCGGCCGTTTCCTACGACTGTTCCAAGACGAAAATCATGTTCAAGCATATGCTGCCGAACATCATCTCTCCAACGATTGTCGGCACCACGATGTCGGTTGGCGGAACTATCATGGGCGCTGCCGGTCTTTCCTTCATCGGGTTGGGTATTCAGGCGCCTACGCCAGAATGGGGTGCCATGTTGTCCGATGCCAGAAGCATGGCGCTGCTGTATCCGTATATGATGATCTTCCCTGGCCTTATGATTGCGATTACTGTGTTGGCCATCAACCTGTTTGGCGACGGACTGCGGGATGCAATGGATCCCAAGCTGAAGAATTAAGGGGGCGATGAATCATGGCAAAAGAAAAATTTCTTGAAGTCAAGGATTTGGTCGTTGAATATACATCCGATGGCGACGTGATTCAGGCCGTCAATGGCGTTAGTTTTACGCTGGCTCGCGGTGAAACGCTGGGGCTGGTGGGCGAGACCGGTGCCGGAAAGACAACCATTGCCAAAGCGATTTTGCGCATCCTGTCAATGCCTCCTGCTCGTATTCAGAACGGTGAAATTTTGCTGGATGGCAAAGACATTCTAAAGCTACCGGAGCCGGAAATGCGGAAAATTCGCGGCAACACGATTTCTATGATTTTCCAGGACCCCATGACCGCGTTGAACCCGGTTATGAGCGTAGGAAAGCAGATTACCGAAGTGGTGGCGCTGCACAACCGGTTTACAAAGGCTGAGGCAAAGGCGCGCACCGTCGAAATGCTTGAGATGGTGGGAATTCCTGCGGAGCGCTATGATGAGTACCCGCACCAGTTCTCCGGCGGCATGAAGCAGCGTGTCATCATTGCTATGGCGCTGGCCTGCAATCCGGAACTGCTGCTGGCGGATGAGCCTACCACCGCGTTGGATGTGACCATTCAGGCTCAGGTGCTGGACATGATCAAGGATCTGCGAGGGGAATTCAATACGTCCATGCTGCTGATTACGCACGACCTCGGCATCGTTGCGGAAATGTGCGAAAAGGTTGCTGTGGTATATGCCGGACAAATCGTAGAGAGCGGCTCGAAGGAGGATATTTTCCTCCATGTTGCTCACCCGTATACCCGTGGCCTGTTCGATTCCATCCCAAAGCTGAACGATGACACAGAGCGGCTGAAACCCATCAACGGTATGCCTCCTGACCCAACAAACCTCCCCAAAGGTTGTCCGTTTGCTCCGAGATGCGAATACGCAACTCCGGAATGTGAGCAGGGCGCAATTCCAGATGTGGAAATCACACCGGGGCATTTTTGCCGCTGCCTGCGTGTAAAGAAGGAGGCGTAATAAATGGCTTCACTGATTGAAATCAAAGATCTGAAAAAGTATTTCTCCGTTCCTGCCGGCACCAATCACGCGGTCGATGGCATCACCATGAAAATTGAAAAAGGCAAGACCATGGGCATCGTCGGAGAGTCCGGTTGCGGCAAATCTACACTGGGCCGTACCGTTATTCGGCTGTATGAGCCTACCGACGGTCAGATTTTTCTCAACGGCGAGGACATCTCAAAGCTGAAGGGGAAAGGGCTGCACAGCGTCCGCCAGAAGATGCAAATCATTTTTCAGGATCCCTATGCCTCTCTGAACCCCCGATACACGTTGGATGACGTCGTGCGGGAGCCGCTGGTGGAATCCCACCGGTTTAACAAGGCTGAGATTGAGGAGAAAGTGACCGAATTGCTCAGTCGTGTGGGCATTGAGGAGCGCCTGCGCTATGCCTATCCTCACGAACTGGACGGAGGCCGCCGTCAGAGGGTCGGCATCGCTAGGGCAATCGCCCTGGACCCGGAGTTTATCATGTGCGATGAGCCTGTGTCAGCTCTGGACGTTTCCATTCAGGCGCAGGTTCTGAATCTGCTCATGGACCTCCAACAGGAGGAAAATCTGACCTATATGTTTGTTACCCACGACCTTTCTGTTGTGCGGCATATCTCCAATGACATCAGTGTCATGTACCTGGGGCAGCTGGTTGAGACAAGCCCGTCCAGGAAGCTCTTTGAGCGTCCGCTGCATCCCTACACGAAGGCGCTGCTTTCAGCAGTGCCCTCTACAGACATTCTTCACCCGATGAAGCGGATTCTGCTGAAGGGCGAGATTACCTCCCCCATCAACCCCGCACCTGGCTGCCGTTTCGCAAAGCGTTGCCCCTATGCTACGGAGGAGTGCCTGCAGCCGCAGAAGCTGGAGGAGCTGGAGAAGAACCACTTCGTAGCCTGCTGCAAGGCAAAAGAGATTAACGATTGAAGGTGGTGAATCCAGATGATTGATTTTTCCTGCAAGCATGACGTATGGATTCGCAATGCAGACGGTTCTCTGTCTCGTATGGATGAGCCCTATTTTAAGGCGGAGGAAATCGCCCCCGGCACTTGGCGTATTCTTTCCAGCGGTGACCACTCCTATCTCTTAGAAGGAGATGAGGAGGCGTTGGCTATCGACTCCGGCTATGGCGCAGGGAATATCCGGGCGTTCATGCAGACCCTGACTCAGAAGCCAGTGCGACAAATTGCAAACACCCACCACCACTTTGACCACACGGCAAATAACAGCTATTTTGAGCGGGCCTATATGTCCCAGGAGGCTGTCCCGCTGGCAACGGTCCCCTTCCCCAGCTTTGATGGTATCGTCTTTCCTAAGGACTATCCCATCACCGTGGTGGAAGACGGCGGATGGATTCCCCTGAAAGGACGGGATATTCAGGCATTTTCCATTCCGGATCATGCGGAGAGTAGCCTGGTGTTCCTGGACCGGAAAGCTCACTTCCTGATTAGTGGAGACGAGTTCATGCCTATGGGTAAGCGGCTGAACGGTGGCCTTCAGAGTTGGCTGAACAATTTGGAGAAAATAAACCGGTACCGCAGTGAATTTACCATGCTATACGGCGGCGCATTTGTGATGAAGGCAGAATTCTTCGATGCCTGCCTCTCCTGCGCGCGGTATGCGTTGGAGCACGGGGATGAGGTGTGCTCCAAGGACGGCCCCAAAGGGCCTCCCCCCGGCATGATGAAGCCAGACCCGGACGAGACACGGACGATTTATGACCGTGTCGCACCGCATCCGGAGGATCGGGGTGGCAGCGCCGACATCGCGCCGGAAAACCTGCGGCGGGTAGAGTATGCCGGAACCAGCATCACCTACGATGTGAGCAAAAAATATCTGTAAAAGCGGTTGGTCTGATAGGTCGAAAACAGGCAACCTGTTCGGGCAGGAAAACTTCTGTTTGGACAGGCTGCCTTTTTCAAAAGCGTCCTACATGGATATTTTGGGGCTTAGTACACACAGAACACTGCTCCCAATGAAAGCTGCATATGGAAACAACACAAACACAAAGGAGAACGGTATGGAATATCAGACTGACAGCTCCAAACGCCTGGCGTGGCCGTATCCCGTGCATTATGGCAAGGTGAATGAGGTCCACGTGGACGTATTGGTGATTGGAGGCGGCCTGGCCGGCGGCTGCGCCGGCCTGGCGGCGGTGCGCCGGGGCTGTAAGGTGGCCGTGGTGGATAAGGCGCCCATTAAGCGCAGCGGCTGCGGCGGCGCGGGAATGGATCACTGGAACAACGTGCTGGACAGAGCGGATTCACCTATGACGCCGGAGGAAAACCTGAAACGGGGCAATGTCCGCAGCCGACAGGGGCACCGTGACTACATTGCGGTAAAAGGCACTTGGGAAGCGCTGCTGGAGATGGAGAAGCTGGGACTGCCCATCCGGGACGCAGACGGGGATTTCGCCGGAACCCCCACCCTCGACCCTGAGACAAACCTGTTAAAGGCCTACGATTATCAGGATTTGATTGCCGTCAAGCTGCGAGGCGGCCAGTATTTGAAGCCTGTGATCTATGAAGGGCTCCGGCGGGAAGGTGCGGAGCTGTTCGAGCGAGTGATGGTGACCAGCCTCCTGACCGAGGGAGGCAAGCCCGGCGCACGGGTGATTGGCGCGACAGGCTTCTCCATGAAAACAGGGGAATTCTATGTATTCCAGGCGAAAAGCGTGGTCATTGCCAGCGGCTACGCCTGCACGGTCTGGACCTATAGCACCGAAATCACCGGCAACAGCTACCGTTGGGACCCCAACGACATTGGCGACGGGCTTGCCATGGCCTGGAAGGCAGGGGCGCAGGTCTTCGGTATGGATAAGGCGGGAAATACTAATGGCGCGCACCCCTTCGCCTGGCCCCGTTTTGGCGTAGGCAACCCTCACAACACCTGGTATCCTTGCACCATCGTGGACAATAACGGGAAGGCTATCCCCTGGGAGGATGTCAATGGCAAGGTTTTGCCTGACAGCTATGCCAGAAACTATCCCGCCCAGGGACAGCCCTACTGTGGATCTACAATCAGCGATGTGTGGAAAGGGGCGGCGCTGCCCGGCCTGATTCACGACCTGCCGGAGCGCATCCGCGCAGGGGAATATGAGCTGCCGCTGTGGGCGGATCTGGCCGGTATGCCGGAGGAGGAGCGTTACTCTATTTGGGGTATGATGATCGGCAATGAAGGGAAGAGCCGTTACACCATTTACGACCTGTACACCAGGGAGGGCTTCAATCCGGATGAGGATATGCTGATGTGCCCCATTATGCTGCCGGAATCCTACCAGAAGTCCAAGGGCTGGTTCCACGGTGAGCCGGATGTTGCCAGAGTCTGGCGCTCCGAAAGTGGCGGCGCACAGGGTGAGCTGGCCGTAGACTGGAACCTGATGACAAATTTGGACGGCCTGTTTGTGGCCGGGGCCTCCTCCGGGTTGGAGGGCAGCTCCTATGCCTGCTCCTCCGGCTTTTATGCAGGAAATCGTGCAGCCGAGTTCAGTCAGGAGGCAATGGATATGCCCCCCTGCGCCCAGCAGGTGGAGGCCGAGCTTGACCGGGTCTACGCCCCCATTAAGCGCACCGGACGTGCGGAGGCCTATGTGAGCTGGAAGGAGCTGTGGGGCGGGTCAGCCAGGGTCATGCAGCAGTGCTGCGGTGATTTTAAGACCGTTTCCATACTGTCTCATGGCATCACTTGGCTGGACAGCATTAAAAAGAATGAAATGCAGCGCACCTACGCCCGCAACCCCCATGAGCTGGCACGCGTGCTGGAGGCAGAAAGCCGCATCACTGTATCCGAGATGTTCCTGCAGGCCTGCATTGTCAAGCTCGAGGCGGAACAAAGCGATTTACCCGATGGAACCTACCTGTTCAACCAGTTGACGGAGGACGGATTGAAAACCACCTATCGGGAACCGGAATATTGGCTGAAAGCGCCGTACCGAGCCTCCTACCTGGAGAATTATCGGTTCTGCCGCAGAAAGGAGGAAGCGTAATGACGGAGATGGAGCAGAGCGAGGTCTACATCGTGCCAAACCCCACCGGCCCCACGGAGGCGGTGAGCATTGACGCAGCGGTCTGCGTTGGCTGCAACGCCTGCGCCAACATTTGCAGGACGCAAACCATCCTGCCCAATCCGGAGCCGGGGCAGCCGCCGGTGGTGGTATTCCCGGACGAGTGCTGGTATTGTGGCTGCTGCGTGGAGGCCTGCCGTACCGGGGCGCTGGAAATGCACCTTCCGATCAACCAGCGCATCCTGTTTAAGCGGAAAAAGACGGGCGAGGTGTTTCGTATCGGCCAGGCAGACGGGCCAGAGAAATCGTTCTTCCTGGAGCCGTTTGGCTGGCGTTGAGGGGGACAATTATATGGAGAAAAAACCAATTCTTGCATTGGCGGAGGAAGTATACCGCCACACCGGTACATTCAGCCAGGCAGACATTCAGGCACTGGCAGAGGAGCAGGGTGTTCCTTACGCTCAGCTTGCAGGTGCGGTATCCTTTTACGCCCTGTTTAGCGGCGGCAAGCTGGGGGAGGTCACCCCCTGTAACGTGCCGGAAATACCGCTGACGCTGGAGGTGCGGCGGATTCTGTCCCAGCCCGGAGATTATGCTGGCCTAAAGGCAGCGCTTGCGCTGTCCCCGGATGAGATTCTGGAAGCAATCACAGCCTCTGGGCTGCGCGGCCGGGGCGGTGCAGGATTCCCAACGGGTTTAAAATGGAAAACAACGAAGGACTGCGTTTCCCCCGTAAAGTATGTGGTGGTCAATGCCGATGAAGGGGAGCCTGACACGGCAAAGGATGGCGCTATCCTGCGCAATGTCCCCCATGCCGTCCTGGAGGGAATGATCATCTGCGGCCTTTGTGTAGGCGCTTCCAAAGGGTATGTCTATATTCGCGGAGAATATCCTGAGGAGAAAAGGCTTCTGGATCGGGAGGTTCAGCGGGCGAGGCACGAGGGAATCCTTGGCGCTCACGTCTGCGGCACGGAGTTTGCCTTTGATGTGGAGATTGTGGCTGGCGCGGGCTCCTATGTCTGCGGAGAGGAGACGGCGCTGCTGTCCTCCCTGGAAGGGCAGCGGGGGGAACCCAGGCTGAAGCCGCCGTTCCCTGGCGTGGCGGGTCTGTACCAGATGCCCACTGTGGTCAACAATACGGAGACGATTGCCAATGTTCCGTTGGTGCTGCGCCTTGGGGCGGAGAGCTACCGCCAATACGGCACAGAGAAAACCCCCGGCACCAAGCTGGTGACGGTCTGTGGTCAGGTTGCGCAGCCCGGCGTCTACGAGGTTCCGTTGGGCACTTCGCTGCGGTCCATTCTGGATGCGGTGGGGTATTGCCAGACCACCGCGAAGCTGATTCAAGTAGGCGGCGGAGCGTCCGGCTGCCTGCTCCTGCCAAATAGCTTGGACGCAGCCACGCTGGATATAGAAGGTATGGCGGCCGTTGGCGGCACACTGGGCACGGGCAGCGTCCGTGTGTTCGGAGAGGATACCGATATTGTAGCGCTGTGCCGTGATGTAGCGGTATTCTTTCAGGAGGAATCCTGCGGGAAATGCACACCATGTCGATTCGGCACCAAGCGTATTGCCGAACTTCTGGAGCTTCTGGCAGAAGGAAACGGCGAGGCGATCTATATCGCAGAGCTTCGCGCAATAGCTGCCTATATGACGGACAATGCCCGGTGCGCCTTCGGGCAATCAGCCACCGGCATACTGTTGGCTGCGCTGCGGTTGTTCCCGGAGGAATTTGAAGCGAGATGCAAAGGAGGCCACAGTGCATGGAATCAGTAACGTTGACAATCAACGGGCAAACCGTTCAGGCAAATTCGGGTGACACCATTCTGACCGCAGCGGCGAAGAGCGGCATTCGGATTCCCAGTCTGTGCTTCCTCAAGGACTGCAATCAGTCCGCGGCCTGTCGCATCTGCGTTGTGGAGGTTGCAGGGATGCGGAGCCTTGTGCCGAGCTGCGTTACACAGGTGCGGGAAGGAATGGAGGTTCAGACAGAGAGCGAGCGGGTCAGGAAAGCGCGAAAAACCACGCTGGATATGCTCTGCAAGCATCATCGCATGATTTGTGACCAATGCGCCCGGTACTCTGACTGTGAGTTCCACGCATTGTGCCGAAGGTACGGCATCAGCGAGGAAGATTATAATCCTTATGTCATGCAGGCCAATGCGGATGACAGTGCCACCCACCTGATAAGGGACACCTCCAAATGCGTCCTGTGTCAGCGCTGCGTTTCCGCCTGCCACGCACAGGGGATGGACGTTATCAGTGTGCTGCGCCGCGGCTGGAATACGAAAATCTCCCCGCCGGTTCCGCTGGCAGACATGAACTGCGCGGGCTGCGGCCAATGTGTGCGTGCCTGCCCCACCGGGGCGCTGACCATCAGGGACGATACGGCTACCGTGCGGGACCTGATCCGCCAGCGTAAAAAGACGGCGATAGCCGTGGTGATGCCTCCGGTAGGGCGCACCATCGGGAAGCTGTTCTGCGAGGAAACGGAGCGTGACCAGTCCGGCAAGGTGGTCGCCATGCTGAAGAAGCTGGGCTTCCGGCGGGTCTACGATGGCGCTGCCTGCAAGGCTGCTTTCCTGAACGCAGAGGTAGAGGAGACGAAGCGGCGCAAGGCATCGGGGGGCGCGCTTCCTGTCATCTCTCAGGTCTGTCCCGGCGTGCGGAACCTGGTGGAACGGCAAATCCCTTCTCTGAAAGGCAATCTGTCCGGGATGAAACCCCTGCCGGAATACTGTGCAGATCTGGCGCGGACCGCGTTCGCCGAAGAAAGCGGCCTGCCGGAGGAGGAGATTCTGGTGGTGTTTATCAACTCCTGCACGGCGGCAAAAACCCTCCCATTAGACGGTGCGATTGCATTGACGACCTATGAACTGGCCGCAATGTTCCGCAGAGCCTGTGTCAGCCGGTTCACGGCGCGAAAGGTGTGGGAGGAACAGCTGGAGGATGCGTCTTTTGATATTCTTTCCCTGCCGACGCAGACTGCCGCCGACTCCGGACAGGCAATCACGGGGCTGGCGAATGTGAAGGAAGCCCTGGCGCAGATGACACAGGGTAGTTACCCGGAACCTTTCCTGGAAGGCTACGCCTGTCCCGGCAGCTGTGTCAACGGCGGCGGCGCGCCCAGAAGAGACAGCTCCCAGATTTGACTGAGCTTTGTCATTGAAAATCGGGAGACTGTATGGCATCATAAAGTGGTAGGGAACGAACTGAGAACAATTGCTGCGCGAATATGTTGCGCCTCTAAAACAATCGCAACGAGACGCACAGTCGAGAAAATAAGAGTTGACAGCTTTGAAACACTGCATAAAAATCCACCCATAGGATTCTGTGGACGTCGCATTGACCCCGCTGGAAGCCGGTGCAGTACTCCATGTGGACGGTGCAGAGGCAACGCTGCGGGAGGACATTCCCCAGAGGCATAAGTTTGCACTGACCGATATTGGCGTAGACCAGCCTGTTGTCAAGTATGGTGCGCCGATTGGTGTGACGCGGGAGGACATCCCTGCCGCGCATAGGTGCATACCCATAACCTGAAAACCTGTCGGGACGACCTGCTGACCTGCCGCTATACCCCTGATAGTATGCCTCTGGCGCCGTCCGATGGTTGCTGCTTCCAAGGCTACCGCCGCAGCGACGGTTCTGTAGGCGTCCGCAATGAGATTTGGATTATTCCCACTTCGCTTCATCGTCTGCAACACCACCGAGGTAGATATCATCTACGACCCGGCTTGCCGCTTCACCGAGACACCACTTGTCTCCTATCCGGCGAAGCTGGCTCAGTTTCTGTACCGCCGATTTCAGCGGCTTGGCACCGAGGCAGGCAAGGAGTTCAGCCTCCTTTTGAGCTGGTTGACTACAACGGCGAGGTGCTGGAGCAATGCGTGCTACGCTATGGGACGCAGGGGACCCTGGGGCAGGATTTCCTGAACTGGGTGCAGCGAGAGAATATCTTCTGCTCCACCCTGGTGAACCGCATCGTCACCGGCTATCCCAGAGCAGAGCCTGATGATTTGAACTGGGAGAAGGCTATATTGACTAGGCCATGGACACCGGCGAAGTGCTTGGCTTCCGGGTCATTGAGGGGCCTCAATTCTTGAATGTGGAACCGCCTCTTGAAGATGCCGGACTTCCTGTGCTGATCACTGATGACCACAAGCCCTACAAGCAACGGAAGGTGCGCATCCTCAACGGTGCTTACACCGCCATGGCGCTGGGGGCCTACTTGGCGGGGCATGGTATTATATGGGGTTGTGTGGAGGATGAGGTCATTTCCGGCTTTCTGAATCGGACACTGTATACTGTATGATGAAATCATTCCAACCCTGACCCGCCTCAGAGAGGAGTTAGTGGAGTTTGCTCACGCTGTCACTGAACGTTTCCGGAATCCCTTCGTCGATCACTCCCTGCTGTCCATCTCGCTGAACGCTACCTCCACGCGGAGAGCGCGGGTGCTGCCCTCCCTCTTGGGCTATGTGGCGGAGAAACAGGCGCTGCCCCCTGCCTGACCTCCTCCTTCGCTTTTGATCTCAACTTTTACCGGGGCAGCCACTTGGCGGATGTAGGACTGATCGGGCAGCGGGGCGGCGAGGAGTACCTCATCCAAGACGACCGCAAAATTCTGGAGTTTTACGCCGCCCACAGGGAAGATCCCAACGCCGCGCTGGCTTGCGCTGTCATGAGCGACACGGAATTTGGGGGACAGGATTTGAGCCAGCTGGCGGTATTTTCTAAACGTTTAGTTCTTTTATAAGTTCTGAAAAATAACTCTGCCGACGCTTGAAACGTCGGCAGAGTTTTACGGTATGGGACAAATGTTGACGGATGCATCTTCCGCATACATCCATGCAACCTCTTATTAATTCGGCAGTTAAATAAAGATACCTGCAATCCATTTGCAAAAGACTTATGCTTTACTTGAAAGCACTCCATTTTCGAGCGATTTTGCATATAAATTGTTGCGCCTTTTATTCAGCGCAAATGGTAGATTATCGATTCTTAATTGCCGCAATAATAATCCGTTGTCCAGGTGAGCAGATAAAGGGGATAGGAGAAAATTACCCTTGACAAATCTCGTCTCTTAACGCCGCAAACTTGTCCCGCCGAGAAATGGGGGAAAGAGGGCGGCTTAAGGAGGAGCTTCGGGGCTCCTTCGTTATCAGGAACTTTAAGGCACTACCTACCCTTTTCAGTGGCTTCGCCAGCAAGCTGGCTCAGGATTTTGCTAAAAATATGCCCCCGGCATATTTTTTACGCAAAATCCGCTTAAGAATCCTCCTCCTATCCCGCTGGGCTTCGCGCTGTCTAGTTTATAAGTGATCTATCCCGTTAGAGACGATGGAGCTTGCTACCTGCTGAGACTGCCGTCCCTGGCGGCTGGGTACGATTGCCACCCGTTCCGCTGGAGCGGAACGTGGTGGCAATTTTGTTGCCCTTTGGTCGCTGAAATCTGATTGTGAGGATACGTTATCACTCCTAAATCCTAAAATGTTGGTTCATTACTTACTTTTCATCAGAGGCTAAAGCTTTGCGGTACAGACAGATGTTATCTACCGTTGGATAATAAAATTGACGCCCATCCCGCCGTAGGCGAGGGATGAGGCGGCAATCCCGACCAGCCGCCATCGGCGGCAGCTTTGGTGCGTAACAAGTCACGTCGTCTGTCGCCTGACAGACCACCAAAAAGACGAGACAAGGCGCAAGCCGCCAGCGGGATACGGGGAGATTCTTAAGAGGGGGGGCACAGGCCCCCTTCTTGAGCCGCCTTCTTTCCCCTATTTCTTGGCGGGACAATTTACGGCGTCCAAAAATGTGCCAGTGGCACATTTTTAGCCGGAAACCGATGCCAGCTATGCTGGCGAGGGTCACTGACCGAGGACATAAACCTTGAGGGTCAGCAGACGGTATTCAGGCCCGCCGGGAGGGCAACGCCATATTTCCTTCAAAGAACCATATCTTAAGGAGAACAGCCCCGCCGGGAGGGCAAACGCGGTAGTTCCTTCAAAGAACCTTGCCTAAGGAGAAAACCCCCAAGCATTGCCTTTCAGGTGGGCAACAGAGTCCCTCAGTCCTCCCGCTCTACCCCGCCCATCAGCAGGCACATGATGGCCTTCTGGACGTGGAGGCGGTTCTCCGCCTCGTCAAAAATCTCCTGGGCGTGGGCTTCAAAGACCTCCTGGCTGATCTCCTGCCCCTTGTGGGCGGGGAGGCAGTGCTGCACCATGCAGCCGGGCTTTGCCAGCGCCAGCAGCTCCGTGGTGACGCTGTAGCCCTGGAAGGCCCGAAGCCGCTGCTCCGTCTCCGCCTCCTTGCCCATGGACACCCACACATCGGTGAACACCACATCGGCGTCCTGTACGGCCTCCCTGGGGTCGTCGGTCAGCAGGAAGTCAAAGCCGGGGTCGGAGGCGGCAAAGTCCAGAATCTCCGGCAGGGGCCGGTAATCCTTCGGGGTGGCCGCCGCCACGGTCATACCGGCTTTCAGCCCGCCCACGATGAGAGACTGGCACATATTGTCCCCGTCCCCCACATAGGCCAGCTTCAGCCCGTCCAGGTGGGCGTACCGCTCCCGAATGGTCATCAGGTCGGCCAACACCTGGCAGGGGTGGGCGTAGTCCGTCATGCCGTTGATGACAGGCACGGTGGCATAGGCCGCCAGCTCCTCCACATCCGCCTGGCGGAAGGTGCGGATCATAATGCCGTCGCAGTAGCGGCTCAGGGTGCGGGCGGTGTCCGCCGCCGTCTCCCCCCGGCTCACCTGGCTCTCCTTGCCGGAGAGGTACATGGCCAGGCCGCCCAGCTGGAACATCCCCGTCTCGAAGCTGATGCGGGTGCGTGTGGAGGGCTTCTCATAGATGGTGACCAGCGTTTTCCCCTCCAGCAGGCGGTGGGGGATGCCGTGCTGCTGGTTGTATTTCAGCTGGTCGGCCAGGTTCAGGATGCGGTAAATCTCATTGATGCTGAGATCCTGCATGGTCAGCAGATGCTTTATCATAGAAGTCTCCTCCGTAGGAAAAGTTGTTTATAGGGGAACTGTCCGGCACTCCCACCCCTCAGTCAGCTTTGCTGAAAAGGCAATGTCATCAACTTAAAAAGCAATCTATTCTGGGTTGAGGGGCATAATGCAGCCGTACAGTCAGATTTCAGCGACCGAAGGATAACAAAATTGACGCCCGTCCCGCCGTAGGCGAGGGACGTGGGCGGCAATCCCCGCCAGCCGCCATGGGCGGCAGTCTCACCAGTGAGAAGTCACA
>JAJPXL010000119.1:0-4702 GCA_021205455.1 Clostridiales bacterium
CAGCGGGATAGGGGGAGGGTTCTTAGGGAGGGGCGAGGCCCCGAAGCCCCTCCCTAAGCCGCCTTCTTTCCCCCATTTCTTGGCGGAGCAAGAAATGGGGCCCGCCGGGAGGGCAAGACGCTTTTTCTTCCATCAACCTTTGCCTAAGGAGAACAACCCCTTTCAGTTGACGACATTGCCCCGAAGGGAGTAAGGAGTACAACGCCCCGGCGTGCATCTGTTCATAGCTGTCCACCGGTCATCCCTCACAGAGCACGTCCCGCAGGACAGTCAGGCCCGCGTCCATTTCCTCCTGCGTGATAACCAGGGGCGGCAGCAGGCGGATGGTCCTGGGCCCGGCGGTTAGCACCAGGACGTGCCGGTCATAGATGGCGCTGACCAGAGCGCTGCGGTCGATGCCGTCCTTCAGGACGATGCCGATCATCAGGCCCATGCCCCGCACCGTCTCCACGCAGGGGGCGTTCCAGCTGCGGATGGTGTCCATCAGGTACTGGCCCTTTCGGTTGATTTCCGCCATCATGGCGTCGTCCAGGGTGTCCAGCACTGCCAGGGCGGCGGCGGCGGCCACCGGGTTGCCGCCGAAGGTGGTGGCGTGGGTGCCGGGGGTCAGGACGCTGCGGCACTTCTCGTTGGCCAGCACGCCTGCCATGGGCAGGCCGCCGGCGATGCCCTTGGCGAAGGTGCAGGCGTCGGGGAGGATGCCGTACTGCTGGAAGCAGAACAGGCTCCCCGTCCGGCCGATGCCGGTCTGCACCTCGTCCACCAGGAGGAGGTAGTCCCGCTGGGCGCACCAGTCCGCCAGCTCCCGGACGAACCCCTTATCCAGCGGGAGGACGCCGCCCTCGCCCTGAATCAGCTCGATCATCACGGCGCAGACATCGTCCCCGTCCTGGGCCCGGACGCCGGCCATGTCAAGCGTCTCGGCATAGCGGAAGCCCTCGGTGAAGGGGAAGAAGTAATTGTGGAACACGTCCTGCCCCGTGGCCTGCAGGGTGGTGATGGTGCGGCCATGGAAGGAGTTGTGGAGGGTGATGATGGTGGCGCGGCCTCTGCCGTATTTGTCAAAGCTGTACTTCCGGGCCAGCTTGATGATGCCCTCGTTGGCCTCCCCTCCGCCGTTGGCGAAGAAGGCGGCGGACATCCCGGAGCGGACGCAGAGCTGCCGGGCCAGCTTCGCGTAGGGCTCGGTGTAGAACAGGTTGGAGGTGTGGGCCAGCTTTCTGGACTGCTCCTCCACCGCCTTCAGCCAGGCGGGGTGGCCGTAGCCCAGGCTCATGACGCCGATGCCGCTGGCCAGGTCCACATAGGGCCGGCCCTCCAGGTCGTACAGGGTGGAGCCCTCCCCGTGGTCCAGGGCCACGTCAAAGCGGCCGTAGGTCTGCATGGTGTACTGATGGTCCAGGGCCTTCAGTTCTTCAAAGGTCATCTCAGTTCCTTCTTTCTCAGCGCTTCACAGAATCATGGTGCCGATGCCGGAGTCGGACAGGGTCTCAATCAGGATGGAGTGGGGGATGCGTCCGTCCAGGATGTGGCTGCGCCTGACCCCCCAGCGGATGGCCTCCACGCAGCAGTCCACCTTGGGAATCATGCCGCCGGTGATGATGCCCTTGTTTTTCAGGCCGGGGACGTCAGCGATGTTGACGATGGGAATCAGGGTGCTTTCGTCCTTGGGGTCCATCAGGAGGCCCCGCACGTCGGTCAGCAGAATCAGCTTCTCCGCATGGAGGGCGATGGCCAGGCGGGCGGCGGCGGTGTCGGCGTTGATGTTGTAGGAGCACTCCGCGTCCACTCCCTGGGCCACGGTGGACACCACGGGGATATATCCGGCGTTGATGCAGTCGGTGACGATTTGGGCGTTGACGTTGGTGATTTCCCCCACCAGGCCGTAGCGCACATCCTTCACCTTGGCCTCAAATAAGGCCCCGTCCAGGCCGCACAGGCCCACGGCCTTGCCGCCCCGGCGGTTCAGGGCGGCCACCAGGTTCTTGTTCACCTTGCCGCAGAGCACCTCCTGCACCACGTCGATGGTCTCCTCATCGGTATAGCGCAGACCGTCCACGAATTTGGACTCCTTGCCCAGCCGCTTCAGCATGGCGTTGATTTCCGGCCCGCCGCCGTGGACCAGCACCACGTTGATGCCCACCAGCTTCAGCAGCAGCACGTCGCTCATCACCGCGTCCCGCAGGGCGTCGGAGGTCATGGCGTTGCCGCCGTACTTCACCACCACGGTTTTCCCGCTGTATTTTTGAATGTAGGGAAGCGCCTCCATCAGGACGTTGGCGCGTTCCGAGGACAGATAGGACATGGTTCTCCCTCCGGTCAGGTGCGGTAGTCGCCGTTGATGCGGACGTACTCATAGGTCAGGTCGCAGCCCCAGCAGGTGGCGCTGGCGTGGCCCTCGTGAACGTCCACCAGAATCTCCACCTCCGGCTGAGAGAGAATCTCCTTGGCCTTGGCCTCATCAAAGGCCACCTCCAGCCCCTCATCGCACACCTGAATCTCCCCGGCGGCGGAGGCGAAGCGCACCTCCACGCACTCCGGGCGGAAGGGCGCTCTGGAGTAGCCCATGGCGCAGACCACCCGCCCCCAGTTGGCGTCCGCTCCAAAGACGGCGGCCTTCACCAGGGAGGAGGAGACGATGCTCTTGCTGAGCCGCTCCGCCGCGTCCTCGCTGCGGGAGCCGGAGACGGTGCAGGTGATGAGGCGGCTGGCCCCCTCGCCGTCGGCGGCCATGTGTTTCGCCAGATAGGTGCAGACCTCGGTCAGCGCCTCCACGAAGGCGTCATAGCCCTCGTCCTTCCACTCGATGAGGGAGTTTCCGGCCAGACCGTTGGCCATCAGCAGGCAAGTGTCGTTGGTGGAGGTGTCGCCGTCCACGGTGACGCGGTTGAAGGTGCGGGGTACCACCTGATGAAGGGCGTCCCCCAGCATCTCGGTGGAGATGGCGCAGTCGGTGGTCAGGTAGCACAGCATGGTGCCCATGGCGGGATGGATCATGCCGGAGCCCTTGGCGATGCCCCCCAGCGTCACCGTCCTGCCCCCCACCTCGAAGGAGACGGCGATCTCCTTCTTCCTCGTGTCGGTGGTCATAATGGCGTGGGCGGCGGCGTCGGAGCCGTCCTTGGTCAGCCCCGCCGCCAGGCCGGGCAGGGCGTCAATGATAGCCTGGGCGTTCAGCTCCTGGCCGATGACGCCGGTGGAACCCACGGCGATGTCGTCCGGGGAGACGCCCAGCACCTTCGCGGCGGCGGCGCAGACCTCCTCCGCGTGCTCGTGGGACAGATGGCAGCAGGCGTTGGCGTTGCCGGAGTTCACCACCACCCCCCGCAGCACGCCGCTCTCCAGGTGGGCCATGGTGACGTACACCGGGGCGGCCTTCACCCGGTTGGTGGTGAACATACCGGCGGCGTTGCACTCCGCTTCGGAAAAAATCAGGGCAAGGTCCTTCTTGTCGGGAGAGCTGCCCGCCTTGACGCCGACATAGGTGGCCGCGGCGCGGAAGCCCTTTGCGGCGCAGACGCCGCCGGGAAGTTGTTTCATAGCTGGTTCTCCTTTATATGTTATCAGTGGAAGTTGATTCAGGCAGATGCAGGCTCTCCGTCTCCCGGAAGCCCAGCATCAGGTTCATGTTCTGCACCGCCGCGCCGGAGGCACCCTTGCCCAGGTTGTCAAAGAGGGCGGTGACGGTGCAGCGCTCCTCCGTGCCGCAGACCCAGAGCTTCAGGGTGTCCAGCCCGGCCAGGGCGTTGGCGTACAGCTTGCCGGGGTTCCCCAGCGGAGCGACGGACACCATGGCCTGCCCGGCGTAGTGCTGCGCCAGGGCCTTGTGTACGACCTTGGCGGGTTTGGGCAGCAGCACGGTGGTGGCCATGCCCTTATAGTAGTCGTCCACCACAGGGGTGAAGCAGGGGGCAGTCTCCAGGCCGCAAATCGCCTGCATCTCCGGGACGTGCTTATGGTTCAGGTTCAGGCCGTAGAGGGCGGGGGCGCTGAGGGCCTCCGCCCGGTCGGCGGCCTCATAGTCCCCGATCATCCCCTTGCCGCCGCCGGAGTACCCCGTCAGCGAATAGCAGGCCACGAAGTCCGAGGGGGACAGCACCCCCGCCTGCACCAGCGGGGCCACGGCGGAGATAAAGCCGGTGGCATGGCAGCCGGGGTTCGCCACCCGCCTGGCCTGCCGGATGGCCTCCCGCTGGCCGGGGCGCAGCTCCGGGTAGCCATACACCCAGGCAGGGTTCGTGCGGTGGGCGGTGGAGGCGTCGATGATGCGGGTGGCCGGGTTCTCCACCAGGGCCACCGCCTCCACGGCGGCGGCGTCCGGCAGACAGAGGAACACCAGGTCGGCCTGGTTCATCAGCCGTTTCCGCTCCGACACGTCCCGGTGCAGCTCCGGGGAGATGGTCAGCAGCTCGATGTCCGTCCTGGCCCCCAGCCGCTGGTAGATTTGCAGGCCGGTGGTGCCCGCCTGCCCGTCGATATATACCTTGGGTTTCATGGAAAACCTCCCATGTGATATTCTATACTGTTATTTTAATGGGTTCTGCGGGGGCTGTCAATGAGGAACGTAACGTTTCGTTGGCGATTCGGGGAGTGCGTTTCTTAGACAAGAAATGATAAAGGAAAAACGTTCTTTCCCTCCGGGGGCCCCATTTATCGCTACGCCGAGAAATTGGGGAAAGAGGGCCGCATTTGGGAGGGCATG
>JAJPXL010000119.1:4712-24971 GCA_021205455.1 Clostridiales bacterium
CCCTAAGAACCCTCCCCCTATCCCGCTGGCAGCTAGCGCCTTGTCTCTACTGCCCAGTGGCAGCGCAGACAACAGACGATGTGACTTCACACTGGTGAGACTGCCGCCTATGGCGGCTGGGGACGATTGCCGCCTCGTCCCTCGCCTTACGGCGGGACGGGCGTCAATTTTGTTATCCTTCGGTAGATGAAATCTGATTGTACGGCCACCTTATTCTCCTCAACCCAGGATAGATTGCATCTTTAAGTTGATGACATTGCCTTTCAGGGGCAGCTAGAAAACTGTGGGAATCAATGCGTCATTGGCTCCCCTGAAAGGGGAGCTGGCTGGCCGCAAGGCCAGACTGAGGGGTGGAACTGCCGGACAAATCCTTTCCAGCGAACATTTCCCAAGGAACCCCGCCAAAAAAGCAAATCAGCGGGGCAAGTGTCGCCACTCGCCCCGCCGTCGGAAGCGATTCGATTATCCCTGCGCCTGCTGCTCCGGCCGGTGGGCCGCCACGAAGTCCTTGACGGACTGAATCTGGCGGGTGGTGTCCTCCGGAGAGGGGCCGCCGTACACCTTCCGCTCCCCCACGCAGTGTTTCAGCTCCAGGGCGCGGTAGATGTCGGAGTCGAACAGGTCGGAGATGGCCCGGAAGTCCCGCAGGGTCAGGGTGTCCAGGGTGTCGCCGGACTTGATGCAGCTGTTCACCAGCCGCCCCACCACCATGTAGGCCTCCCGGAAGGGCATCCCCTTCTTGGTCAGGTAGTCGGCGCAGTCGGTGGCGTTGATGAAGCCTCGGGAGGCGGCCCGGGACATATCCTTGGGCCGGACGGTCAGGGTGTCCAGCATGGCGGCAAAGACGGGGACGCACAGCTCCACCGTGTCGATGGCGTCGAACACCGGCTCCTTGTCCTCCTGCATATCCTTGTTGTAGGCCAGGGGGAGGCCCTTCATCACCGTCAGCAGGCTCACCAGGTCGCCGTAGACCCGGCCGGTCTTGCCCCGCACCAGCTCGGCCACGTCGGGGTTCTTCTTCTGGGGCATGATGGAGGAGCCGGTGGAATAGGCGTCGTCCAAATCCACGAACTTGAACTCCCAGCTGCACCACAGAATGATCTCCTCAGAGAAGCGGGACAGGTGCATCATCAGCAGGCTGCACGCGCTGAGGAACTCAATGGCATAGTCCCGGTCGGAGACGGAGTCCATGGAGTTCTCCGTGGGCTTCTGGAAGCCCAGCAGCTCCGCCGTCCGCGCCCGGTTCACCGGGTAGGAGGAGGTGGCCAGGGCGCCGGCCCCCAGGGGGCACTCGTCCATCCGCTCCAGGCAGTCCTCCAGGCGGGTCACGTCCCGGCGGAACATATTGGCGTAGGCCATCATGTAGTGGGCGAAGGTGGTGGGCTGCGCCCGCTGCATATGGGTATAGCCGGGCATGACGGTGTCGATATTCTGCTCCGCCTTGCGGATCAGCACCTCTTCCAGGTCCAAAATCTGGCCGATGATGACGGGAATCTCGTCCCGCACGAACATCCGGAAGTCCACCGCCACCTGGTCGTTCCGGCTGCGGGCGGTGTGGAGGCGCTTCCCGGCGGAGCCGATGCGCTCCGTCAGGATGGTCTCGATATTCATGTGGATGTCCTCGTTGTCCAGGGAGAACTCCACTTCCCCTGCCTCGATGTCCGCCAAAATCGCGTTCAGGCCGTTGATGATGGCGTCCGCATCCTTCTGCGGAATGATGCCCTGCTCCCCCAGCATGGTGGCGTGGGCGATGGAGCCTTTGATGTCCTGGGCGTAAAGCCGCTGGTCAAAGTTGATGGATGCGTTAAATTCGTTTACCAGGGAGTCGGTTTCCTTCTGAAAGCGTCCAGCCCAGAGTTTCATAGTTGTTGTCTCTCCTTACTGCTGTGGTGGCGCTTCAGTTCAGCTTGCCCTGCTCCCGCAGCGCCTGGACGGTGGTGGGCAGACCCCACAGGTTGATGAAGCCGGCGGCGTCCTTCTGGTTATAGTCGGATTCGTCAAAGGTGGCCAGGCTCTCAGAGTACAGGGAGTAGGGGGAGGTCATGCCGGCGGGGATGATGTTGCCCTTGTACAGCTTGACCTTCACCGTGCCGGTGACGTACTTCTGGGTCTCCGTCACGAAGGCGGACAGGGCCTCCCGCAGGGGGCTGAACCACTTGCCGTTGTAAATCAGGTCGGCAAAGTCCACGCTGAGCTTCTGCTTCTCGTGCATGGTGTCCTTGTCCACGGTGATCATTTCCAGCAGCTCATGGGCCTTGTACAGGATGGTGCCGCCCGGTGTCTCGTAGACGCCCCGGTCCTTCATGCCCACCAGACGGTTCTCCACAATGTCAATGATGCCGATGCCGTTCTTTCCGCCGTACTCGTTCAGGTCGCGGATGATGTCGGAGGCCTTCTTGTGCTCGCCGTTGATGGCCACCGGCTTGCCCTGCTCAAACTCCAGGGTGACATAGGTGGGCTCGTCCGGGGCCTGGATGGGGGAGACGCCCATCTCCAGGAAGCCGGGCTTTTCGTAGTTGGGCTCGTTGGCCGGGTTCTCCAGGTCCAGGCCCTCGTGGCTCAGGTGCCACAGGTTCTTGTCCTTGGAGTAGTTGGTCTCACGGGTGATTTTCAGGGGGACGTTGTGGGCCTCGGCGTAGTCGATCTCCTGGTCACGGGAGACGATGTCCCACTCACGCCAGGGGGCGATGATGGTCATGCCGGGGGCGAAGCGCTTGATGGCCAGCTCGAACCGCACCTGGTCGTTACCCTTGCCGGTGCAGCCGTGGGCGATGGCGTCCGCGCCCTCCTCCAGGGCAATCTGGGCCAGCTTCCGGCCGATGATGGGCCGGGCGAAGGCAGTGCCCAGCAGGTAGGTCTCATACTTGGCGTCGGCCATGACGGAGGGGATGATGACCTCGTCCACCATCTCGTCAGTCAGGTCGGCCACGATGAGCTTGCTGGCGCCGGTTTTCAGCGCCTTCTCCTCCAGGCCGTCCAGCTCGTCGGCCTGGCCCACGTTGCCGGCCACGGCGATGATTTCGGGGTTATTATAGTTCTCCTTCAGCCAGGGGATGATGATGGACGTGTCCAGACCGCCGGAGTAAGCCAGAACGACCTTCTTGATTTCTTTCTTTGCCATGGGGATTCCTCCTAAAAATAAACTGCAAAAGCGCAGAAGCTTGTCTACGAGGGTTATCTTACCACGCTCCGGGCCGGATTGCAAGCATCAATTTGCATAAAAATGCAAATTGCCTCCGGCGCGATTCCCGATATACCCACAATAAACGAATAAATATACAGAATAAGGCGAATAAAAATGCGGACGGAAGGCTCCGTCCGCATTTTTATGTAAGCGTTGGGATTAGTCCTCAGCAATGATACCCATGGGGCAGTTCTCAGCACAGGTGCCGCAGGAGATGCAAGCATCAGCATCGATGACGTAAGCATCGTCGCCCTCGGAGATCGCGCCGACGGGGCAGTTCTCAGCGCAGGTGCCGCAGGAAATGCAGCCATCGCCAATCTTAAATGCCATGATAAATTCCTCCTTGTTTCTGGATGAGTTCATTGTAGCATGATTGCGGAAAAAATCAAGGGAAATTTTCAAAAAAATCAAAAGTTAGCGGCAATTAACCCCAAAATGCCGGAATTATCTGCCCAAAAAGTTAGTGCCGCTTAACCGCAGAATCCCCGGTGAAGCGGTGGGATATCCGCCCCGAAAAGCGGGCACACTCCCTTTATCCATCGGAAAGGAAGTGCAGAACTTGGCAAAACGGGACAAAACCGCCCCCCGCCGCCCGCTGGACGGCCAGAAGGATGACGCGGAGTTTGCCTTCGACCTGACGCCGGACGTGCAGGACGGGGGCCACACCGCCCAGCACAAGCGCAGGCCGGAGGGCATGGACGGCGGCCGGATGCATCAGGTGCGGGCGGATGACAAGCCCCACCTGGGGCGCAAGGGCGGGGAGTTTTAACGCGGCGAGCCCCGCCCCGCGGGATTCCGCGGGGCGGGGCTCATTCCGGAAAGGGCAGAATGGTTTTCCACGGGGAGGACTGGGGCGGGAGCGGCCTCTCCGCCCCTCACCGCCGCCTCCGCCGGGAGGCAGACTTCCCCCTGGCGGCGGAGGGTGTCCCAGGCAGCTTCACGGGGCCGGTCTTTCGCAGCTTCGCCACGAAGAAGCCCTCGAACCGGCTGTCCGGGCAGACGCACACCGTCCCCGCCAGGCGGGTGGGTAGCAGGGGCAGCGCCTCCAGCCAGTACCCTTCGATGGGAACCGGCTCCACGCCGGAGCCGCTCAGCGCCCAGGCCACCACATCCTCATTCTCCCGGGCTAAAATCGAGCAGGTGGAGTACACCAGCTCCTGCCCCGGCTTCAGCAGCTGCAGCGCCTTCGCCAGCAGCGCCTTCTGGCTGCGGACGCTCTTCTCCACCAGGGCCTGGGTGAAGCGGCCCGGCCCCGTCTCCGGCAGGGACAGGGTGCCGCTGCCGCTGCACGGAGCGTCCAGCAGGATGCGGTCAAAGGAGAAGGCGTCGTCCAGCTGGCGGGCGTCCGTCACCATGACGTAGACGCAGGCGGCCCCCTGCTTTGCCACGTTGTACTTCAGGCGCTCCGCCCGGCGGGGGTCCCGCTCGCAGGCGGTGATGTGGCAGCGGTTCCCCGCCAGGGCCGCCAGCTGGGTGGTCTTGCCGCCGGGGGCGGCGGCCATGTCCAGAATGTCCATCCCCGGCTGAGGGTCCAGCACCAGGGGCGGCAGCATGGAGCTGAGGCTTTGCAGATACACCTCCCCCGCCTCGTACAGGGGGAGGGCGCGGACGGCGTCCTCCCTGGCCCGGGGCAGCAGGAAGGCGTCCGGGTACCAGGGGATTTGCTCCGGCTCCAGCCCGGCAGCGGTCAGAGCGGCGGCCACCGCCGCCTGGTCCGTTTTCAGGGGGTTGGCCCGCAAGGTCACCGCCCGGCGGCACCGGTATCCGTCCAGAATCCGCTCCGTCAGCGCCGGGCCGTATTGCCCCTCCAGCAGCGGGGGCAGGAAGGCGGGGAGGGCGTCCTCCGGCCGCCTCAGGTCAGTCTCATATTCGGCCATCGTTCCTCCACAAATTCATCGGAGTAGTTGTTGTCAATCCACGTCTCCAGCACACTGGCGGCGGCCACCTCCTGGCTGCGCGCCGTATAACGCAGCATCACCGCCCCGGTCAGCAGCACGTCCGCCGCCATCAGCACGACGATGGCCCAGGTGGCCACCTTGGCATAGAAGGCGGGGAGCCGCTCGATCCACCCGCTGAGGACGGGGTAGAGGATTTTGATCCACACCACCGACAGCAGACCCCAGAAGATGCAGAACAGCAGATTGGTGCGCCCGCCGATGTTGAAGGGCATATCGCTGTAGTCCCAGAATACGGTGCCAAAGACGAACTCGGTGAACACGCTGCACAGATACTCGTACACGCCGCCCACGATGGCGCCGCCCAGGAATACATAGCGGTCCTCCTTCCCCGCCAGGGGCTGGAGCACCATGGTCAGCACCACCGCGCCGAAGCCCCACACCACGGAGAAGGCCCCGTAAATCACGCTGGAGCGGCTCATCCAGTACCCGGCGGAGAAGCGGCAGAACACCGTCTCAATCAAATCCCCCAGGAAGGCGCAGAGGATAAAGACCCAGAACAGCTTATCCAGGCACACCCCTTTGGCGAATACATAGTCCCCGGCGTCCCGGCCCTGCCGTCCCTCCATGTCAGGGTAGGCCCGGTTCAGCCGCTTCCAGATGCTGTTGCAGATGGCGGTCCCCAGCCTGCCCTGGACGGCGGACTGCTCGCTCTGCTGCTCCTCCTCCGCCTGGACCAGGGAGGCCCTGTCTCCGCTCCGATGCACTGCGTAGAGGACGCCCACCAGGTCCGCCGCCATGATGCCCAGAAGGACGGCATCCACAATGCGCAGCAGCAGGACGGGCAGCAGGCTGACAACCGTATACAGGAAGGGGTGGAGCAGCAGCATCACCACCAGGGCTGCCAGCGCCTTCCCCATGGCGAGGGCCATCCCCTGCCATTCCCCGGAGAAGGGGGTGCCCTTCTCATACTGGCTCAGCTTCCGCCGCCAGGTGCGGCGGGTCAGGTCGCCGGCCAGGAAGTCGACGACGGAGACCACCACCAGGGTGACGATATACTGGCTGATGACGTGCCCCGTCAGGGTGGGGAGCGCCACCATCAGCGCCACCGCCATAATGCCGTACTTGGGGCAGATGGGCAGGTCAAAGAAGCCGCGGTTGGAGAAGCTGCGGTCCTTCACCACGATGACGACCACCTCGATGAGCCAGCCGAGGAAGCCGTACAGCAGCAGATAGGTGACAAGCTCGGTATAAGTGTAGTCCATTCGGAGCCTTCTTTCTGTTGTAATGTCATTCGGTTAAGGAGTTGGTTTTTTAGGGGATGTTCGCTGGAAAGGGGTTGTCCGGCGTTCGCACCCCTCAGTCCGCTTCGCTGACAGGGCAATGTCATCAACTTAAAGATGCAATCTATCCTGAGTTGAGGACAATAACGCAGCCGGACAGCCAGATTTCAACGACCAAAGGACAATTAAATTGCACGTTTCGCCCGCCAACGGCGAGGGCGGAACGGCAATCGTACCCAGCCGCCATGGGCGGCAGTCTCACCAGTTATCAAGTCACATCGTCTGTTGCCTGCGCTGCCACGGAGCGGCAGAGACAAGGCGAAGCCGACATTGGGATAGGAGGAGGGTTCTTAGGGGGGAGCGAGGCCCCGAAGCTCCCTCCTAAGCCGCCTTCTTTCCCCTATTTCTTGGCGGGACAAGAAATAGAGCCCGCCGGGAGGGCAAGAACGTTAGTCCTTCATCCATCCTTGTCTAAGGAAGAACCCCTCCGCCTTCTTCGCTGGCACCTCCCCTGAAAGGGTCAGAAACCGCAACGCGCCGGAAAAACCGCGAAAACCACTGTACAGCGGCTGAAAAAGCGATTATAATAGGGCAGAGACGCCACATCGGCCCTGACGGCATCGATCGGCCCGTCTGTAATCGTTATTATACCGGTTCCCGACAGAAAAAGCAACTACAGAAAGCGAGCGACCCACCTCATGCGATTTGCCATTTACACCCTGGGCTGCAAGGTCAACCAGTACGAGACCCAGGCCATGGAAACCATCCTCCGGCAGCGGGGCCACACCCTCACCGACTTCCACGCCCCGGCGGACGCCTACATCGTGAACACCTGCTCCGTCACCGCCGTCAGCGACAAGAAGTGCCGCAATATGCTGCGCCGGGTGAAGAAGATGGCGCCGGACAGCGTGCTGGCCGTCTGCGGCTGCTACGCCCAGGCCAGGCCGGAGGAGGTGGCCGCCCTGGGGGCGGACGTGGTCTACGGCACAGGCAACCGGCTGGCCTTCCTGGACGCGGTGGAGCAGGCGGTGGAGGAGCGCCGCCAGCGCCTGGACGTGGACGACGCCCTGCGCCGGAAAAACCCCTTCGAGGTGCTGCCCGCCGGGGGACTGACCGGCCGCACCCGGGCCCTCTTAAAGGTGGAGGACGGCTGCGCCAACTTCTGCACCTACTGCATCATCCCCTACACCCGGGGGCCGGTGCGGTCGGAGCCGCTGGAGGATGCGGTGGAGCAGGCCAAAGGGCTGGCGAAAGCGGGGTATCAGGAAATCGTGGTGACAGGCATCGAGATCTCCTCCTGGGGGAAGGACCTGGGCGGAGACGCGGCCCTCATCGACCTGCTGGAGGCGGTCTGCCATGCCGTCCCCGACCTGCGGATTCGGATGGGTTCCCTGGAGCCGAGAACAGTGACGGAGGACTTCTGCCGCCGGGCGGCCCGCCTCCCCAACCTCTGCCCCCACTTCCATCTCAGCCTGCAATCGGGCTGCGACGCCACCCTGAAGCGGATGAACCGCCGGTATGACACCGCCCGATTTCTGGAGAGCTGCCGCCTGCTGCGGCAGTGGTTTGACCGGCCCGCCATCACCACCGACCTGATTTGCGGCTTCGCGGGGGAGACGGAGGAGGAGTTTGCCGAGACGCTGGCCTTCCTGCGCCGGGCCCGGTTCTCCGCCATGCACATCTTCCCCTACTCCCGCCGCAGCGGCACGGTGGCCGACCGGCTGCCGGGGCAGCTGACCGCCGCCGTTAAGGAGGCCCGCTGCCACCAGGCGGCGGCCATTGCCCGGGAAATGCAGGCGGCGTATCTGACGCAGTTCGTGGGGGAAACCCTCCCCGTCCTCTTTGAGGAAACTGCGAAGGGCGCGCCCTCCGGCGAAGGGCTGTGGCGAGGCCACGCCCCCAACTATGTGGAGGTCCGCGCCTGGGGGAAGGACCTCCACAACGTTCTGCGCAGCGTGGCCGTGGAGCGTGTGGCGGAGGGCAGCCGCCTGGAGGGGCGAATCATCGGGGAGGAACCCCTGTGAACGGCCTGACCTGCCGCGCCGCGGTGGACCGCGACCTCCCCCGGATGAAAGCCCTGTGGCAGCTGTGCTTTGGGGACGAGGCGGCGGAGATCGACCGCCTCCTCTCCCATCTGTACGCCCCCGGGGTGGGGCTGGTGCTGGAGGCGGAGGGACAGGTGCAGTCCATGCTGCTGTCCCTGCCCCTGACGCTGGTGGGGCAGGGGGGCGAGGCGCTGCCCGCCCGGTACGTTTATGCCTTCTGCACCCACCCCGCCGCCCAGGGCCGGGGCTATGGCCGCACGCTGCTGGCCTGGGCGGAGGGGCAGGCCGCCGCCCAGGGCTGCGCCACCGTGGCGATGGTGCCGGGGGAGGCAAGCCTGTTCGCCTTCTATGAGGGGCTGGGCTATGCAAGGGCCTTCCCCCGACAGACGCGGAAGGGCGTCCCTGCCGCCGCGCCCGACGCCGTTATCGCGCCGGTGACGCCGGAGGAGTACGGCGCGCGGCGGGAGGCGCTGCTGGCGGGGTCGGCCCACTGCCGGTACCCGCTGCCCTTTCTGGAGGCGCAGCAGGCCCTGTCGCTGGCCTCCGGCGGCGGGCTGTACACCGTGACGGTGGGGAACACCCTGTACCTGGCCGCCGCCGAGGGCGGGGCCGGGGACACCCTGGTGCTGCGGGAGCTGCTGGGGCCGGCGGAGGCCGCGCCTGCCGCCGCCTCCGCCCTGTGCGCTGCGCTGGGGCGGGGCCAGTGGCTGTTCCACGCCCCCGGACAGGGGAAGCCTTACGGCGTGGTGAAGTGGCTGAGTGGCACCCGCGTGGATGAGTGCTACCTGGGGCTGAGCCTGGAATGAAAAACAATCGCATCAACTCAAGATGCAATCTATCCTGAGTTGAGAGGAATAACGCAGCGGTACAGTCAGATGTCCTCGACCAAAGGGCAACAAAATTGCCGCCCATCCCGCCGTAGGCGTAGAGAGCAAAGCGGAAATGCCGCTTTACGGCAGGGACGTGGGCGGCAATCCCCGCCAGCCGCCATAGGCGGCAGTCTCACCAGTGAGAAGTCACATCGTCTCTAACGGGATAGACCACCTGATTGAGGGACAAGGCGAAGCCCACAGTGGGATAGGGGGAGGGTTCTTAGGGAGGGGCGAGGCCCCGAAGCCCCTCCCTAAGCCGCCCTCTTTTGCTACTTTTCTCGGCGGAGCGAGTTTGCGGCGTTAAGAAAATATGCCAGCGGCATATTTTTAGCCGAAAACCGCAGCCAGCTATGCTGGCAAGGCTCACTGACCGAGGAGGATATGTGAAAAGTGATAACGCGGTAGTCAGGCCCCGCCCTGGCAAGGGCAAGCTGTTGTTCCTTTAAAGAACCGTATCTAAGGAACGAACGGCCCCGGTCAGGAAACCACATTTCCCCCTATCCAGCCTTGTCTGAGGAGGAAACGGGCCGGGCGAACGCTGTTCGCCCCTACTGGAAAGTAAAAACGAAAGCTTTTTTCTTCACCCATCACAAAATACCAACGGAACTGCCTGTGATACTGTTCAGACGGGCAAATTGTTCCCATTTTTGCAATCGTATGTGTAGGGGCGGCCCTTGGCCGCCCGAAGCAAGCAGGTGGTTTCTGCGGGCGGCCAAGGGCCGCCCCTACAGAAACGTAAAGATTCAAACTTCACGTTCTACCATTGGAACGCAAACCAACCGAATTTTATATAAAACCGTCAAAACCTGACAACAAAGACGAAACAGGGAGGAGTACAACATGAATCAGGAGAAAAGCGCCTCGGCGGCCCGCAGGCAGGTCATGCGGCTGTTCTTCCGGGGGATGATCTGGTATGTGGCCATCGACGCCATCCTGCTGCTGTGCTTCCAGGGGCCGGCCTGGGCCCTCGTGCTGATTGTCGCGGTGGAGCTGGTGGCCCTGGTCACCGGCGTGGAGTACGACAACTGGATGGTGCAGCAGGTGACCCGCCCCCTGGAGGTCATCAGCGAGACGGCGGACGTGCTGGCCAAGACGGAGCTGACCGCCTCCGACCTCCAGCAGCTGGTGCAGCGGCTGGATGAGGTCAACGTGGAGAGCCTGCGCAACCGCATCAAGCTCCCCTCAGGGCAGGCCAGCCTGGCGGCGCTGACGGCGGCCATCAACAGTATGCTGGAGCGGCTGGACACGGGCTATCAGGCGGAGGCCCGCTTCGTCTCCGACGCCAGCCACGAGCTGCGCACCCCCATCGCGGTGATTCAGGGCTACGCCGACCTGCTGGACCGCTGGGGGAAGGACGACCCGGCTGTCCGGCAGGAGGCGGTGGACGCCATCCGCAAGGAGGCGGAGAACATGAACGACCTGGTGCAGCAGCTCCTGTTCTTGGCCCGGGGGGACAATGAGACGCAAGTGGTGGAGCCGGAGCGGTTCTGCCTGTCCGACCTGGCGGAGGACATCTTCCGGGAGACGGCGCTGCTGAAGCCGGGCCAGACCCTGCACAGCAGCCTGGAGCCCCAGGTGTACGTCCTGGCGGACGTGGGGCTGATTCGCCAGGCGGTGCGTATCCTGGTGGACAACGCCTGCAAGTACACGCCCCCGGACGGCACCATCACCCTGAGCCTGGCCAGCGTGGAGGGCCGCGCCCTCCTCAGCATCACCGACACCGGCCCAGGCATCCCCCTTGCGGAGCAGGAGCGGGTCTTTGAGCGGTTCTACCGGTCGGAGCAGAGCCGCAGCCGGGCCACTGGCGGCACCGGCCTCGGCCTCCCCATCGCCCGGTGGATCGCCCAGCGCCACGGCGGCGACATCGCCCTGACCAGCACCCCGGGGAAGGGCAGCCGGTTCACCCTGGTGCTCCCCCTGCTGGAGGGCGAAAAATGAAATTTTGATGAAAATTTGATGAAAAAACTTACCGGAAATTATCATCGTATTTTCATTCGACATTTGCATAGAACTGTGATAGAATCATAGTAGTAACAGGAGGCAGATTCAAACTCACAGAAAGGAGGAAACGGAAATGGTCAATCATCCTGTTGATATGGTCATCTGGCTGGTGCTGCTGGTGGCGTTCTCCGCGGCGGAGGCGGTGACGGTGGGGCTGGTGTCCCTGTGGTTCGCCCTGGGCTCCCTGTGCGCCCTGCTGATGTCCCTGTTCATTGAGAACATCTGGGCGGAAATCAGCATATTCCTGCTGGTCAGCATCGTGACGCTGCTGCTCCTTCGCCCCCTGGTGAATCGGTACTTCTCCGAGAAGGACATGAAGCGCACCAACCTGGACCTGGTGGTCGGGACGGACGGCGTAGTGCTGGAGGAGATCGACAACCTCTTTGCCAAGGGCCAGGTCAAGGTGCGCGGCCAGGTTTGGAGCGCCCGCAGCCAGTCCGGCCAGACAATTTCCGCCGGTACCGTCGTCACTGTCCTCCGCATCGAGGGCGTCAAAGTATTCGTCCAGCCCAAGGAATCGGCTGACGAGCCGTAAGGAACAGAAAGGAGCATTCCATATGGGACTCATTATTGGTATTATTTTAGTCGTTTTAATCATCGCATTTGTGGCCGCCAACATTCGGGTGGTGCGCCAGTCCCGGGCCTACGTCATTGAGCGCCTGGGCGCGTTCCACACGGTGTGGGGCGTGGGCATTCACTTCACCATTCCCTTCCTGGAGCGGGTGGCGAAAATCGTCTCCCTGAAGGAGCAGATCTCCGACTTCCCGCCTCAGCCCGTCATCACCAAGGACAATGTCACCATCCAAATCGACACCGTCCTCTACTTCCAAATCACCGACCCCAAGCTGTACACCTACGGCGTGGAGCAGCCCATGCTGGCCATTGAGAACCTGACCGCCACCACCCTGCGGAACATCATCGGCGACCTGACTCTGGACGAGTCCCTGACCAGCCGGGACATCATCAACTCCAAGATGCGGGTCATCCTGGACGAGGCCACCGACCCCTGGGGCATCAAAATCAACCGCGTGGAGCTGAAGAACATCCTGCCCCCCAAGGAGATTCAGAACGCCATGGAGAAGCAGATGAAGGCCGAGCGGGAGCGCCGGGAGAAGATTCTCCAGGCGGAAGGCCAGAAGCAGTCCCAGATCCTGGTGGCCGAGGGCGAGAAGCAGTCCCTGGTCCTCCGGGCAGAAGCCGCCAAGGAAGCCAAGCTGCTGGAGGCCGAGGCCCAGGCCCAGGCCATCCTGAAGGTGCAGCAGGCTCAGGCGGACGCCCTGAAGCTGCTGAACGAGGCCGCCCCCACCGACCCGGTGGTGAAGCTGAAGGCGCTGGAGGCCTTCCAGGCCGCCGCCGACGGCAAGGCCACCAAAATCATCATCCCCTCCGAGATCCAGGGGCTGGCCGGGCTGGCCGCCGGTATCCAGAGCGTGGCAGAGGTGAAGGACCCGCCGCTGGCCTCCTCTGACACCGCAGCGAAGTAACCTCAAGCGACCCAGCGGTCGCCCTCCATCCGCCATCCGTGACCGCTGGGTCATGCAAAGCAGCAGAAACGAAAGCACATTTGAAAATGCAGCTCTATGAAAGGAGGCAACAAACCATGATGGAATATATGGAATATGAAAAGACCTATGAAGCGCTGCCCACTGCCCTGCGTCAGTGGTGCGACCGGGCGGCCTCCGGTGCGGCGGAGGATGACCGGTATCTGGTGCAGCAGAAGGCCGCCCAGCAGGCGTACCGGCGCTACACCGCGCTCTGCGCCGACCATGACCCGAAGCTGGCGGAGGTCACAGCCCTCAACCAGCTGGGTTCCCCCTATGACTTCGCTCCCCAGCGGGCGAAGAAGCGTGCCAGGGCGTTCCTGATTGCCGCCATTGTGACGGCAGTGATACTGGTGGTGGTGGACGTGGTAGCGGCCACTGCCCTGGTGCCCAGCGCCTGGCTGAATCTCACCAGCGCCGGCGGGGCAAAGCTGGCCGGTGAGCTGGTTGCCACCAATGTGGCGGCCATCGCGCTGGTGGTCGGGCTGACGATCAGCGCCGTCGTCGAGCGCAACCGGGGAAAGCGCCCCCCAGTGTCTCCAACAGATGCCGCATAAGACGGAACCACCCCGCCGCCCCGGCGGTCACGGACGGAAGGGCAGCCGCCGGGGCGTGCAACCCAACAGAACGGAACATACGGGAAAGGTACCGCCGTCAAAGGAGGGAAACGAGCCATGATGGAATATGAAAAGCTGCCGCCCGCCCTGCAGCAGTGGTGCGACCAGGCGGCCTCCAGGGCGGCGGAGGACGAGCAGTATCAGGTGCGGCGGGAGGTGTCCCTGCGGGCCTACCAGTGCTATACCGAGCTCTGCGCCGACAACGACCCGGAGCGGGCGGAGACGCTGACCCTCCACAAGCTGGGCTCCCCCTATGAGGCGGCCAGCCAACGGGAGGGGAAGAACGCCAGAGGCTTCCTGACTGCCGCCCTTGTGGCGCTGGCCGTGCTGGCGGCGTGGGATGTGGTATTTGCCCTGATGCTGCGCTGGGGAATCATGGTCGGCCCCCAGGGGGCGCTGGTGGCCGTCGGAATGGTCGCCGCCCATGGGGTGGTGATCGCGGCGCTGATTTCCGCCGTCACCTATTACCGCAGGGTGCAGCGGAGCCGACAAGGCGGCCCTGGCTGAGCCTCCGGGCTGCTCACTGGAGGCAAAAAAGGGCAGCCGCCCCGTCCGGGCGGCTGTCACAGATTGTTCAAAAAAACTTTGAAATTTATCCAACATTTTGCGTTGCCCATCTGCTATACTGCATTATGCAGAGCAGAAAAGCTCTACTCTCTTTTTCTTCTCTTTCTCTCCCTCCCCCCGGTGAAGGTTGCCTTTGCCGGGGGGAACTCCTCTGCCCTCCGATGCTATCCGCTTCGAGGGCGTTTCTTTTTCAGCTGCTGGCGGCGTCTATTTGGGCCGCTTCTGCCCGGTGACAATGGGCTGCCAGAGCTGCGCCCGGTACGCCCGGTACAGCCGACGGGTGTACTTCGTCACCGGCGCGTCCTCCGTCAGGAAGGCGTCCAGCTCCTGGGCCGTGAACCAGCGGATGGCGGCCACCTCCTCCCGCTGCAAAACCGGCTCCCCGTCCGTCTCCACCAGGTAGGCCAGGTTCCAGTGGTGGAAGTACCGGCCCTCCAGCACCTCCACATTCTCCAGCTCGCCCAGCAGCCGCCAGCGGCTGTCCGGCGCGGTCAGGCCCAGCTCCTCCCGGACTTCCCGCTGCACCGCGTCAAAGCCGGTCTCCCCGGCCCGGACGCAGCCGCCGCCGCACTCCCACCAGCCGGGGAACCACCGCTTTTCCGGGCTGCGCTGCTCCAGGAGCAGCCGCCCCGCGCCGTCCCGCACCCAGAAGGACACCACCATGGTACAGCAATCCCGGGGCACTTCCTCGTCCCGCTGCTTCACCCGGCCGGTGGCCTGGTGGCTCAGGTCGTACAAATCCACATACTCTGTCATAGTCTGCCCCCTACGAAAACAGCTGCGCCCGGTCAAAGGGGAAGAACACCGCCAGCACCTTGCCGATGACGTATCGGGAGTCCACCATGCCCAGCTCCGCCGTCCGGGAGTCGCTGGAGCCGTTGCGGTTGTCCCCCATGACGAAGATGCAGCCCTCCGGCACGATGAAGTTCGAGTAGACCATGGAGTCCTTTTCCACCATATAATCGTCCCCGTACTGGCCCCCCAGCCCCTCGTTGGTGAAGTTCAGATAGTCCTCCTCCAGGGCTACGCCGTCGATGTAGACCCGATTCTCCTCATAGTCGATCTCCACCTCCTGGCCGGCCACGGCGATGCACCGCTTGACGATGGCCTCGTCCAGGAAGCTTTCCTTCCGCAGGACCACGATGTCCCCAGCCTGGGGGGTGTAGCCGATGCGCTGCACCAGCATGATATCCCCGTCGTGGAGGGTGGGGTACATACTGCTGCCCGATACGCTGATGACCATGAAGAAGAAGGTGAACGTCAGCACCACGAACACCAGCACCGCCGTCAGCGTCTGCATCCAGTCAAAGAAGTCCCGGTCGGACGCCGCCCGCTCCTCCGCCTTTTCCGTTTCCAGCTCCGTATCCTCGGCGGGCTGCGCCGCGTTGTGCTTCTGCCTCAAGGGGTTGCCTCCTGTTCTGTCTGGTCCAGCCTGCGCACCTGGGTGCAGGCCCTAGTCTCTGTGTCAATGGTGAACAGCACGCAGTCCATCTTGCACGGGCCGTCCGCCGACTCGTACCGGCGGGGCAGGCCGCCCAGGAACTTGTTCACCGAAATCTCCGGCTTCACCCCCAGGATGGACTGCACCGGGCCGGTCATGCCCAGGTCGGTGACGTGGCCGGTGCCCTTGGGCAGCACCTTGCAGTCTGCCGTGGGCACATGGGTATGGGTGCCCCAGACGGCGCTGACCCGCCCGTCCAGGTGCCAGCCCAGGGCCAGCTTCTCACTGGTGGCCTCGGCGTGGAAGTCCACCAGCACCACGTCGGCCTCCATCTCCCCCAGGAGACGGTCGGCGGTGGTGAAGGGGTTGTCCACATTGGGGTCCATCTCCACCCGGCCCAGCAGGTTCATCACCCCGATGCGCAGCCCCATCGGGCCGGGGAACACCCCGCAGCCCCGGCCGGGCAGCCGGGCGGGGTAGTTGGCGGGGCGGAGGATATAGGGATTGTCGTCCAAAAAGCGGGTGATTTGGAGCTTCGACCAGGTGTGGTTTCCCAGGGTCACCACGTCCGCCCCGGCGTCGAACAGCGCCCTGGCCTGGGCCGGGGTCAGCCCCACGCCGGAGACGTTTTCCCCGTTGACCACCACAAAGTCGACCCCCTCCCGGCGCTTCACGCCCCGTAGGGTGCGGGCCAGGTAGGAAAGGCCGGACTCTGAGCAGACATCGCCCACCGCTAAAACACGCAAAATCAACTGAACTCTCCTTCTTCTCTCTGAGCATAAGGGTAAACTGCACCAAGTTACCTACCAGTATACCCCCTGAGCGGGAAAAGCACAAGCGGAATTTTGCGCGGGGCGGGCTCCCCGGGGAAGGAGGGCCGACAGGCAATCTGCAATCGGAAGCCAGGGCGTCAGGACAACTGACAACGAAAGTGCTGCCCGTTCCGCTTTCGGCGGAACGGGCGGCAATATTTGCGCGGTAAGCCGCATCGCCTGCTTCTGCCGTGTTTCCCGGGAAATGCAGGCCCCGCCGGGAGGGCAGAAACCGCCTTCCAGCCGGGAACCTTATCCGGGGAGCGCAGAACCTGCCGATCCCATCCGCTCCAGGCACCCCAGCACCAGGGCGGAGAACTTCTCCCGCCCCGCTGCGGCGGATTGCAGCACCTCCTCCTCGCTGAGGGGGGTGTCCAGGATGCCCGCCGCCATGTTGGTCAGCAGGGAGATGCCCAGCACCTGCATTCCGGCGTGGCCGGCCACCACGGCCTCCGGCACGGTGGACATCCCCACGGCATCCGCCCCCAGCAGCCGGGCGGCGCGGATCTCCGCCGGCGTCTCGTACTGTGGGCCGGGCATATAGAGGTACACCCCATGCTCCACCGGGATGCCCTGCTCCGCCGCCACCTGCCCCGCCAGGGCGCGGAGGGTGGGGGTGTAGACCTGGCTGCTGTCCGGGAAACGGGGGCCGAACTGGGGCAGATTCTCCCCCCGGAGGGGCGAATCCAGGGCCAGCTTGATATGGTCGTCCATCACCATCAGCGTCCCGGCGGGCCAGTCCAGGTTGACGCAGCCCGCGGCGTTGGTGACGATCATCGTCTCCGCCCCCAACAGCCGCACCACCCGGACGGGGTAGGTGACCTGACCGAAGGTGTAGCCCTCGTAGTAGTGGAACCGCCCCTGCATGACGGCCACCCGCCTGCCCCGCAGCGTGCCAAAGACGAAGCGGCCCGCATGGCCGGGGGCGGTGGAGCGGGCAAAGTGGGGGATGTCCCCGTAGGGCACCGCCAGGGGCTCCTCCATCTGGTCGGCCAGGTAGCCCAGGCCGGAGCCTAAAATCAGTAGCACCTCCGGGCGGAAATCGCCCAATCGGGCGGCAAGATAGTCCGCGCTCTCCTGATAGTGTGCAAAGGGAATGGTTTCCATACGCGATACCTCCTCGTCAGGACATGGATTTGAAGCGGGTGTCCCGAATCACCTTCAAAGCGTCCACCAATGCGTCCACATCCTCCGCCCTGGTCTGGCCGGAGAAGGACACCCGGAAGGCCCCCTCCCGCTGCTCCTTGCCAAGGCCCAGGGCGGCGTAGACGTGGCTGGGCCTGCCCCGGTGGCAGGCGGAGCCTGCGCTGACGCAGATGCCCTTGTCCCCCAGCTCCTGCACCAGGGGCTCGCTCTTATAGCCCGCCATGGTCAGGGCCAGAATGTGGGGCGCTTCGCCCACCACGATGGGGGTCACCTCTGGCAGCTCCGCCGCCAGCCGGGCCAGAAGGTGGGCCTTGACCGCCTCCATTTGTGCAGTATCCTGTGCAAATGTGCATTTCTGCTGGCCGACGGCGGCGGCAAAGGCGGCGATTTGGGCGGTGGCCTCGGTGCCGGAGCGCAGGCCGCCCTCCTGCCCGCCGCCGCAAATCAGGGGGCGGAGGCGTAGCCCCTCCCGGATGTACAGCGCGCCGACCCCCTTGGGGGCGTGTACCTTGTGGCCGCTGAGGCTGACCATATCCACCCCCAGGGCCTTGGGGGTGAAGGGAATTTTCAGGAACGCCTGCACCGCGTCGGTGTGGAACAGGGCCTGGGGGTTGGCCTTTTTCAGCAGACCGGCGCATTCCCGCACAGGCAGCACCGTCCCCAGCTCATTGTTCACCAGCATCATGCTGGCCAGGATGGTGTCCGGGCGGAGGGCGGCGGCGAAGTCCGCCGGGTCGATGCTGCCCTCCCGGTTGGGGGGGAGGTAGGTGACTTCATACCCCTCCCCCTCCAGCGCCTTGCAGGTCTCCAGCACGGCGGCGTGCTCGATGGCGGTGGTGATGATGTGCTTCCCCCGGCGCTTGCCCCGCTCCGCCCCGGCCCGGAGGGCCCAGTTGTCGCTCTCGCTGCCGCAGGAGGTGAAAATCAGCTCCGGCGGGGCGGTCTGGATGGCCCGGGTGGGCTTGCAGCCCAGGGCGGCGGCGATGACGTTGCGGTCCGCCAGCAACCGGTCCCGGGCGGCCTTGCCCGCCGGATAGCGGGCGGAGGGGTTGCCCCAGCCGGACAGCATGGCGTCCCTAGCCGCCTCCGCCGCGGCGGGGGACACCGGAGTGGTGGCGGCATTGTCCAGGTAAATCATGGGTGGCCTTCTTCCTTTGTCCTTTTTGGTTTATTATACTATATACTGTCAAGGAGGGCAAGACCCCTGCCCGACTGGCGGGGGACAGGGAACTTTCGAAGCAGGCGGCCTCCGCTCATTTCCCGACAGGTTCCGTGCCGCCGCACGCCTATAATAAGGAGGACAGCTTGCCCCTCTCCGCTGCGGGCGCGGGGCAAAAGGAGCCGATGGGAATGTTTACAAGGGAAAAACGGCAGGCGAAGCCGGCTGCGCCTGCCCGCAAGCAGAGGAAGCCGGTGTGGCGGCCCTGGATGGCGCTGCCCCTCCGGCTGGCGGGGGGCTTCTGGCTCAGCCGCAGCCTGGTGCTGGGGAGCTATTCCCCCTTTGCCCTGGGCTTCGTGGCGGCCTCCGGCCCTGGCCTGGGCGGTCTGGCCGCCTTGGTGGGGGCGGGGCTGGGCTACCTGACGGTGCTGGGCCTGTCCGGCAGCCTGCGGTATATCGCCACGGCGCTGCTGGTCTTTGCGGTGGCCTTCGCCTTTGAGGATTTGCCCATCTACCGCTCCGGCTGGCTGATGAGCGTCGGGGCCGCCATCGCCACCGGGGTGACCGGCTTCCTCTACCTGTCGGCCAGCGCCTGGACGGCGGAGGGGGCGCTGTACTTTGCCTCGGAGACGCTGCTGGCGGGGGTGTCCTGCCAGTTCTACCAGAACCTGACCAGCCGCAGCAGCCGGGAGCGGCGGGGGGCCATGCTGTACCTGGCGGTGACGCTGCTCTGCGCCCTGGCCCCCATCCCCGTCCCCGGCGCGGGGACGCTGGGCGCTGTGCTGGGGGCGGCGCTGGTGCTGACGGCGGCCCGGGCGGGCAGCGGCGTAGGGGCGGTCTGCGGCGCGGGCACCGGCCTGGTGCTGTCTGCGGCGGGGGCGGGCAGCGGCGCGCTGGCCGGGGCGCTGGCCTTCGCCGGTATGCTGGCGGGCAGCGACGACATCCCCCACGGGCGGCTGTGGCAGGCGGCCTTCGGCCTGTGCGGAGGCTTATCCGCCCTGGTCTGGCTGGGGGGCGGAGCCGGCGAGGCGCTGGCCCTGACGGCGGGGGCGGTGCTGTGCCTGATGCTGCCGGAATCGGTGCTGCGGCTGGCGGACCGGGTCAGCACAGGCCGGATGGACGGCACGGCGTCCGCCCTGTCGGTGCAGCGGCCGGAGACGCCGGAGCGGGCCCAGGAGACCGCCCGCTACCGCCTGGGGGAGCAGGCCACCGCCTTCCGCACCCTGTACCAGCGGCTGCGGGAGAGCATGGCGGAGCATCCCACCGGAGAGAGCACCTCGGTGATCTTCGACCGCGCCGCCCGTCGGGTGTGCAAGGGCTGCGCGCTGGAGGGCTCCTGCTGGAAGTGGGACCATCACGACACCTATGACGACCTGTCCGCCGCCCTGAAGGCCATGCAGGAGCGGGGCAGCGGCGAGGCCAGAGACTACCCGGAGCGGTTCCGGCGCAAGTGCCTCCGGTTTGACGCCTTCCGCACCGCCGCCAATGAGGAGCTGTTCGCCTTCTGGACCCGGCGGCAGTACCGGATGCGGCTCAGGGAGAGCCGCACCGCCGTCTGCCGTCAGTACGCCCAGCTGGCCCGTCTGCTGGAGGACGCCGCCGCCGAGCTGGACGAGGAGCTGCGGTTCGAGTGCACCGGCTCCGCCGCCGCAGACCGGGCGTTAGACCGGCTGGGCGTCCGGGGGGAGGCCGGGCT
>JAJPXL010000070.1 GCA_021205455.1 Clostridiales bacterium
TATATCATATCTGAGGCCGATACGATAGTGAAGATTAAGTCAGAGGTTCCTTAGAACTCTGTTCAAGATTTCTCCGCCGGGTCGTAGTACTATATAGTCAGACGATGACAGACGTTTCAAGAATGTGTTTTTTCTCCTCTCTCTTTCAAAAGCAAAATCCGCGGGGCCGACGCCCTGCGGATTTTGTCTGTTCTGACGGTTTCCTTTTCCGTCCGTTTTCGCTATACTAGTGGCAGAAAAAGCATCAGAAAGGCAAGGCGAACCACCATGAGTATGCCCCAGGACCCCGTTATCCTGCTCAGCTATGTGAACACCCTCCTGCGGGACCGCTACCCCTCCCTGACGGAGCTGTGCAAGGCGGAGTGCGTGGAGGAGGCGGAGCTGAAAGCCGCCCTGGCCGCCATCCAGTATGAGTACGACGGCAAGCTGAACAAATTTATCTGACCCTAACCCACCAAAAGCATCGCTCCGTGAACCGGCTGCCCGGCTCACGGAGCGTTTTCTCGTTTGGAATATTATCGCCCGCCTCGGCCGCCCATGCCGCCGGTCACGCCGGAGCTGCCGCCGTAAATCAGGCTGTTCAGGGTGAGCTCGGTGGAGGAGCCGTCCACCACCAGGGTATAGGTCTCCCCCTCCGTCAGCTCCGGGGTGCTGATTTGGACGCAGCCAAAGCGCTTCTCCGCCGTGACGGAAAGCAGCTCCGTCCCGTCGCTGCTGAGCAGCTGCACCACGGTGCTCTCAACGCCGCTGGCGCTGACCAGAATGGCCCCCTGGGTGGCGGAGGTGAAGTTCTCCGCCATGCCGGAGGCCCCCAGTGCCACGAACACGCCGCCGGTGATTTCTGCGGAAATGCCGTAGTCCAGCGAGCCGTTGCCGCTGTACGTGGGGCCGTAGACGTAGACGGTGCCGCCGGCGATGGTCAGATAACCGTTGGAGTCAATGCCGTCCCCTTCCGCGTCGATCACCAGGGCACCGCCGGAAATCAGGATAGAGGCATCGCTGTCGGTGTCAAAGGCGTCCATCCGATTCCAGCCGCCGTAGGTGCCGCTGGCATCGTTGCCCCCGGCGGCGTTGATGCCGTCGTCGCTGGCGGTGAGCCGGATGTCCCCGCCGGAGACCTCCACGGTCTGCCCCTCCAGCCCCTCGTAGCAGGTGGAGATTGTGATGGTGCCATCGGCGACAGTCAGGGCGCTGTCTGCGTGAAAACCGTCGTCCCCGGTGGCGATTTGGAAGGTTCCGCCGGTGACGGTGACGTTGCTGTTGGAGTGTACCGCGTCATCCGCCGCGTCGATGGTGAAGGTGCCGCCGGTCATCATCAGGTCGCCGGCAGCCTTCACCCCCTTGGTGCTGGTGGAGGTATCCTCTGCGGCGGCGGAGGTGTCGGATTGCTGGAAGCGGTTGTAACGGTCCTCAAAGCTCTCAGCGGTGGAGGAGGCGTTTTCGCTGCCGCCTCCGGCGGTGATGGTGAACTCCCCGCCCTCGATGAGCAGGGCGGCGCTGGCGCTGATGCCGTCCCCCTCCGCTGTCAGGGTGAAGGTTCCGTCCGCGATATAGACGTAGCCCAGAGCGGCATCGTCGGAGTTGTCCGCCTGGATGGCGTCCTTTCCGGCGGTGACGGTGACAGTGCTGCCGGTGATGCGGATGCTGTCATTGGCAGAGAGGCCGTGGCCCGCCGCCGTGACAGTGTAGCTGCCTCCGGCCAGCACCAAATCATCCTTGGAGACGATGCCGTGGCCACCGGGGGATTCCACCGTCAGAGCGCCGCCGCCATTCAGGGTCAAATCGTCCCTGGAGAAAATCACCGCGTCGATGCTGCTGTCATCGATGGCCACATATTCCTCCCCGCTGGAGAGGGTGTTCTCCGTCCCCTCCGCCAGGGTGACAAATACCTTGTCCGCCTGGCAGACGTAGATGGCGGCGGAGGCCTCGCTGTGGATGGTGACGCCGCACAGCACCAGCTGCACCTTGGCCTGGCTGTCCGCATTCACAATAATCATGCCGTCCGTCAGGCTGCCGGAGAGGAGGTAGCAGCCCTCCCCGGTGATGGTGACGGTGCCGCCGGAGATGTCCACCCCGTCCCCGTCGCAGGAGGCGGTGTCGCCGGTCAGGGTGATGGCAACGGCGCTGCCTGTGTCATAGCTGCCCGCCAGGTCTCGGTCGGTAAACATCTCAGCGGGGTCCAGGGCATAGGAAACGTCTGCGGCAGTGTTGCTGTTCCCTGTCTTGGTATCGCCGTCCTCCGATACGGCGCTGCTCTCCGTCGTGGTCGCGGCTTCAGCGCCGCTTTCTGCGGTGTCGGCAGCTTCGCCGCCGCAGGCAGACAGAACCAGCGCCAGGGTCAGCCACAGGGCGAGGAAACGAAGCCCCTTCATACGCGCCACCCCTTACAGCTCCGCCAGGTGGTTCTCCTGGCGGGAGATGGTGATTTCCAGGTTGCCGTTGCGGCAGCGGAGCTGATCCAGCAGCTCCTTCTCCCTGGCCCCGTCCTTCAGGGTCAGGTCGTAGGTCAGGCGGAACAGGCTGCCCATGTTGGTGGTCTTGACGGAGGCCAGGGTGCAGCTGGTGGTGTACTGCGCAAAGAGGTCGTCAAAGACGCCGGTGTAGTCCAAATCCTCCGGAATGGTGATGCGCAGCGTTCGGTACAGGGCGCCCCGCTTTTCCACGGCGGAGCCGATGCGGTTATAGAGCATACCGACGAGGCTCATCAGGACGGTGAACAGGAAGGCGTAGCCCAGATAGCCCATACCGGTCAGCAGCCCCGCGCCCATGGCCATGAAAATGACGCTGATCTCCTCCCCGGTGCCGGGGGCGGAGCGGAACCGCACCAGGCTGAACGCCCCTGCCACGGCCACGCCGACCCCCACGTTGCCGTTCACCACCATGATGACCACGCAGACCACGGCGGGCAGCAGGGCCAGGGTGATTTCAAAGCTCTTGGAGCTGCGGTTCCCGTATAGGTGGGCCAGGGCCAGCGCCAGACCGCAGAGCAGCGCGCTGCCCAGGCACAGCAGGAAGTCGGACACGGCGATCACCGTGGTTTGGCTGGTGTCAAACAGCCCGTTGAATAGCTCGCTCAGCATGGAAAAGGCTCCTTTCCGTAGCGGACGTGGTGACAGGGTGGGATTTGGGATAAATCATCTTCTCGTAGGCGGCGCCGTATTTGGAGAAGGAGGTGCGGTAAATCCGCTGCTCCGTGAACAGTTGGGTCATCCACATGGGGTATCCGCCGGAGGTCTTGACCTCCATCAGCGTCCTGTCCTCCGCCAGCACCGACGCGCCGTAAACCGGGCTGCGCAGGGAGAGGTCGGTCTGACGGGCCAGGATATTCTCATCAAAGGTGATGCGCAGGTCGCTGCCGTCCAGAGCATAGAGGGCCTCCCGCTCGTAGGCCAGGAACATCACAGGCCGCAGATGCTGGTAATAGTCCAGGAAGTAGGCGATTTCCCGGCCAATTTGGGCGTCCGGGGCCCGCCCCGTCCCGTCCAGCAGCCAGGCCATGGCCGCCTGCTCCGGCAGGGCGATGCGGCGCTTGTAGACCACAGAGTCATACTTCTTTTTCAGCTCCACAAAGACGGGGGAATCCTCCGTGGCCTGGGCGTAGCTGCGCAGGCGGAGCTTCTCCTTATAGGCAGGCTTCTCCAGGGAGCGGCGGGCCAGGCGGAAGGTGTCCGTGTCAAAGTAGAGGTTGCGGATGGTGGTGCGCCGGTACTGGTCCGGCTGCATATAGGGGGCGATGCCCTCCAGCACCGCCTGCTTCTGGGCGGGGGTCAGCAGGTATTTCAGCTCATAGCGTTGGAACGTGCCCTGATATGCCATGGGGGATGATGCTCCTCTCAACGTTTGGTAGGGAAAGGATACCCGGAAAAGCTTAAACCAACTTGAAAAATCGTCAAATCTTTGTAAATGAATTGTAAAGGAAAAGTCTGCTTTTGTCAAACAATCGCGAGGGGAATCGAATGGAGAGGGCAGACGAGGGGTAGCGCGACAATCAGGCCCGCCGGAAGGGGGACGGCCGCTTCTCCTTCTGCCCTTCACCCATGTAGAAGGAAACCATCTTTCAATCGAGGGTCTTGCCGCACGGAGGAATCTGACAGACGGCCCGCAAAAAATTCTCAAAATGTATGTGCTAAAATGATATGACCCCCCCAAGCCCAGAAAAAAGCAGAGAAGT
>JAJPXL010000038.1 GCA_021205455.1 Clostridiales bacterium
GCTACTTTTCTCGGCGGAGCGAGAAAAGCAGGCCATGCCCTGGCAAGGGCAAACATGGTAGTTCCTTCAATGAACCTTGTCCAAGGAGCAGCCATTTCTCGGCGGAGCGAGAAAAGTAAGCCATGCCCTGGCAAGGGCAACCATGGTAGTTCCTTTAAAGAACCATATCTAAGGAGAACCACCCCGCCGGGAGGGCATAAACGTTGTTCCATTCTCCACCCTTGTCTAAGGAGGAGAGGGGCGGGCGGCCAGGGGCCGCCCCTGCTGGAATAGGGGAACCAGCAGCAGGCCCGCCGGGAGGGCAAACGCGGCATTTCATTTCAAGAACCATATCTAAGGAGGAAAAGGGGCGGGCGCATACTGTGCGCCCCTCCTGGAGAGGGGGAGAACCGCCCACCAGGAGGCCAAAGGCCGCCCCCACAAATTCCATATCCGCCCGTCACATTCCCCCGCCTCCCCTCGTATATTGAACCAGCAGCCATGGGACTGCGGAAGAGGGGAGGCGGTTTTCTTGCGCCGCTGTAAGAAATGGGGGCAATGCCTCATCGGATTGGGGGTCGGTGTGCTGCTGGCCATGGTGCTGCCGGTCAGCGTCATCATTTTTTGCACAGGGGTGGCGCTGATCGTCTTGGGGGTCACCTGGATGAGAGGGCCGTAGCCCGGGGAGGTGAGGAAGTGAAAATCGTGATTATCCGTTCGCCGAAGGTGCTGTCCGGCCTGCTGCGCCGGCTGCTCCACATGAGGAAAGAGGAGGGGTGACATAACTTCCCGGGACAGGGCATAGGATGCCTTATACCGGACACAGCCTGACCGCGAGGCGCTGTGCCTGTATAAGACGGGCCTGCGGCGGCTGCCGCAGGGGAAGGAGATTGTGCCTTGGAACTGGAATTACATGATAACGGGTTTCAATACTGTGAAACGGTGCTGGAAACGGTGTTGACCCGGGAGGAGACCCTGGAGACCATCGTGCCGGACGCCTGCCCGGACATTGACACCGTGCTGAACACCGAGGCCCACGTCTGCCTCCGGCAGCGGGATGCGGACGCGGGGACGGTGCTGTTCGGCGGGACGGTGCGGTGCAGCATCCTCTACCAGCCGGAGGGGCGGCAGGAGCTGCGGGCGCTGGAGACGGAGCTGGACTTCCGGTGCAGCGCCGAGCAGGAGCGCATCACCCCGGACAGCGGCGTCTTTGCCGTGCCACGGGTGACCTTTGCGGAGACCCGCACCATCAACCCCAGAAAGGTACTGGTGCGGGTGGGCGTCGCCATCGAGGTGCAGGTCAGCCGGATGCGGAGCTGCACCCTGGCCTGCGGCGTCGAGGACCCGGACGCCTGGGGCATCCAGCAGCTGCTGACCCAGCGGGAGGGCTGCTTCGCCCTGGAGTACGCCCAGCGGGCGTTCAGCTTCTCCGAGGACCTGGTGCTGCCCGGCAGCAAGCCGCCTATTGACGAGGTGCTGCGGCTGCGCTGTGAGCCCTTCTCCGGGGACGCCAGGGTGGTCGGCGGGAAGCTGATCTTCAAGGGCGGAGCGTCGGTGCGGCTCCTCTACCGCACCCAGGAGGGCGAGGCGGAGAAGGCGGAGTTTGAGCTGCCGCTCTCTCAGGTGCTGGACGTCCCCTCCGCGCCGGAGCAGGCGGTCTTTCAGCTGGAGCTGCTGGTGACCGACTGGAGCCTGAGCCAGCCCTCGGTGGACGGGCGGACGCTGGCCCTGGATCTGGAGCTGCTGGCCCAGGCCATCGTCAGCGAGACCCGGCAGCTGACTCTCCTCAGCGACGCCTACAGCACCGGCTGCGCCACCCAGCCCAGGGCGGAGCGGGTCTATCTGTCCCAGCTGGTGCGCCAGGAGGTGCTACACCAGTCGGAGCGGGAGCCGGTGGAGGTCACCGGCGAGGTGCGCCGCATCTGCGACGCTTCCCTGTTGATTGCGGAGTACAGCGCGGTCAGGGAGGAGGGGCAGCTGGTCCTCTCTGCCCAGTGCATCGTGGGGGTCACCTACCAGGAGGCCACGGGGCGGTACGAGGCCGTGTCCCGGAAGCTGACGGTGGCGGTGCGCGTCCCGGCAAAGGAGGGGGCGGAGTGCCGCTTCACCGCGCTGCCGGAGCGGGTGGACGCAGTGGAGACCGGCGGCGGCCTGGAGCTGCGGGCGGCGGTGGCCTTCCACCTGATGCTGCTGGAGCGGCAGCCGGAGATGGTGGTGACGGCGCTGACGGTGGAGGAGACCGACACCGGAGCCGCCGAGGGCCAGCCCTCCATCGTGCTGCGGCAGGTGGGGGCGGGGGAGACCCTGTGGCAAATCGCCAAGACCTACTCCACCACCCGGCAGGAGATCATGGACGCCAACGGCCTGGAGGAGGAGACGCCGCAGGCGGGGCAGCTGCTGCTGATTCCCCGGAAGCGGTAAAGGAGGGGCAGTATGGAAACGGAAAAGCTGTATGAGGACATCGCCCAACGCACCGACGGAGACATTTACATCGGCGTGGTGGGGCCGGTGCGGACGGGGAAATCCACCTTCATCAAGCGGTTTATGGAGACGCTGGTCATCCCCAACATCGACAACGTGTACCGCCGGGAGCGGGCCAGGGACGAGCTGCCCCAAAGCGGCTCCGGCCGGACGGTGATGACGGTGGAGCCGAAGTTCATTCCGGAGGAGGCGGCGACGCTGGAGCTGGAAGGGGGCGTCCGCTTCTCCGTCCGGCTCATCGACAGCGTGGGCTACCTGGTGAACGGGGCGGCGGGGCAGATGGAGGACGACCAGCCCCGCATGGTCACCACCCCCTGGTACGACCACGAGATACCCATGACCGAGGCGGCGGAGATCGGCACCCGAAAGGTCATTGCGGAGCATTCCACCATCGGCATTGTGGTGACCACCGACGGCACCATCACCGAGATTCCCCGGGAGGACTATCTGGAGCCGGAGGAGCGGGCCATCCGGGAGCTTCAGGAGCTGGGGAAGCCCTTCCTGGTGCTGCTAAACAGCGACGAGCCCGCCTCCCCCCGGGCGGAGTCCATCCGGGCGGACATCGAGAGCCGGTACGGGGTGGCCTGCCTGGCGGTGAACTGCCTGATGCTGGAGGAGCGGGACATCACGAACATCATCCGGGCGGTGCTGTACGAGTTCCCCCTGCGGGAGATGGACCTGTTCCTGCCCCCCTGGGTGGACGCCCTCCCCCTGGGCCACCCCATCAAGGAGGAACTGTACACCGCCATCCGTCAGCAGGGGTCTGCCCTCCGGCGCATCAGCAGCGTGCAAGCGGCGGTCAGCGGGCTGGAGGGATGCCCCTCCATCAGCAGCGCCAGCCTGACCCAGCTGGACCTGGGGACCGGCGTGGTGCAGGTGCAAATCGCCGTGCCCAGGAGTCTGTTCTATGCCACCCTGAGCCAGCAGTCCGGCTTCACCATTGGGGACGACGGCGACCTACTGAACCTGCTGACCGAGCTGGCGGCGGTGAAGGCGGAGTACGACAAGGTGGCCCAGGCGCTGACCGACGTACGGGAGAACGGCTACGGCATCGTCATCCCCACCATTGACGAGCTGAGCCTGGAGGAGCCGGAGATCGTCCGCCAGGGCGGGCGCTATGGGGTGAAGCTGAAGGCCAGCGCCCCCTCCATCCATATGCTGCGGGCGGACATCGAGACGGTAATCTCCCCCATCGTGGGCAGCGAGAAGCAGTCGGAGGAGATGATTAACTATCTCCTGTCCGAGTTCGAGGGGGACACCCGGAAGATTTGGGAGTCCAACATCTTCGGCAAGAGCTTCCACGAGCTGGTGAACGAGGATTTGCAGGGCAAGCTGATGCGGATGCCGGAGGACGCCCGCAGCAAGCTGCGGGAGACCCTGGAGCGCATCATCAACGAGGGCAGCGGCGGCCTGATCTGCATCATTTTGTGACGGAACGTGAAAACACCCCCCACAGGGGCGCGGGAGGGGAACCGGCGGCATCCGGTGGAGGGGTTGCAGGCAGAGTTTTCCTTAGACAAGGTTCTTGGAAGGAACTACCGCGTTTGCCCTCCCGGCGGGCCCCATTTATCCAGCAGCCGCCAACCTCCCATGAAAGGGCAGCGATCGCAGCGGCAATGCAGCGAACCGGCCGAG
>JAJPXL010000027.1 GCA_021205455.1 Clostridiales bacterium
ATGACCAGATACCAGCGCACCTCCTCCATTCTGGCGGCATCGCCAAAGCGCCGCAGAATCAAAAAGAAAAAGAACTGAAAATTGACACCGGACAGCACCATGAACACGGTAATGACCACCTGAATATAGGTGCTATAGCTGGCGATGGAGGAGCTGAGCAGCCCGAATCCGCCGGTGCCCACTGTGCCGAAGGTGTAGCAGGACGCCTCAAAGAAGGTCATGCCGCCAATCAGCAGGAACAGAATCTCCAGCACCGTCAGCCCCAGATAAATCAGGTAAAGGTTGCGGGCCGTTGCCCTCAGGTGGGGCACCAGCTTGGACACCGTCGGTCCGGTGCTCTCCGCCTGCATCAGGGCGAAGCTGGAGCCGCCGTTTGTCAGGGGCATCAGCGTCATCACAAACACCAGCACGCCCATGCCGCCGATCCAGTGGGACAGGCTGCGCCAAAACAGCATACAACAGCTGAGGCGCTCCACATTATCCAAAATGCTGGCGCCTGTGGTGGTGAAGCCGGAGACGATTTCAAACAGGGCGTCCACATAGTTGGGAATCTCACCGCTGAGGGTAAAGGGCAGTGCCCCCAGCAGCGACATGAACACCCAGGACAGGGCTACCGTCACATAGCCCTCGCGGGCATAAAAGCGGTCGCTCCTCTTCCTGACTCTGGTCAGCGCAAAGCTCAGCACCCCGCAAATCGCCGCGCACAGCACAAAGTACCAGCCCTGCGCCTCCCCGTAGAACAGCGCCACAAGGACAGGCAGCAGCATGAGGACGCCCTCCACGCCGAATATCCAGCCCAGGATGTTCAGAATACTGATGTAGTTCATGGATAGCGCCTCTCCTCAAGCCAGTACGTCCCGAATCTTCCGTGTCCCTGTATGCTCCGTCAGGACAATGACCAAATCGCCGGCCCGAATCGCGTCCACGCCGGAGGGGATGATAACGGCCTTGCCTCGGATAATCGCCCCGAACAGGACGCCCTTGCGCAGGCGCACTGACTTGAACTGTACCCCCACCAGCGGGGAATCGGCATATACCGTAAAAGAAAGCGCCTCGATCTTCCCATCGGCCAGGAAGTGCATCGCCTCCATGCGGCTGTCGCTGTTGTCGCTGCTGATGGCACGGGCATAGCGCAGGATGTACTCCGCCGTCAGCGCCTTCGGAGAGACGATGGCCCCAATGGGGATTTCCGACAGGACGCCGCCCATCGTCATCTTGTTGATACGGGTGATCAGCTTGGCGTGGGTCACCTTGTTGGCGTAAAGGGACAGGACAATATTATCCGAGTCGTTGCCGGACAGGGCGGCGACAGCGTCCATATCGGCAATGCCCGCCTCCTGGAGAATCAATTCGTTGTTGAAGCTGCCATGTACTACCGTCGCTTCGGGCAGCATCTCTGCCAGGTCGTCGCAGCGCTTCAAATCCGGCTCAACGATTTTCACGTTGAACCGTTCCTTCAGCAGCCGCTTTGCAAGATAATAGCCCATGGTGCCGCAGCCGCCGATCAGGATGTTCTTCACCGGCTTAAACACAAGGCCCATGCTGCGCAGGACAAGGTTCAGATTGGCCTTGTCCACGAGGATCGACAGCTGGTCACCCTCCTGAATCACGCTGAAGCCATTGGGGACAAAGGCATCCCCCCGGCGCTCCACAACGGCAATCAGGAACTGCGCCCGGCAGCTCCGGTTGATTTCGTTCAGGCTCTTATACACCCAGGCGGAGCGCTCCGGCAGGCGCACCGTCACCACCAGCACCTTGCCCTGGGCAAAGGAATCCACATCGGTGGCCCCCGGCGCCCACAACAGCTGATAGCAGCTTTCCGCCGCGGAGGATTCCGGGTTGATCACCAGGTCAAGCCCCAGGCTCTCCTGTAAGGAGTCGATTTCACTGTAGTACTCCGGATTGCGCACCCGAGCAATCGTGCGGCAATGCCCTGCTCTGCGCGCAATCAGGCAGCAGAGCATATTGATCTCATCCTGCCCTGTGGCGGCCACCAGAACATCGCAGTCCTCAACGCCGCCTTCCTGCAGCGTGCTGTAGGATGCGCCGTTCCCGTTGACAACCGCCACATCCAGCCGGTTGGCAAGGTTCCCCGTCTTCTCCTCATTGCTGTCGATGACGGTGATATTATGGCCTTCCTTGTTCAGGGTCTCCGCAATCGTGTAGCCCACGTTGCCGCAACCTACCACTAATACTTTCATGCTTCTCTCTCCTATGTTGAACGGGCAGGGCCGCGCCCGGTCTGCTTTGCAGCGCGCAGGCCGGGCAGCCGCTTCTGTACCATCATAGCATTTTCGCGGCAGATTGTAAAGGCTAATTCATGGCAGAAACAGTCCCCTTTTCAGGGCTGGGAAATTACCTCACCATTGAGGACCGCCTGCATTAGCTCCTTTGCGGTGGCCACAGTCGATTCGTCAGGAATCATCACATAGGCCGTTGTACTCATGGAGTACGGTACTGCGGAGCCGTTGGACCCGTCCACGCTGTAGGTGATGACCTCCCAGTCAGCGCCGGTGCTGAGCTGGTCGCTCACCAGCGAAGCAATCAGGTCATAGGACAGGCTGGTTTCAAAGTTGTCCTCTACGGCGGACAGAATGGAGCTGTAGTTCACCAGAATGCTGGGAGAAAGGGCCTTCGTGATGATGGCCTGAATCAGCGCCATCTGGTTCTTGCCCCGCTGCCGGTCGCCAGTTGCGAAGGCGTACCGTTCGCGGGCAAAGGCCAGCGCCTGCGAGCCGTCCACATAGTTGTACCCCTCCACGAATGTATCCCCGGTGTGGCTGGAGGTAAAGGCGTACTCAGAATACACGGACACCCCGCCCAGCGCATCGACGATATCCTCAAAGCCCTCAAAGCTCACGCGGAAGTAGTAATCCACATCAATGTCGTAGAGCATGGCAAGGGTATCCATGCTGACGGAAACGCCATAGATGCCCGCGTGGGTCAGCTTGTCCCTCGCACCGTTGGAGATGGACAGGGGTACATAGTAGTCCCGCGGCGTGGAGACCAGGAGGATTTGGTGGGTTTCCGTATTGACGGTGGCCAGAATGTTGACATCGCTGCGGCTCTTCGCCTTTAAGCCGTTCCGGCTGTCGATGCCGCTGGTATACAGGGTAAAGGCATTGCCCGTCTCTGCCGTCACAGTGGAGTCCGCATCCTCTTCCTCCGGCGAGTCGGTTTCCTCTATCACTTCCTCCACTTCCAGTCCGGTGACCTCCCGAATCCGGTCGTCAATGTCCTCGTACCCCTCTATCTCCGCGATTACGTCCAGGTAAGCGTCGTTCAGGAGGATTGCCCGACACTCCTGGTCATACAGGGCATCCACCAGCTGCACCAGGCCGTCATATTCCGCGGTGGCAATCTCCGTGTCCAAATCCTCGTTGAGCTGCTGAATCGCGCCGTCCGTGCTGGTTCTGTCCAGCTCGGAGAGAATGCCGAAGGTGTCCTCCTCCAGGTCATTCAGCGTTTCCGCTTCATCTTCCGTCAGGACGTAGACGCCAACGTGGGTCACCTCTGTGCTGACCGTGGTAATGCTGTTCAGGGTGCTGGTCAGCGTATTCAGGGCGATAATCGCATAAATCAGAATAATCGCTATCAGAATGCTGACCACCGTTCCAGCGGCAAACCGCCCTGTCCGCTCTGTACGGTGGGTCAGGAACCCCAGGAGCGCCACCAGCGCCACCAGCAGGACCATAACCGGCACCAAGAATTTCACTGGAAGCAGCGCGCTGTGCACCAGCACAACGTCAAAGACCACCATGACTGCAAACAGGAGGCCGGTAACGACGCCTCCGGGGATTGCGGAGCCCTGATTATCTGCACGCTTCGATGTTTTGTTAGAATCCTCCATAAGTCGTCGACCTTTCTATTTTTATACCTATCAATACCTACTGTAAGAAAGAATATCCAAAGCACATTCGCCCGAATCAGGTGTGGACGCGCTTCCCGCGCACCTGATTCGGCCTCAACGCCAGACATGACTAAGTATAGCGAATCCGATGGCATTTTGCAAGTGCCAGACGGCAATTCCTTCGCAATCTCT
>JAJPXL010000114.1 GCA_021205455.1 Clostridiales bacterium
CGTCCCTCCAGCCGGTGACGGTGGGCTGCGCCTCCGGCCAGTGCGCCGTCAACTGTAACCGGGATGAGGAGACCCCCTCCGGCTGGTGGATCGGCCGGGGCGGCAGCCAGGCGGCGAACCGAGAGATGACGGTGCTGCGCTTCTCCGGCGCAGACGGTCAGCCGGTGGCCTTCTGCATCAGTTACGCTCTGAAAACCTGCGCCATTGACAACGCCGGGATGGCAGAGACCTTCCGCCTGGTGTCCTCTGACGTGGCGGGCAAAGCCTGCCAGCTGATGGAGACCCAGTACGGCGTCCCCACCCTGTTCCTGATGAGCGCGGCAGCCAACCATGTCCCCCGGGAAACCGCCCTGTGGGACGAGGTGCAGCCCGACGGCACAGTGCAAACGGTAGACAAGAGTGTGGAGTACGGCCTCGCCCTGGTGGATACTCTGGGAGCGGAGATGGGCAGCGACGCCATCGCCATTGCGGCCCAGACCGATGCCGGAGAAGCCCCTGCCGGTCTGAACACCGCCTGCACGTCCTTCCTCTGGCAGGCCATGGGCCGCATCGAGAAGGCCCCCGCCCTGCAGATGGACTATCCGCTGGAGGAGGGCGAACGGCAGGTGGACGTGTCCGCCCTGACCTTTGGGGACTACGCCTTCGTCTTTGGCAAGGCGGAGATGAACCAACCCACCCAGCAGGCCATCCAGGCGGCTTCCCCCTACCCCCACACCTTCTTGGTGACGATGGTGAACGGCGGCTTCAAGTACATCCCGGACGCCGGGGCCTATGACCGCTTCACTTGGGAGGCTCAGAGCAGCTTTGTAGCCAAAGGCGCGGCGGAGCGGTTCGCGGAGCAGGGGCTGGCGCTGCTGAAGGAGCTTGCTGGCCGCACGGAAAGAATCCTATAATACAACCGTTGACATCACTTGCTCAGGAATCCTTATAGCAACCATCAAAAAAGGTGTCACACTTGACAGCGGGTATATATCAGAGTCAGGAGATGAGTAACATGCTACACAATGAAGCAAGAAATCTTTTAGTGGCTGGCTATGCAAAGACGAAAGATGTCCATCTGATTGCGAAGGCATACTCGGTGACTGAACGAACCGTATACCGTTTGGTGCATCAAAAGCAGGAAACCGGGAGCGTAGATCTACGTACCAGCCAAAGAGGCCGCAAGCCTGTTTTGAGCGAAGAGGATAAAGCTCGCATCAGTCAGTGTCTTGAAGAAAATCCGGATATGACAATTGAAGGAATTCGGGAAAAGTTGCAGCTTTCCGCCAGCTACTCAACTGTAGAGCGGGCGGTCGTGGAAATGGGATACACGCGGAAAAAGAAGTCCCTCCACGCAACTGAGCGTGACCGCTCCCGATGTGCGTCAAAAGCGGGAAGAATGGAAGCAGACCATCGGACCGGAACTGGCAGATAAGCTGGTTTTTCTGGACGAAAGTGGCATCAATACTGATATGACCCCCATTTATGGGTGGGGGAAACGTTCAGAGCGTGTGGTAGACAACACTCCTCTGAACACTCCGAGAACGACCACTGTTTTGGCCTCTGTCCGGCTTAACGGGGAGAAGGTGTTTATCACTTACACGGGAGGAACTACCGGAACGCAGTTTAAGGCTTATCTGAACGATGCGTTGATTCCTACTCTGCATCCGGGCGATATCGTCGTCATGGACAACCTGCGCTCTCATCATGTGCAGTGAGTAGAGGAGCTTCTGCGCCAGAACGGAATCACGCCGCTCTATCTGCCGCCATATAGCCCCGCTTTAAATCCCATTGAAAAAATGTGGTCGAAGATGAAGTCCTGCCTTCGCAAAGGGAAGGTTCGTACAAAAGAGGCGTTGCACGCCGCTGTGGAAGCCGCTCTGGTTCAGGTTACCTGCGACAATATTAAGGGATGGTTCCATGCGTCAAACTACTGACAGCATTTTTGATGATTGCTATAAATACATCAATAATGCTGCTTCACCAGCCCTGTTCTGGGTCAAACATATTGTAGTTATCAGGCATGTTGCGTATTCAGGAAATCAACCTGAAATCTTCTCTCGCGCAAGCATTTACGAGATAAAATTCCTGGAAAAAATGCGTGATACGCCCTCCCTCCGTGAAACCCAAACGCATCTGCCAACGAGCATCACTGAAAAAACTATTGCAACTTGCTAGTGCAATTTGGGTTCTTTCTTTTTTAGGAAACTTTTCTTGTGGAATCCTACAGAAGAAGACATTTCTTGCAGGATTCCTGATTACATGAAATTCCTGATAACTACAAGTATCGGGAATTCCTGATACAACTGGCAAGCAATGCCTCGGTATATACCTCCGCTGCTTGTTGGTGGCCTGCTGCCCCCAAGCCCCTGCGAACCCCGGCCTGTTTGGGCCGGGGTTTTAAGCCGCCTTCGGCGTCTGCTGCTGGGAGACAGGCGTGAAATTTTCACGTTCTGTCTCCCGATGTGCGTTCAGTTTTCCAGCCTCTGCTGACCGCTGAACGCAAAAAATCCGGGACCTACGGCAAACGCCGTAGGCCCCGGAATAGGTCGTGCCGGTCATCATCGGCTTTCTTGCTGTTCCTTCCTGTCAGGCGGCTCGATTTTGACTTCCAGGAATCGCTCCAGATTATTTTTCGCGGTGAGCAGGTCAATCATTTCCTTCCTGGCCTCCTTCTGGTCAGGGTAAATCTTTTTATTTTCTGCACTCAGCGTTGCATACTCCTGCTTCAACGCCTTGATAGAGGGCAGCTTCTTCAGGCCCAGGGAATCAAAGTAACGCTTCGCCGCTTCGTGCAGCATGATGTCGCTCCGATGGGTTTCATAAAACTCCGCCCGCTTTTTCTGTGGGAGCTTTTTGTATTGCAGATAGACGTTCCGTGTCTTGCTGTAGGTGCCGATGTGCCGTTGCAGTTCGGCGATCTCCTTCATCCGGGCTTCGTTGGCCTTCGTCTTATCAGCAAGCTCGTGGTAACATTCGACTGCGGCGTCGCATTCCCCGGCGAGCTTCTCCACATCAGTGATACCATGCTCCTTCATCCAGAAGACGGTCTCTGCAATCTCTTTCAGATTGTAGGACTTTGCCCACCGCTCAAAGCCGGGGGAGTTGGCCTGCGCCAGCTTTGCCTGAATGTCGATCAGGGAGCGAGGGCGTGTATCCTCCTTTGCGGGGAGTATCTTCTGCGCCTGCCGCTGTTTTACCTTCCGTTTACCCTCTACCCGTTCCCGTATGGCATCCTCGGTGTAGTCCTCCGAAAGGGAATCGCAGCGAATGAAGCGTTTCCCCTCCGGAATTTTGAACGCCAGGTGTTTGCCGGCCTTGACCTCGGCTCCAGCCATCTGCATCGCCGCCAGGAACTCCTCATAGTTTTTGCAATCGGTAAGAGCAGCGTCTATCATCTGCTCCAGCTTCTGCCGATTGGTTAGGGGCTTGTTCTCACCCAACCAAGTGCCATAGCTGCCCCGGCTGGGCTTGGGGTCCTCGATGATGGAAAGTCCGTTCTCCAGACAGAGGATGTCGGATATTCTGCGAATAGCAAAGCTGGAACCCCAGAAGTTCCGAAACTTTCGGGTGCAGTCCAGACTGGTGGAATTGAAAATGATATGGGAATGGATGTGCTGCTTGTCCACATGAGTGCAGACGATGAAGGCGTGGTTGCCCTTGGTTAGAGACATGGCCAAATCATAACCAATCTGGTTGGCCTTCTCCGGCGTGATCTCCCCCGGCTTGAAGGACTGTCGCAGATGATAGGCAATCACATCATTATCCTTGTGGTGCTTGCCGGTGTAGGCGGCATATTGCCATTTGGAGAACAGGAACTCCGCATCCACAATAGCAGGATTGCACTGATAGGCGCTGATCCACTCGCCGTTGTCGGTCTTGTCTGGATCCTTCACATAGTCCGTTGACTGCCCCAGCGCTTGGGCGATGCTGCGCCCCTTCCCGGTGTGGAGCGCCTTCAAAAACGTCGTTGCCATAGTTCACCTCCAAAAAGGCGGCGGCTCTGGGTGAGCCGCCGCCATAAATGACCTCA
>JAJPXL010000082.1 GCA_021205455.1 Clostridiales bacterium
AAACGCTGCCCACCCCCATGCGCCGCATCGGGGTGCAGGACGTGTTCGGCCACTCTGGCCCCGCCGCCGCGCTGCTGAAGCAGTTCGGCCTCAGCGGGTCGCATATCGCCGAGGTAGCCCGGGCGTTCGTCCGGGGCTGACAGGGAGGCGCGCGTATGGATAACGCAAAAAAATGCCTGGGCATCGAGTTCGGCTCCACCCGCATCAAGGCGGTGGTCATTGACGGAGCCTTCCGGCCGGTGCAGTCCGGCGACTACACCTGGGCCAGCAGCTACGAGGGCGGCGTCTGGACCTACTCCCTGGACGAGGCCTGGACTGGGCTGAAAACCGCGCTGAACCATCTCGGCCCGGTGGACGGCCTGGCCGCCATGGGCATCTCCGCCATGATGCACGGCTATCTGGCCTTTGACAGGGACTGGAATCTGCTGGCGCCCTTCCGCACCTGGCAGAACACCATCACCGGCCCGGCGGCGGAGGAGCTGACGGCCCTGTTCCGGTTCAACATCCCCCAGCGGTGGAGCATCGCCCACCTGTATCAGGCCATCCTGAACGGCGAGCCCCATGTGAAGGACATCGCCCACATCACCACCCTGGCGGGGTACGTCCACCACGCCCTGACCGGAGTGAACGCCCTGGGCATCGGGGAGGCCTCCGGTATGTTCCCCATTGACAGCGCCGCCCTGGACTATGACCGGGCCATGCTGGACAAATTCGACGCCCTGATTGCGGACAGGGGCTATCCCTGGCGCATTCGGGACATCCTGCCCGACGTGCTGCTGGCCGGGGAGGACGCGGGCGCGTTGACCGAGGCAGGCTCCGCCCTGCTGGGCGGCCTGCTGTCGGTGGGCCTGCCCCTGGCCCCGCCGGAGGGGGACGCGGGCACCGGCATGGCCGCCACCAACTCGGTGGCCCCCCGCACCGGCAACGTCTCCGCAGGCACCTCCATCTTCTCCATGGTGGTGCTGGAACAGCCCCTCAGCAGGGTCTACCCGGAGCTGGACCTGGTGACCACCCCCACCGGCAGCCCGGTGGCGATGGTTCACTGCAACAACTGCACCGGCGACATGAACGCCTGGGCGTCCGTCCTGCGGGAGACGGTGGAGCTGTTCGGCGGCAGCGTCTCCACCGGCGACCTGTATACAAAGCTGTATGAAAAGAGCCTGGAGGGCGACCCGGACTGCGGCGGCGTGCTGGTCTACAACTACCTGGCCGGAGAGGGCGTCACCCACCTGGACGAGGGCCGCCCCCTGGTGGTGCGCCGCCCGGACAGCCGCTTTAACCTGGCGAACTTCCTCCGGGCGCAGCTCTACTCCACCATGACCACCCTGAAAATCGGGATGGACCTGCTGGCCCGAGAGCAGGTGGCCATTGACCGCCTCACCGGCCACGGCGGCCTGTTCAAGACGCCGGTGGTGGGGCAGAAGTACCTGGCCGCCGCCTGCAGCGCCCCCGTCACCTGCATGGAGACGGCGGGGGAGGGCGGCCCCTACGGCATGGCACTGCTGGCCTCCTACCAGGCGAACCGGGCGGAGGGCGAGACGCTGGAAGCCTTCCTGTCCGGCAGGGTCTTTGCCGGGGTGACAGGCGTCACCCTCCAGCCTGAGGCAGCGGACGTGGACGGCTTCAACCGGTTCCTGGCCCGCTACAAGGCCGGTCTGACCGTGGAGCGGGACGCCGTAGAGGCGCTGTGAGCGATTACAGTTCGTTTTATATTGCCAAAAGATATAATGTTCCGTAGACAGGTCAAGGGAGCATGAAACAGTAATGACGCTTGGTTCGAGGCGGACAGTCGGTTTCTCAGAAGACGGTAACCGCCCGGCCACGGGCGGGCTGAGCAGAGAAAGAGCTGTTCCTGAAGGATTTGGCCTGGAAGCTGAAGTAAGGGGAGATTTGCGATGCTGGAAGAACTGAAACGCAAGGTCTATGAGGCCAACATGGAGCTGCCCCGCCGGAACCTGGTGACCTACACCTGGGGCAACGTCAGCGGCATTGACCGGGAGCGGGGCCTCTTTGTCATCAAGCCCTCCGGCGTGGAGTATGACGCGCTGAAGCCGGAGGACCTGGTGGTGATGGACCTGGACGGCAACAGGGTGGAGGGGGACCTGAACCCCTCCTCCGACACGAAAACCCACCTGGAGCTGTACCGGGCCTTCCCGGAGCTGGGGGGCATCGTCCACACCCACAGCCCCTACGCCGTGTCCTGGGCCCAGGCCCGGCGGGACATCCCCTGCTACGGCACCACCCATGCCGACTACTTCTACGGCCCCATCCCCTGCGCCCGGAACCTGACGCCGGAGGAAATCGACGAGGACTATGAGAAGAACACCGGCAAGGTCATCGTCGAGACCTTCCGGAGCCGGGGCATCAACCCGGTGTACGTCCCCGCCGTCATCTGCGCCAACCACGGCCCCTTCACCTGGGGCAGGGACGCGGCCCAGGCGGTGTACCATGCGGTGGTGCTGGAGGAGGTGGCCAAAATGGCCATCTTTACCGAGCAGAACTGCCCCACCGTTGGCCCCGCCCCCCAGTGCATCCAGGATAAGCACTTCCTGCGCAAGCACGGCCCCAACGCCTATTACGGCCAGGGGAAGGGCTGAGCAACGGAGCCAAAAGGCACCCATGCGGCGCGTCCGGCGCGCTGGCATGGGTGCTTTGTCTGTTCCGGCGGGCGCACGCTGTGCGCCCCTAATAGAGAGGCGGCGTATAATAACATTGCCGTTATAGCGGTGTTTGCCGGAAATTGCAAGCCGCAGCCGACAGAAATGCCGGTTTGGAACCGTCTGCGTAAAAATTTTTCTTTTTTGCGAGAATAGGCTTGACCTTCCCCCTGCTGGAAGGTATATCCTATAGCATAGAGAGGAGGGCCAGGAATCAGCATGAAAATCAATGAAGCAGAGGCCCTGGTGGGCATCACCCGAAAGAACATCCGCTTTTACGAGCAGGAGGGCCTGCTGACGCCCCGCCGCAACCGGGCCAACGGCTACCGGGACTACGGGGAGGAGGACGTGACCCGCCTGCAGCAGATCAAGCTGCTGCGGAAGCTGGGGCTGCCCCTGTCCGAGATTCGCCGCATCTTCGACCGGGAGCAGACCCTGTCCGATGCGCTGAACCGCCACGGAGCGGCGCTGCGGCGGGAGCGGGCCCGGCTGGAGCAGTCCCTGGCCATGACCGCCTCCCTGGCCGGGGAGCATCTGACCCTGGACACCCTGGATGCGGCGGGCCGCCTGCAGGAGATGGAACAGCTGGAACAGGGAGGTACTACGTTTATGAACCGTCAAACCGGGGATCGCCGCTCCGGCTACTGGGGGGCCGTCCTGTCCGCCGTGGCCATGGCGCTGCTGATGGCGGGGATGATCGCGCTGCTGGTCTGGTGCGCGGTGGTCGACCCCATCCCGCTGCCCCTGCTGCTGAGCTTTGAGGCGGTCCCCGCCGCCGTGATTGTCGGCATTGTCCTGGCATTGCGCCAGAGATTACAGGAATTGAAAGGAGATGAGCTGGATGATGCTCGTCAATATTGACTATTTGCCCGGCCAGGAGCTGGAGGTGCTGGGCATTGTGAAGGGCTCCACCGTTCAGTCCACCCACTTCGGCAAGGATTTCATGTCCGCCATGAAGACCCTGGTGGGCGGCGAGCTGACCGGCTATCAGGAGCTGCTGACCAGCGCCCGCCAGCTGGCCACCAAGCGCATGGTGGACGAGGCGGAGGCCCTGGGGGCCGACGCAGTGGTGAATGTGCGCTACGCCTCCTCCTCCGTCATGCAGGGGGGCGGCAGAGGTCATCTGCTACGGCACGGCGGTGAAGAGCCGCCCCAAGGGGTAGGGGCGGAGGGACACCTGGACGCTGCCTCCCCAGATATGGTCCTGGGAAGGAAATGCGTTTTGGGTTTCCCGGCGGGGTTGCTCCCCTTAGATATGGTTGTTTAAAGGAAATGCCGTGTTTGCCCTTGCCAGGGCATGGCTTACTTTTCTCGCTCCGCCGAGAAAAGT
>JAJPXL010000057.1 GCA_021205455.1 Clostridiales bacterium
CGAGTCATGACGCCCACGCTGGGGATGGTCGTGCAGCGGGAGGCTGCCATCAGCGCTTTTGTGCCAGAGCCATTCTACACGGTGCGGCTACTTGCGGACGGCTGCGAAGCGTTGAGTGACCGTTTCACAGAAAAATCTGCGGCAGTTGCCTTGCGGGACGCCTGCAAAAAGGAGATGCAGACCGTGGTGAAAACGGTAGTACGCAAAGAGAAGCAGGAGAAGCCTCCTGCCCTCTATGACCTGACTACGCTTCAGCGGGACGCCAACCGGCTGCTGGGATTCACGGCACAACAGACGCTCACCTACCTACAGTCGCTGTACGAGCGAAAACTGGCAACGTACCCCCGAACAGACAGCCGCTATCTGACGGAGGATATGGCGGAGACGCTGCCGGGGCTGGTTTCTCTCACCGCCGCCGCATTCGATTTGGATGGGAGCCTCCCCGTTCATGCGGCACAGGTGATTGACAGCAAAAAGGTCAGTGACCACCATGCCGTTATTCCCACCCGTGAATTGCAGAATTGCAATTTTGCGGCGATGCCCAAGGGGGAATTTGCAGTTTTGCAACTGATCTCTGCCCGGCTGCTCTGCGCCGTTGGTGAGCCTTACCGCTATGCGGAGACTACCGTGGAATTGGAGTGCGCCGGTCAGGTGTTTACAGCTAAGGGAAGAACAGTTCTGGATGAGGGCTGGAAAGCGGTAGAGAAGCGTTTCTTCCCCAACAAGGTCGAGAAGCAAGCCCCTGTTTTGCCTGAATTGAGTATGGATGGCACTCTGCCTATTGCCAGTGTGGACGTGAAAGAGGGCAAAACCTCCCCGCCGAAACACTTCACGGAAGATTTGCTCTTGCAGGCGATGGAGACTGCCAGCGCAGACGAGTTCCCCGATGAGGCCGAGCGCAAGGGCATTGGCACCCCGGCCACCCGTGCGGGCATCATCGAAAAGCTGGTGCAAAAGGGCTTCCTGGAGCGGAAAGGCAGCGGGAAGGTCAAAAACCTGCTGCCCACCGACAAGGGAGAATCCCTGATTACAGTCACGCCGGAACAGATCCAGTCCCCGTCCATGACTGCGGAATGGGAGGAAAAGCTGGTGCAGATCGAACACGGAGCGTATGCACCGGAGGCGTTTATGGAGGAGATCACCGGCATGGTGACAGAGTTAGTACAGAATTATGAAGTCGTGAAAGGAGCGCAGGTGCTTATGCCTGAAAGAAATGTGATTGGGAACTGCCCTCACTGTGGGGCCGAGGTGATAGACCGTCAGAAGGGCTGGTTCTGTGCGAACCGCCAGTGCCGTTTTGTTCTCTGGAAGGACAACGCCTATTTCAACAAAATCGGCAAACACCTGACGAAGCAGATGGCGGAGAAGTTGCTCCGGGACAGGCGCATCCGGGTCAAGGACTGTGTGAGCCAGCGGACGGGCAAGACGTATAACGCCACCGTGCTGTTGTCAGCTGAGGAGGATGGACGTGCTGTGTTCAGCATGGAGTTTGAGAATGGAGGCGGGAAATGAGCGATAAGCCTTTGGAAACGGCCTGGCTGGTAGGCGATTCGAATTTCCTGCACCTGAAAGAAAGCACTGATGGCTTTTCCTATGAGGTCTTTCACACCGGTCAGCCGAGAAAGGTTGCGGCCGGCCAGATCTCCGTCCAGCAGGTTGAGAAATCACCCATCCGCAGCCCCTTGGCGGCGGCAAGGACGCTGGCCATTGCAGAGGCCAGGCTGAACGGTGGACGTGTTGCCCGGGTCTCTGTTAATATGCTGGAGAGGTTTGTGGATTCGGACGTTCGCAGACGGCGTATTTGGGAACCGGAGACCCTTCCTGACAACGATATTCGCTTTATCACCAGCGATTACAGGGAGTTGTTCCGCATTCCGAATGGCGGCACGATTCTGGTGGATTACCCTGACCGGCACTTCGCCGCCCGCTGTGAGCATCTGGACGATTACCACACCCGTATCAACGGTGAGGTGTTCCACATCTGCCAGTTTGCCGAGCTGTTAGAGCGTAACGGCGGCACCTGCCGCCCAGAGCCGGAGCTGCTGCGGGATGAAGCGGCGTGGCGGCTGGGGTCTAAGAACTACTTGACCGTCCAGGCTTGTGAAAGCGGCTGGGATTATTCGATCTATGACCAGTCCTTCCATACTGTAGACGGAGGACAGCTTGACCGCCCGGAACTCTCCATACTGGAAGCCCGTGACGCCATTCTGCTGGACAACGGGATGCAAAACCGGAGTCGGACGCAGGTAGGCTATGAATTTGTGACAGAGAAGGCGGAAGCTGTAGAGGAACGTGAGGGGGCTGCTAAGCGGGAATCCGTGTTAGGCCAGCTTTCCACCTTGAAGGAAATAGCGCCGGAACCAAAAACCGGCAGCAAAAGAAGTCAGGAGGCCAGCTTATGAGCCGCCGAGGGCTGACTCTGGCAGAGCAGGAGACCATTCTGCTGTGGGACAATGAACTGGACACGGCCAACGTCTACACCCATGATGCCCGCCTGATCGCCAAGCTGAAAGAGCTGTCCGGAAAGTATCCGGAACAATTCAAGCTGGAGCGCCGGGGGCCGCACCGTGCAGTCACCTATACGGTGCCGAAACGTTGTATCACCATCCGCACCCCGTACAGCGAGGAGCGCCGTCAGCAGCAGATTCAGGAGGCCGCAGAGAACGGCAGCCCATTCAAAGAGGAGGATACTTATGCCGAAAATTGAGAAGTGGGATGAAGTGAACGGTGCCTCTGCGGAAAACCGCATGGAGGCATTTCTGGAGAGCGCTACAGATTCCTATGCCATCATGCAGCTCCGGCGCACGGATGAGACAGCGCAAGACCGGTTTATGAACTATGACTGGCTGGAACGTAGCGGCAGAGTGCCGGAGATCGACCACTATGAGGTGGTTTATGTAGGGGATCTGTCTCACACTGCCGATCTGAACGCCATGCTGGAGGGGCTGTATGTACAATTCAATGTGGCCAGACCCGAAGATTTTCGTGGTCATAGTCTTTCTGTCAGCGACATTGTGGCTCTGCGCCAAAATGGTGTGGTAAGCTGTCACTATGTGGATTCCGTTGGATTCCGGGAATTGCCTGGCTTTTTGCAGCCGGAGAACTATCTGCGGAATGCGGAAATGGCGATGGAGGATGATTTGTCTATGCTGGACGGTATAATCAACAACGGCTCGAAGGAGCCTGTCCGGGGCGAGCGCCCTTCTGTACTGGAACAGCTCAAACAGGAACGTGACCGCCCGGCAGAACCGCCCAAACGTGCCGCCAGAACCGTCAATGACAGGGAGATTTGAGAGATGAACTTTACCCAGGAGGAGCTTCTTCTGATGATGCTCTACAGTCCCGGCAGCCGGTTGGGGCTGGCAGAGGCGCTCAGAGCAATGCGGGCGCAGCTTGCCCCGGATGAGGCGGAACTGGCTGCGCTGACCGATTCGGTGCTGACCAAGCTGGAAGCGATGAGCGACGCCGCCTTTGACCGGCTTGACCTGTACCGTGATTTTTAAGAAATTGGAGGTATGCTATGGCTTCAAAGATGCAGTATTACCGCCAGATGGCGGAGGATATGGCGGGGGAAGTCACCGGCAGTTTGCAGGCGTGGACAGGCTTTCTGACCACTGCGGGGCGGCTTTATAAGTATCCCTACGCAGACCAGCTCATGATCTTCGCCCAGCGCCCGGAGGCTACCGCCTGCGCTGAATATGACCTGTGGAATGATCGCATGAACCGCTATGTGAAGCGTGGGACAAAGGGGATCGCCCTTATTGACAACAGCGGCGATTACCCCCGCCTGCGGTATGTCTTTGATGTATCAGACACGGGTACCCGACAAAACTCCCGCCCGGTGCCGACCTGGTCAATGCAGCCAGAGTATGAGCAGCCGGTACAGGATGCGCTCGCAAAGGCGTTTGAGGTGTCCCCGGCTGCTCCGCTAGATGTCCAGCTTGAAAATGTGGCGAATAGGCTGGCCATGGACTATTGGCAGGAGCACGGTGATGCAGAGCTGGCCGACATCGTTGCAGATAGCTTTCTGGAGGAGTATGATGATGACAACAGGAGGATGTCCTTCCTCAATGCCGCCACGGTCAGCATCAGGTATCAACTGCTCACCAGAATGGTGAGTGACCCGGACAGCTACTTTGACCAGGAGGATTTTACCCCCGTCTTTGACTACAACACCCGCAAGGCAGCCAACGCCCTGGGAACAGCGGTCAGTGAAAGTGCCAGCCGTGTGTTCCGGGTAATCGAGATCACCATCCGAAACTATGAACGCGCAAAAGCGCAGGAAAGGAGCCAGAGCTATGAAGAACGAACTGACCTACACCCAGAACGGGGATTACCTGATTCCCAACATCCAGCTCAGCGTGACGGAGCGCAGGCCGCTGGGCAAGTACGGCAGGATGCGCCGGACGTTCCTCCAGGAGCATCGCCCGATCCTGTACAACGACCTGGTGTTGACAGAGAAACTGTTCCCCCACTTGTGGGAGATTCAGGAGACGGCCACCCGGCGCATGGAGCAGATGATGCAGGAGCTGTTGGAGAAGAACCCCGCCCCGGACAAGCGGACGCAGCAGATGGCCTGGGTGCAGCACATGAACAGCCTGAAAGCGCAGGCGGAGGAGATCGTGCTGACGGAGCTGGTGTACAACTAGACCCCTTCGGAGCGGCGGAACAACCCCCATACGAGCAGATGTCCCTGCTGTTTCCCTCGGAAACAGACCAAATTGAATCCATCGAACACAAAGCGGAGAGCAAAGCGCCCTCCGCTTTTGTCATCTCTGATTCGGAGATCAACGAGATGCTGCGCAGAGGCTCCGGCTTTGAGGGTGGGAAACTGCGTATCATGGCACTTTACGCCCACGAGGGCAATTCCAAAGCCCGTGCCGACTTTCTGAAAAAGGAGTATGGCATCGGCGGACAGAGCTGGGACTTTGCAGACGGCTCCCGGGGCTTTGTGGACTATCGTTCACAGGGCTTCTATATCCGCAGCTATGGGCACGACAAGGAGCTACGACTGCGGTGGGCGGATGTGGAGAAGCGCATTGGCACACTGATTCAGGCTGGCAGCTACCTCTCGCCGGAGGAGCAGGCTCGATATGCCCAGTTGGAACAAGAATATGCCGGTTATGGCGGAGTTCCCATGCCTACGGCACAACACGCTTTCCCGAAGGTTCCCGATGCAACATTGGCGGAACCCACGCCGGAGGAGGATGATCCGTTTTCCGATATTGACCCTGAATGGGTACGGAAGCGGCTGGAGGAACACGGTATCGTAAACGGTGTGGTTGTTGACCCTGAAAAGCTGGCGCAAAGCCCCTTCATCCGGCAGGTGGAGGCCGATGTGGAGCGTATCGCTGCGGAGGAGGCCGCAGAGGAAGAAGCAGCCGTTACGCCCGAAGATACCTCCGAAAACCGTTTCCATGTGATTGAGGTAGACTGGTATCCGGGTCGTGTGGCGTATTCCATCTGGGACGACCAGACCGACAGCTACTATGAGGACAAGGACGGTCTCACAGTCGATTTCGTCAGCCGCTGGCAGGCGGAGGAATACCGGCGGGAATTGGAGGGCGGCGCTCAGCAGGAAGCCGGACGGGAAGCAGTTCCCTCCGAGGACGTTTCCGGTACAGAAGCTGGGCAAACGCCGGACGAAGTGCCGGGTGCAGACCCCACAGGGGATCATTTATCCCCAGCACAGGAAAATGGCGAAATTGGCGTTACAGAGCGGGCGGCGTTCCCCTATGCCGTAGGCGATACTGTCTATTTGGAAGATGGCAAGCCTTTTGCCATCGACAGCATCGGAACATCGGATGTTCACCTGCTCGATCCGTCGCTTCGGTTCCCTGTCCTCCGGGCAGAGAGCCGGGAGAACTTTCTGCGGCTCATGGAGCGCTATCCCCAAGAACGGCAGGCGGAACAGTCGCCCCAGCGACCCACAGTGACCGAGGAGCCGGTGGCATTTTACCCCGGCGAACAGAATGGCCTGCCTTTCGATGTGGAGATCAGGACGTTGCACTTTGGCGAGCCTGAACAGGCTGCGCCCGAACAGGAGCCTGCCCCGGCGCAGGAAACGGTGGCTGAACCTGTGGCCGAACCGGAGCTGACTCCGGAAGAAGCCTTAGACAGAAACCCCATCTCCGTCCAGATCGGCGGCGAATGGCGCACCTTCCCTGACCGGGAAGCCGCAGAAGAAGCACTCTATGCAGACTACAAGGAGCAGACCCATCGGAATGCTCAGAACTTCCACATCACGGACGATGCGCTGGGCGAGGGCGGCCCCAAGGCCAAGTATCAGGCCAATGTAGCGGCCATCCGGCTGTTGCAGCATTTGGAGGCTGAGGGATTGCAGGCCAGCCCGGAGCAGCAGGAGGTATTGTCCCGTTATGTGGGCTGGGGCAGTCTGGCAGATGCTTTTGACCCCAGCAAGCCCGCCTGGGCGCAGGAATATCAGGAGCTGAAAAGCCTGCTCACTGAGGAGGAATACGCCGCCGCCCGTGCTTCTACCCTGAACGCCCACTATACCAGTCCCACCGTTATCAAGGCCATCTATGAGGCCGTCGGCAACATGGGCTTCCAGACCGGCAATATTCTGGAGCCGTCAATGGGTGTCGGTAACTTTTTTGGCTTGCTCCCTGACAGCATGGCGGGCAGTAAGCTCTACGGTGTGGAGCTGGACAGCATCACAGGCCGTATCGCTCAACAGCTCTATCCCCATGCAGACATCAAGGTGGCCGGGTTTGAGACCACTGACCGGCGTGACTTCTACGACCTGGCGGTGGGCAACGTGCCGTTTGGCGACTATAAGGTCAACGACAGACCCTACAACAAGCTGGGATTCAGCATCCACAACTATTTCTTTGCGAAAGCCTTAGACCAGGTGCGTCCTGGCGGCGTGGTGGCCTTTGTCACCTCCCGTTATACGATGGACGCAAAATCCCCGGAGGTGCGCAAGTACCTGGCACAGCGGGCGGAGCTGCTGGGGGCTATTCGGCTCCCCAATAATGCGTTTCGTGCCAATGCCGGTACAGATGTGGTGTCAGACATCATTTTCCTGCAAAAGCGGGAGACCCCCATCGACATTGATCCTGACTGGGTACACCTGGGCCAGACCCCAGAGGGGTTTGCAATCAACAGCTACTTCGTAGACCATCCTGAGATGGTCATGGGGGAACTGACCGTCCAAAGCACCCAATACGGGCGGGAGGAATGTACCGTTGCACCCATCCCCGGTGCTGATCTGGCAGAGCAGCTTCACGAAGCTGTTTCCCATATTCAGGGCAGCTATCAGGCAGTGGCGCTGGAGGCTACGGAAACGGACATTACAGATGCTCCCAAGGCTCTTCCCGCAGATCCCACCGTGAAGAACTTTTCTTATACGGTGGTGGACGGCGAGGTCTATTTCCGGGAAAACTCTGTGATGAAACCGGTGGATCTGAGCGACAAGGCAAAAGGTCGTGTTACCGGATTGGTGCAGCTCCGGCAAATTGTCAACGAACTCATTGACTATCAGATGGAGGACTACCCGGAGGAGGACATTGCCGCAAAGCAACGGGAGCTGAATGCCGCCTATGATAGCTTTACTGCGGAATATGGCACTATCAACTCCAGAGGAAACGCTCAGGTTTTCTCGGAGGATTCGTCTTATTATCTGCTCTGTTCGCTGGAAAACGTAGACGAGGATGGGAAGTTTATCAGCAAGGCGGATATGTTCACCAAACGGACGATTCGCCCGGAACGGAAGGTCACCAGCGTAGATACCCCCAGTGAGGCGTTGGCAATCTCCATCGGAGAGCGTGGCAAAGTGGACTTGCCCTTTATGGCGGAGCTACTCGGAACGCCGGGCGAGTATGACAGGATTACAGGTGAGCTGTCAGGCATCATTTTCAAAGACCCGCTGGGGCCAGAGGCACCGGAACAGGGCTGGCAGGCTGCGGACGAATACCTCTCCGGCAACGTGCGGGACAAACTGCGGGTGGCACGGCTGGCCGCAGAGAAGGACGGCCGCTTCACAGTCAATGTGCAGGCGTTGGAAAGGGCGCAGCCCAAAGATCTGGATGCGTCCGAGATCGACGTGCGGCTGGGTTCAACGTGGATCGATCCTAAATATATCCAGCAGTTCATGCATGAGACCTTCCAGACCCCCTTTTATATGCGGCGCACGATTGAGGTGAAGTTTTCTCCCTACACTGCCGAGTGGCGTATTTCAGGCAAAACACAGCCCCGCTATGACGATGTGGCGGCATATACCACTTTCGGCACAGACCGAGCCAACGCCTATCGCATTCTGGAAGAGACATTGAACTTGAAAGACATCCGCATCTATGATACCGTAGAGGAGCCGGACGGCAAGCAAAAGCGTGTTTTGAACAAGAAGCAGACCACTCTAGCACAGCAAAAACAGCAGGCCATCAAGGACGCCTTTCAGGATTGGGTGTGGAAAGACCCGAAACGGCGGGAGGCACTCTGTCAGAAGTACAACGAGCTGTTTAACAGCAGCCGTCCCCGTGAGTATGATGGTTCTCATATCCACTTTGGGGGGATGAACCCTGAGATCACGTTGCGGGAACACCAGAAAAATGCCATTGCACACGTTCTCTACGGCGGCAACACCCTGTTGGCGCACGAAGTGGGGGCAGGCAAGACGTTCGAGATGGCTGCCTCCGCTATGGAAGCCAAGCGATTGGGGCTGTGTCAGAAATCCATGTTTGTGGTTCCTAATCACCTGACCATGCAGTGGGCGAATGAGTTTCTGAGGCTCTACCCCAGTGCAAAGCTTCTGGTGACGACCAAAAAGGACTTTGAGACCTCCCGACGTAAGAAGTTCTGTGCCCGTATCGCCACCGGCGACTATGACGCCATTATCATCGGCCATTCCCAGTTCGAGAAGATACCCATTTCAGTGGAGCGCCAGGAGCGTCTGCTGCGGGAGCAAATCGAGGATGTGACAGATGCCATTGCAGCAGCGAAATACCAGCGGGGCGAGAACTTCACGATTAAGCAGTTGGAAAAGACAAAGCGTTCCTTACAGGCTCGGCTGGATAAGCTGCTGGCCACAGATAAGAAGGATGATGTTATCACCTTTGAACAGTTAGGTGTAGACCGGCTGTATGTGGATGAGAGCCAGGCATACAAAAATTTGTTTTTGTACACGAAAATGCGGAATGTGGCCGGATTATCCACCTCCGAATCGCAAAGAAGTTCGGATATGTATATGAAGTGCCGCTATATGGACGAGATCACCGGCGGGCGGGGTATCGTGTTTGCCACTGGCACTCCGGTCAGCAACTCTATGACCGAATTGTATACGGTCATGCGGTATCTCCAGTACAGCACCCTCCAGCAGAAGGGTTTGAGCCACTTCGACTGCTGGGCGTCAACCTTTGGGGAAACGACCACAGCGATCGAGCTTAGCCCTGAAGGGAACTCATATCGAGCCAGAACCAGATTTGCCAAGTTTTTTAATCTGCCGGAACTGATGACCATGTTCAAGGAAGTGGCGGACATCAAGACCAGCGACCAGCTCGATCTGCCGGTGCCGGAGGCGCATTTTGAAACAGTAGTGGTGCAGCCCTCGGAAATCCAGAAAGAGATGGTAGCGTCCCTGTCTGAACGGGCGGCGAAAGTCCACGCAGGAACGGTGGATGCCTCCGTTGACAATATGCTGGTCATCACCTCGGACGGGCGCAAGATTGGCCTCGACCAGCGGTTGATGAATCCATTACTCCCTGATGACCCAGGCAGCAAGCTGAACGCCTGCGTGAACAATGTGTTCCGCATCTGGCAGGAGGGTACGCCGGACAAGCTGACACAGCTCCTGTTTTGTGATATGTCTACCCCCAAAAGCGATGGCAGCTTCAATGTCTATGATGATATTCGTAAAAAGCTGGAGGCAAGGGGCGTCCCCCATGAGGAGATTGCCTTTATCCACGATGCTGACACAGAGGCCAAAAAGAAGGAGCTGTTTGCAAAGGTGCGCTCCGGTCAGGTGCGGGTGTTACTCGGCTCTACCCAAAAGATGGGGGCAGGCACCAATGTCCAGGACAGACTTGTGGCCGTTCACCATCTGGATGTTGGGTGGCGGCCTGCGGATATGACCCAGCGCAACGGGCGTATTATCCGCCAGGGCAACCGGAACAAACAGGTACAGGTTTTCAATTACGTCACGGAAGGAACCTTCGACGCCTACCTTTGGCAGACGCTGGAGAACAAACAGCGCTTTATTTCGCAGATCATGACCAGCAAATCCCCAGTGCGTTCCTGCGATGACGTAGATGAGCAAGTCTTGTCCTATGCAGAGGTGAAAGCACTTTGTGCTGGGGACAGCCGGATCAAGGAAAAGATGGATTTGGACATTGACGTAGCTCGACTAAAAGTACTGCGGGCGGATTTCCAGAGCAACCAGTACCGTCTGGAGGATCGTCTGCTCAAGCATTTTCCAGCGGAGATCGAAAAGCAACAGGGCTTTATCCGGGGCTTTGAGACAGACATCCAAACGGCAGCAGCGCACCCGCTTCCCAAGGAGGGCTTTGTGGGGATGGAGGTACACGGACGGCAGTTCACAGATAAGGCGCAGGCCGGTGAAGCCATCCTCGCTGCCTGTCAGGAGTGCAAAGGTTTTGAACCAATCCCCCTCGGCAGCTACCGTGGCTTTGCTATGGAGCTTTCCTTTGACAGCTTCCGGCAGGAGTTTGACTTGACCCTGAAAGGAGCAATGAGCCACCGATTGACCCTCGGCACCGATGCCAGAGGAAATCTGACCCGTATCGACAATGTGCTGGCCGGGATTCCTGGAAGGCTGGAAATGGCACAGGAACAGCTTGCAAACCTGGAGCATCAGCGGGATGCGGCCAGGGCGGAGGTGGGCAAGCCCTTCCCCCAGGAGGCAGAGCTGCGGGAGAAGTCTGCACGACTGGCAGAATTGGACGCCGCTCTCAGTATGGGCAGCGATTCCAGAACCGAGGCCGATCCGGAAGTGGACGAGGAACGCCGCCCGTCTGTGCTGGCTGATCTGAGGCAGCGTTCTGACCAGGTGCCGCCGCCCAAAAAGGGCGACAGGCAGAGGGACGAGGAGGTGCTGTGATGGGCGTTAGGAATCGGGAAATTCATTTTGTGGTGTCCGAGGCGGAGCTGGAACGAATCCGGGCAAAGATGGAGGAGTTGGGTGTGAGCAGCATGAGCGCCTATATGCGGAAGATGGCGCTGGACGGTTACTGTGTGCGTCTGGAGTTGGACGACGTGAAACAGATGACCCGGCTGCTCCGCTACACCAGCAATAATCTCAATCAATATGTTAAGCGCGCCCACGAAAATGGGGACATTTACGCCGCCGATATTCAGGACTTACAGACTCGTTTGGACGAGATTTGGGAATGCTGTAAAAAGATACTCGTTCGGCTTTCCAGCATTCAATGACCGGGCAAATGCCCCGGCTTTGTACCGCAGGAATTATTTCACAAGGCACGGCAGAGCTTCTGCCGTGCCGGAACATAGTCTTGACATCCTTGCGCTCTCATGCCGGATGCGCTATGATAAGAGCAGATAAAAGAAAGGTCAGGTGAACGCCCATGCTGCGGAAGATTTTGATGTTGCCGCTCAAGCTGCTTGCTCTGCCGCTGGTGCTTATTTGCATGACAGTGACCGTGTTGGTGAAGCTCATTGCAAATTTGTCCTCTTATGTGGCAGCACCGCTCATGCTGCTTCTGCTGGGATTCTGCGTGTATTTCATCGTGCAGCAGACGTGGAATCAGGTGGCAATTCTGGTGGTGCTGGAAGTCCTCTGTGTAGCGGTGCTGTTCGGCGCTGTCTGCATTGAGACATTGCTGGAAAGCGTGTGCGGTGCGCTAACTGGATTTTTACATTCCTAATGATGGAGGTATGGATATGGACAGAGAATTTATGTCGCACTACTATGACGTGACCTATGAGGACATCGAACTGGATGCTACAGAGGGGGACGAGGAGTATCGGAACCGGTACAATGAGTACCTGGTGTTAAAGGAACAACTGACGACTCGCTGTGGCGGACAGGATTCGGAGCTGTGGTCGCTGTGCGAGAAACTGATCGATCAGCAGAATCTCTTGATGCTGCGGCTGTGCAAGCTGGTGTATCTGCTCGGCGCAGAGGATCGGGAGAAGATGCTGAGATAACAAAGTATTTGAAGCTGGGGCTGCTTTCGGGTAGCTCCAGCTTTTTGATGTGTGGCGCGATGGCTTACTGCTGTAAAATTTGCCGTTGAATTTTACAGCTATATGGGATATAATAAAGGCATAGAATCCGAGAGGAGGAATTTCTGTGCCGAACATCAAGCCGATTTCTGATTTGCGAAACTATTCCGATGTGTTGCGGGATGTGTCAGTCGGGGCACCCGTGTTTCTGACCAAGAATGGCCGGGGGCGCTATGCGATCCTCGATATGGAGGATTACGAAAGAGGGGTTGCCACCCTAAAGCTGGTAAACGAGCTGTCCAGGGGCAGACGCTCCGGAGAGCAGGAGGGCTGGCTTTCCTCTGAGGATGTGCGGGAGCATTTCAAGGTAAAAGTGGATGAAGAATAAGCTGCACTACTCCCCAGATGCGCTCCGTGATCTGGATGAAATTTGGGAGTACATTCAGGTGGAGCTGAGCAATCCGTCAGCCGCTGCCAATGTGGTAAACGACATTCTGGACACACTGGATCGGCTGGAGGATTTTGCAGAGATGGGTGCGCCATTGTCCTCTGTGGCAGATGTGGAGAGCAATTACCGGTTTATTCAGTCCGGCAACTATCTGGCTTTCTACCGACCTGAGGGGACAGATATTTACATTGATCGAATTTTATATGGCAGGCGGGATTATCTCCGTATCCTGTTTGACAAGTGATTCCTATCCGTTGGCGGTAAAACTGCCAACGGATTTTTTCGGCCTACACGGGGGGTGATCGTCTGGCCGCAACACGTCTGATAGCAATGCACCTGAACAAAGGGAAAACGCTGGCTCAGTGTCTCCGTGACCGGACGGATTACGCGCAAAACCCGGAGAAAACGGAAAAAGGCAATTTGGTCACTGCCTATGAGTGCGACCCTATGACGGTAGATGAGGAATTTCTGCTGGCGAAGCGGCAGTACCAACACATCACCGGACGGCAGCAGAAAAGCAATGTGATTGCCTACCAGATTCGCCAGTCCTTCAAGCCTGGCGAGATCACACCGGAGGAGGCAAACAAGGTCGGCTATGAGCTGGCTATGCGGTTTACCAAGGGCAAACACGCCTTCATCGTCGCCACCCACACAGACCGGGCGCACATTCATAACCATATTATTTTCAATTCCACCACGCTGGACTGCTCTCATAAATTCGTAGACTTCCATAATTCCGGGCTGGCGCTGCAAAAGGTCAGTGACATCATCTGCGTGGAACACGGGCTATCTATCATTGAGAAGAAGCCGTATCGGGAACGGGTGAAGCGGACGGAATACCCGAAACGAGAGCCCTTTCGGGACGCCATCTGCGAAACCATTGACAACATCCTGGCGCAGAAGCCCAAGGACTTTGAAGCATTCCTACGGCTGCTGGAACAGGCCGGATATGAAGTCAAGCGTGGCAAGTACACCGCTGTCAGGGGGCCAGGGCAGAAGCGCTTTATTCGGTTCCGCTCTCTGGGTGAGGGATATACAGATGATGCAATTCACTCTGTAATGTTGGGCGAAAAAGTGCATCAGGTCAAGCCCAGAAAAAAGCAAAGTGTTCCGCAACGCAGCTTTAGTCTGTTGGTAGACATTGACGCAAGGCTACAGGCCAAAGGCCCCGGCTACCAGCGTTGGGCGACGGTCTATAATTTGAAGCAGATGGCGCAGACAATGATCTTCCTGCGGGAGCATGGAATTGAACGCCTCGACCAACTGCGGGAAATGACGGATACGGCAACGGCCAGTTTTGAAGCGCTGGATGCAACGCTGAAAGCGTCCGAGAAGAGGCTAGTTGAGATCGCCGTTTTGAAAACCCACATCATTAACTATTCCAAAACACGGGATGTCTATGTGGAGTACCGGAAGTCAGGATACAGTCAGAAATTCTTTGAAGCCCACCGGGAACAGATTACGCTGCACAAAGCGGCAAAGGACGCCTTTGACCAGCTTGGCGTGAAAAAACTGCCCCGGGTCAAAGACCTGACGGCTGAATACGCCCAGGTGCTGGAGGAAAAGAAAGCAACCTATGCCAAATATCGCACTGCCCGAAACCAGATGCGGGAGCTACAACGGGCACGGCGCAACGTGGAGCTTTTCTTTGAACTGGAACAGCAACAGGCTGAGCAGCAACACCAGGAACAGCAGAAACAAAGCCGGTAAAGTTTTGGCGCAGTCAGTCTCGATGAGGCTGGCTGCGCCGATTTTTTGCTTACATTCAAGTTCCTGCTGCCTACTCTCCCACCACGATTCGAAGCGCTCCATCAGGAGAAAGTTTCAATCGCATGGTTTTGATGTGCCGGTCGAGGAAGTTTGCCCGTTCTTTTTCCGTCATTTCCACCCATGTGGTATGCAGGACTTCATCCAACATTGTATTTACATTGATTTGAACTGCCTCATCCAGCCTGGCTTGAAATTCTGACAGGAGCGTTTTGGTCTTAATGGTGTAGGAAGCCCCGGTGCAAAAATCGTCAATAAAGCAGTAACGATGTCCCTGACTTTCCAGGGCATTTCTGATTTGCTGCCCGCTTTTGGCCCGTTCCAGCATGACCAGGAAGGAGACGCTGGGCAGGGATTGAATCAATGCCCAGTAGTCGCTGTCGCAGGAAACCAGAATGACAGAATCCACGTTGTTCAAATATACTTCACGGCAGGTGTTCGTCGCCAACGTCATATCGACCTGAGATTTGTGTTCATTGATGCGCCCCACCACGATATGCTCTGTTTCAAAATCTGTGGGTAGCCCCATCTGACAGAGAGTTGTCCATGTGGCGGTTGTGTAGTCCGAATCGAACAGCATAATTTTGTGAATCGTCTTTTTTTGCGCTGTGTTGAGGCCGGAAAATGCTGCCGCCAGTTTGATGGGATCGCTGTTTTCGCAATCCACCACAATGAGAGTCTTATCATTTCTGCCCAGAAACGCATACAGATCATCTGTCTTTTCTGCACTACCTCCGGTCACGAGCCGCTTATCTTCAAAAACATCTTCGTACCGCTCGTACAAGACTCGCACAAATTTATAGTCGCAGAGCAATAGATTTCCGCATCCATCCACGTCCCAATTCATGTAACACTGGAACGGGTATCGGTTTCTGTCTGTGTTATAAAATTTCCCCGCTGCTTTTATGCCGTCTAACTTCAAGCCATTCGGCATGATGAACAGGGGGCGGATGTAATCCCAGTTGACCCACTCCGGAAACAGATTTTTGACATTGTGGATTCGGTTTGATATTTCTCGGTTGGTTTCAATGATGTAGGTATTGATGTTCGGCTTTGACCGCTGCAAATCAATTCCGTCTGCCAAAAGCTCCTTCACCGTTTGCGGGGGAATCAAATCTGGAATCGTTGAAAGATTTTTCATTTCATAGGCCAGCGCCCGTGCGATGGCAGAGTATCCTTTTTGCAGCGCCGTTCGGATGACGCAGAGATTTCGGATGATTCTGGCATTCTTGTTTTGATTGTAATTTTCAAAGTCCTCTGTGAGCGGCGGGATATGTGACTCAAAATGCCGATACTCTACGCCAATCAGATACATCATCAGGGAAACCAACGTATAGGTATCTGTGCTGCGATTCGGCCTATCTGTGGGTGGTGGCATTTTGGATTTATAGACGTCCCCCAATTCAGACAGTGACGTGATTGTTGTTTGCTGTTTCTTGGGCGGGCGGTATGCTTTTTCTTTTTCACTCATGGCAATTCCTCCATTTGATAATTTTGTCGATTTGTGCTGGAGGCCAACAGGGAGGTGGATCAAGTTTCGTTATCACATTGGGTGTCTTGTGGCTCAAGTGTTCATTGTCACAAGCAATTCAAATGCAGAAGACCACATCATCCAGGTGCTTGCTTTAACCAGTATATCACAAGCGGTGCCACAGAGATAGGAACTTTTTGCGATGTAAGAGTGCCCTTATCTCTGGGACAGACAGGCAGCCAGGCAAATTACTGCGGCGGGACAATTTGGCTCCGGCCGCCGGTCAGGTTGTCCGTCTGCTGGCGCAACAGAAAAGCACATTCAGTCGCAGATTGTAGACGGTGACGCTGCCGCCCGTATAAATCCATCATGCGGTCAGGAAGCGTTTTGTAAAAACGCGCAGCCACCACTTGAAAAGTGGCGTTCTTTCAGGGGATTGGGGATGTGCCTCAACAAGCGATTTTCACCGGCCGGCGGAACGCCGAACCGGTGAAAATCCGTAAACTTGGACAAGTTTACCCTGCTTGCCCCGTTAGTTGCAGTAAAATGAGAGTCGGTTGAATCTGGGGATTCATCTGTACTCATAGTTTTTCTTTCGGTAATAGTAATACGAACGATCTTTGCTTCTGGTATTGTTCTGAACGACGCCGAGGATTTTGCTGCCGCCCTTCTGAAGCTGCTCAACTACATCCTGCATCTGCTTTTTGCGCACGTTCCTGTCTCCCATCACCAAGATCGTCCCATCACAAGAGGGAGCAACAACTGCTGCATCAATGACTTCTCCCAGCGGCGGTGTATCGATAATGACATAATCGTAATGCTTCCGCAGTTCCTTCAAAAGCTCCTGAAAATATTTCCCATTGAGCAGTTCCACAGGGTTGGGCGGATACTTCCCGGCGAACATGATTTGTAACGTCTCATACTGCGTGTTGTACAGGCATTCCCCCAGGTTGTTCATGCCCGTCAGCATTTCGCTCAAACCAACAACGTTTTTAGCTGTCGTATCCCGGCCTGCCATAACGGATTTGCGCATATCTGCATCAATTACCAGAACCTTCTTATTCAACTCGGCCAGGCTCTTGGCAAGGTTCAGACATATCGTTGTCTTGCCTTCATTTTCATGGCAGCTTGTAACTGCCACGATATGAATATCCTGACCACAGAACAGCAAATTGGTACGGAGAACCTTATATGCCTCCTGCACAGGGAAGCTGTCCTCGCCCTGTAATTTCAGCTTAATGTTTTCCATGCTTATTCGCCGCCCCCTTTGTCCCGGATTTGCTGCTGCTATGGCGGTAAGAACTGTAATATCCATAGTTTTTCTTTTCCGCCTGCTTCGTGTTCGGTATATCGCCCAGAATACTTAAACCCAGGTACTGCTGAATGTCTTCTTCTGTCCTGATACGGTCATCCAGCAGAAATGCAATCAGAAAAGCAGAATAGCAGAGAACCCCTACAATCACGCCAATCAGCATATACGTTGTAAGGCTCGTCACATTGCAGGGTTTTTCATCCAAAGTCCCTTTTTCATAAAAATTGACCTGTTGAAAGCCCATCGCATCTGTGATTTTTTCCTGACCAATTTCGCACAACGTATCGACAATTTCTTTTGCCTGCTCCGGTGTATCCGCCTCCACAGTTACTTCCAAAATTCTGGTGTCATCCGGATTTGAAGTAGAAATAGCTTCTGTCAAATCATCATAGGACACGTCCAGATTCAAAGTACTGATTACCTCGTCAACGACAGCATGGCTTTTTAGAAGGTATGTGCAGTCATTGACTACGTTGAGCGCAAGAGAAAAGTCAGAGGAAGTACTGGAACTGGAGGTCTCATCATCCTGACGCAAAATATACAATGTTGCCGTAGAGGAGTACATTGGAACAAAGGTAAGTTGTACTACTGCAAACACTGCGACGACCACCAGCACGGCAGATAGTATAATGATCCAAAGCCGTTTGACGAAGATACCCCACAAATCTCTGAGGGTGACGATCCGCACATTCGATTTATAATCCGTTGCTTCCATTTGCATTCTCCTCACTCGTATTGCTGTACAGTATTCGGAGCGCATTGCTCCGGCAAATGGCATCAGCGTAGCTCTCACCAAAGTTTTTTGAAAGCAGGCGATACCCATTTGACAACCCAGGAGGCCGACTTGCAAGATCATGAGCATCTGATGCAACCAAATCAGCCAAGTGCCTAGCCAAAATTGCTTTGGCACGTCTTTCAATCAGCCAGCCAAATCCGCCAAACAGGGATTGTATATCGATCTGAATCAGGACACCATTGCCTCGCAATTCCTGGATTGCTCGAAACCCAAGTTTACCGTAGCGCTCAACGTGAGCCAGAATTGGAATATATCCTGCGTTCAGGAGATATTCTACCCCGGCAACAATGGCCTTTCCGCTTTCCCGTTCAGAGAAATCCACCAAAACATAACGTGTATGGTTGAGCGTTCGACATAACCCGTCCTTCAGCCAGGAGATGCATCCTTTGCTATACCGCAGTTCATTTCCCAAGAAAAGCCGCAGTTCCGGGTATTGCTGTTTTGTATAGGCTTGAATCTTGCTATATGCCAGATTGATTTTCTCGTAGTTATCGCCAAAGCATCCCGGGTGGAAGTGGGGCGTCAAGCAGATGGTTCGAACACCGTCCGCATAAGAAGCATCTAACATCTGCTGCATTTCGGCTTCTGTTTTTGCGCCATCGTCTACTCCGTACAATGCATGAATATGTAAATCGGCAAACTCCATCTCTACTCCTTTCGCCAGACCATGCGGTTCACGATCCCCATGTAGGACTGAATGATTTTGACCACTCTGCCTGACACATCCTCGTCCACATAATCCGGCACCGGCGTTCCATAAATGCTGTCATGGCAGAGCTGAACAGCTGTTTCCACGCCCTGGAGCAGGGAGCTTTCGTCAATACCGGCCAGCACAAAGCAGCCCTTTTCCATCGCCTCGGGACGTTCCGTAGAGGTGCGGATACATACAGCGGGGAACGGATGCCCCACCGAGGCAAAGAAACTGCTCTCCTCCGGCAATGTCCCGCTGTCTGACACCACAGCAAGCGCATTCATTTGCAGACAGTTGTAGTCGTGAAACCCAAGCGGCTCGTGGGCGATTACCCGCTTGTCCAATGCGAAGCCGGTGCTCTCCAACTGCTTCTGAGAACGGGGATGACAGGAATACAGAATGGGGAGGTCATACGTTTCGGCCAATGAATTGACGGCATGAAACAGAGACTGGAAATTTTTCACCGTGTCAATGTTTTCCTCCCGGTGGGCGGAGAGCAGGATGTACTTTCCCTTCTCCAGCCCCAGGCGGGTATGGATATCGCTGTGCTCTATTGCCGGCAGATTGCGGTGTAGCACCTCGGCCATTGGCGAGCCGGTCACAAAGGTGCGCTCTTTGGGCAGACCACACTCATGGAGATACCGTCTGGCGTGTTCTGAGTAGGCCAGGTTCACATCAGAAATGATGTCCACAATGCGACGGTTTGTCTCCTCGGGCAGGCACTCGTCCTTGCAGCGATTTCCCGCCTCCATGTGAAAAATGGGGATATGCAGTCGTTTGGCTGCGATCGCTGACAGGCAGGAATTGGTGTCGCCCAAAATCAGCAGCGCATCCGGTTGAATCTGGCACATCAGCTTATAGGAGCAGTTGATGATATTGCCGACGGTGGCCCCTAAATCGTCTCCTACCGCATCCATGTAAACCTCCGGCGCATCCAGCTTCAAATCGTGAAAGAATACGCCGTTCAGGTTGTAGTCGTAGTTCTGTCCGGTATGCGCCAGAATGACATCAAAATAGCGTCGGCATTTGCGGATGACCTCCGACAGACGGATGATCTCCGGCCGTGTGCCGACAATAATCAGCAGCTTCAGTTTCCCGTCGTTCCGGAACGAAACGTCTGTATAGTCCAGTTTAAGCCCCATCTGGTTTTTCCTCCACTGGCTCCGCAAAGGTATCCGGTCTCTGCGGATTGAATGCCTCATTTGCCCACATGACTGTGACCAGATTCTCCGTCCGGGAGAGGTTGATAATATTGTGCGTATACCCGGGCAGCATATGAACCGCTTCCATCTTATCCCCGGACACCTCGAACTCCAGGACTTCATCTGTCCCCAGCTTTCGTTCCTGAATCAGCCCGTGACCAGAAACGACAATGAAAAACTCCCATTTGCTGTGATGCCAGTGCTGTCCCTTTGTAATGCCTGGCTTAGATACATTCACGCTAAACTGACCGCCGTTCTTGGATTTTAACAATTCCGTAAAGCTGCCCCGTTCATCCACATTCATTTTTAGAGGAAAAGCGATTTTTTCTTTCGGTAAATAGGACAGGTAAGTGGAGTACAGTTTCTTTGCAAAAGAACCGTCCGGAATTGCAGGCATCATTAGAGTTCGGGGCTGGTCATGAAAAGAACGCAGCAGTGCTACAATCTGCCCCAATGTCGCATAGCTGACAGCGGGCACAAAGCAAAAGCGGCCATCAGGAACGTTCACCGTATTGAGACGAATATATTCGCAGTGATGTTCTTTCCCTTCCAGTGCATTTAACATTTCTGCAACCAAATCGTCAATATAGAGGAGTGTTAACTCAACAGAGGGGTCATTGACTGTAATGGGCAAATCGTTTGCAATATTGTAGCAGAATGTAGCTACGACGGAATTGTAGTTAGGGCGACACCATTTCCCAAATAAATTTGGAAACCGGTAAACGAGTACCTTTGCTCCAGTCTCCCTGGCATAGTTAAAGAATAAATCCTCACCTGCCAATTTTGATTTGCCGTATTCAGAGTTTGCATAACGCCCGATCAACGAGGCCTGAATAGAGGAAGCCAGCATCACTGGGCAGGTGTTATGGTGTTTTTTCAGTGTCTCTAGCAGTACCGAGGAAAAGCCGCAGTTTCCCTCCATAAACTCAGCGCTATCCTTGGGCCGATTGACCCCAGCCAAGTGAAAAACAAAATCCGCTTTCTGGCAGAAATCGTCCAACATGGCTGGGGCAGTGTCACGATCATACTCGAAAATCTCGTCAATTTGGAATTCTCTAGGTTGATCTTTTCCCTGCTTGATATTTTGCAGCGATGCACACAGGTTTTGCCCCACAAACCCCTTCGCACCAGTCACTAGAATCTTCATCAGTATTGCCCTCCAAACAGCGTCAGCTTTTGGAGCAGCAGTTTCATTTCTGCTACATCCAGCCGTCTGGTGTTGTGCGAGGTATATTGTTCATTCCGCTCCAGTACGGGGTTTCCCTTGCTGAAGTAATTGTCGTAGTTCAAATCCCGGTTATCTGCCGGGATACGGAAGAAGCCGGGCAAATCTTCTGCCCGTAACATCTCCTCTGCTGTGACCAGTACCTCAAAGAGCTTTTCTCCATGGCGGGTGCCAATTGATGTAATCCCCAAATTAGAGTTCTTTAACTCCAAGATAGCCTGCGCCAACGTTTCTATTGTGGCAGCAGGGGCTTTTTGGATAAACAGATCTCCCTGTTGCCCGTGCTCAAAAGCATATAGCACCAGGTCTACAGCATCATTCAATGTCATCATAAACCGAGTCATAGCAGGATTGGTCACTGTAAGCGGTTTCCCTTCATCAATCTGCTGGCAAAACAGCGGAATAACAGAGCCTCTGGAGCCCATGACGTTGCCATATCGGGTCAGGCAGAGGACAGGGTCGCCCTCCAGCATCTGGCGGGAACGGGCAATCACGTTCTTTTCCATAACGGCCTTGGTCATCCCCATGGCGTTAATAGGATAGGCTGCTTTGTCCGTAGACAGGAAGATGGCTTTTTTCACCCCGTTGGCAACACAGGCAGAGATTACGTTATCCGAACCCTGGACATTCGTTTTGACTGCCTCCATGGGATAAAACTCACAGGACGGCACCTGTTTCAGGGCTGCCGCATGGAACACATAATCCACTCCCCGGAATGCGTTGACAATAGAATTGTAGTCACGCACATCACCTATGTAGAATTTGATTTTTCCAGCATAGGTTGGATGCGTTTCCTGATATTCATGACGCATATCATCCTGTTTCTTTTCGTCACGGGATAGAATGCGAATTTCTGCGATGTCTGTGGTCAGGAAGCGACGCAGAACGGCGTTGCCGAAAGAGCCAGTCCCACCGGTGATAAGCAATATTCTATTATTGAATTGAGACATTTTGAATCCTCGTTCCTTATCTGATCTGTCATTTCACCCAAAGTTCTTTTGCTTTCCTTGGGTTAATTCCATCCAATAGCAATTTAACAATAGGCCTGATTGGTCTTATTAAAAAGCATAGAAGGCAATTCGTGAAAAATTGAGTGAACACCGATGCAAATGCAGCTCCAGATGCTCCAAACATTGGAATCAGCGCTAAATTGAGAAATATATTAGATACTGCACCTAGTAGATTGACCTTCCACAATACACTTTGTTTTCCCTCAGCGAGCAACCAAATGTTGCGAACCGAGCCCATATAAGCAAACACTGTATACCACGTAATTATGCGAAGTATTGCTATGGAAGGAATATATCCGTCTCCATAAAGAATCTCGACAATATACCTTGCGCCCACCGTCAATACAGCACTTTGTCCTAATGCGAGTAATATAATAATCGAGTACAGGCGTGATATATTTTTCCTGTAATTGGCTTCATTTCTTTTCTTGCTTTCAAATATTGAAGGTCTCGCAGAATCAATAATCGCTGCAAAAACAAAGCTGCTTAAGTCCGCACAGGTCATTGCTGCTGAATAATATCCGGTCGTCTCTTCTCCAATTATCAGCGTTAACATAATCCGGTCTGTAAGGGAGAAGATTGTAACCATTATTCCCGAAACAATGTAATATTTACTCTTGCTAAATAACGTGCGTGCCCGCATGACAGACACTGACAACTTCTGACTTCCTACTCTTTTGTAAATTGCTAATAATGAAACAGAGATAATTAGATAGTCCAACATCTGCGATAATGCAAACCAATAGACATTTTTGCCCGTTATGAGCAGAAAAACTCTATACAGAGAAACAAGCGCATATGCTACAAGAGAAATGATAGAGACATATTTCGACAGCAGCTTTGCCTGGAACCAGTATTGAATCATTTCCAGAGCCTGAAAAACCAGCGAAATACTGTAAAGTGAGCAAACAACAATTGTGTCTAATTCTGTGCGATTTGCAATATTTGTAAACGCTATTACTCCTAAAATTCCAAGTACGCTTGCAATCGTACTCATTGCTAACGCTGTACCGAGCGTTTGTCCCTCCTGATCCGGCTCAGAGATAATTTCTTGCACAAGTGTCGATCTTAAGCCTAATTGTACAACAGGAACCAAAAATGCAGTTATTGAACTGGCGTAGTTTATCAGGCCATAATTAGATGGCCCCAAATATCGTGCGGAAATAGTCCCAATTACCAAGCTCAATAATGACTGCAATATCCTGCATACGATAATCCAAGACGCATTTTTTACAACTCGATTGTTTTTTAAGTTAATCATTTGCCTTACTGTATCTCCAGTTCCCGCATATGCGGGAACTGGAGATGTACACGTTAGTTAATAACCATCATTCCATTTTCGTCAAACTGGTATGTACCTGCATCCATCAAACCATTGGTTTTTGTAATGTAGTATTCACAGTCCTTCACTGCCTTCAGGGAGCTATTGATGTAATAGTAGTTCCCACTCTCATCCTGGACAAGGCCTGCATAAACAGGTTGTCCATTCTCGTCAAGGTAGTATACCTCGCCGCCAACGAATGCAAGTCCTTCTTCCAGGATCATTTTTCCGTCGCTGCCAAAATAGTATGTTCCAGTATCCATCAATCCATTTGTCGTATATACATAATACTTACAGTTGTTGACTACTTCTCCGGAGCTCTTGATGTAGTAGTAGCTTCCGTCAATCTCGATCAACCCTGCATAGGTGAGGACGCCATCGACGTAATAATACAGGCTGTCGTTTTCCTCGATGATGCCATTTTTTGTCTCCGGAACTACCATCTTGCCATCGTCACCAAATTCATATGTTCCAGCGGGCAGCAAATCATTGGTTTTAGTTACATAGTAGCTACAGGAGTGAACAACTTCGCAGGAGCTCTTGACATAGTAGTAACTACCATCGATCTCGATCAGTCCAGCATAAGTGAGGACTCCGTCAACGTAGTAGTACAGGCTGCCATTTTCCTCAATAATGCCATTTTTTGTCTCCGGAATCACCATCTTGCCGTCATCTTCAAATTCATATGTTCCAGCAGTCAGCAAATCGTTGGTTTTAGTCACATAATAGCTGCATCCATGAACGACCTCACCAGAGCTTCTGACATAGTAGTAACTACCGTCGATCTCAATCAGTCCAGCATAAGTGAGGACTCCGTCAACGTAGTAATACAGGCTATCGTTTT
>JAJPXL010000059.1 GCA_021205455.1 Clostridiales bacterium
TCAAGGCCAATATCATCCGCTCCGGCTTTACCATGCAGGAGGTCGTGGAGAAGCTGGCGGACGAATACGGCTGGAGCAGCAGCGTTTCCAACTTCTCCGGCAAGCTGAGCCGGGGTTCCCTCCGCTATCTGGAGGCGGTGGAGCTGGCCGGCGCCCTGGGCTATGAGATTGTCTGGCAGAAGAAGGGGCGGTGATGCAGCCGCATGGCGAAAGAAAAGACTCATGGAATCTATTTCAAGGTATCCGAGCAGGAGCGGCAGCTCATCGAGCAGCGGATGGAGGAAGTGGGCGTCTCCAGTATGAGCGCCTTCATCCGCAAGATGTGCCTGAATGGGCTGATCGTCCGACTGGACATTCCGCAAATACCTGATTGCAGCAAATATCTGAAATCAGCGTCGAACAACCTGAACCAAATCGCTCGGCGGCTCAATTCTGGCGGCGGGTATTATCCGCAGGACTTGCTTGATGTTCGGGAGAGCCTGGACAACTGCACAATGCTTTTCGGGCAGGTTTTGGCGAGCCTGGCGAAGATTGCATGAGATAAAGTAGGCCTGTTCATTTTGGACAGGCCTACACCTCAAAACACAACAGAATTATTTCCTCTCTTATGAGGTCATTTATGGCGGCGGCTCACCCAGAGCCGCCGCCTTTTTGGAGGGAGGCCAACTATGGCAACAACGTTTTTGAAACCGCTCCACGCCGGGAAGGGGCGCAGCATCGCCCAGGCGTTGGGACGGTCAACAGACTATGTGAAGAATCCAGACAAGACCGCCAATGGCGAGTGGATCAGCGCCTACCAGTGCAATCCATCCATCGTGGATGCTGAGTTTCTATTCTCCAAACGGCAGTATGAGGCCCAGACAGGCAAAACACACAAGAGTAATGATGTGATTGCCTACCATCTGCGGCAGTCCTTCAAGCCGGGGGAGGTCACGCCGGAGAAAGCCAACAAAATCGGCTATGATCTGGCCATGTCTCTGACAAAGGGCAACCACGCCTTTATCGTCTGCACCCATGTAGATAAACACCACATTCATTCCCATATCATTTTCAATTCCACCAGCCTGGATCATACCCGGAAGTTTCGGAACTTCTGGGGTTCCAGCTTTGCCATCCGCAGGATTTCCGACATCCTCTGCCTGGAGAACGGGCTGTCCGTCATCGAGGAGCCGAAGCCCAGCCGGGGCAGCTATGGCTCCTGGTTGGGGGAAAACAAGCCTCTGAGCAATCGGCAGAAGCTGGAGCAGATGATAGACGCTGCTCTTACTCCCGACTGCAAAAGCTATGAGGACTTTCTGACGGCGATGCGGGCGGCGGGAGTCGAAGTCAAGACCGGTAAACACCTTGCCTTCAAAATCCCGGATGGGAAACGGTTCATCCGGTGCGATTCTCTTTCCGAAGATTATACCGAGAATGCCATATGGGAACGGCTGGAGGGCAAGCGAACGGTAAAACAGCGGCAGGCGCAGAAGATACTCCCCACGAAGGAGGATACACGGCCACGTTCCCTGATCGACATTCAATCAAAGCTGACCCAGGCCAACTCCCCCGGCTTTGAGCGGTGGGCAAAGTCCTACAACCTGAAGGAGATTGCGCAGACTGTTCTCTGGATGAAGGAACACAGTATTACCGACGTGGAAAAGCTCACTGTAGAATGCGATGCCGCTGTCGAACGCTATCACAAGCTTGCTGATAAGACGAAGGCCAACGAAGCCCGGATGAAGGAGATAACCGAGATGCAACGACAGATTGGCATCTATGGCAAGACACGGGAGGTTTATCTGCAATACAAGAAGCTCCCGCAGAAAAAACAGGCGGCGTTTTACGAGGCCCATCGGAGTGACATCATGCTGCACGAAGCGGCAAAGCGCTATTTTGATTCCCTGGGGCTGGAGAAGCTGCCCTCCATCAAGGCGTTGAAGCAGGAGTATGCTGTGCTGAGTGCAGAAAATAAAAAGCTGTACCCCAACCAGAAAGCAGCCCGAAAAGAAATGATCGACCTGCTCACAGCGAAAAGCAATGTGGAGCGATTCCTGGAGATCCAGATCGAACAGCCTGACAGGAAGGAACAGCAGCAAGAAGAAAGCCGGTGATGACCAGCACGACTTATTCTGGGGCCTACGGCGTTTGTCGTAGGCCCCAGATTTTTTGCGTTCAGCGTTCAGCGAATGCTGGAAAACCGAACGCACATCGGGAGACGTAGTGTAAAAATTCACGCCCGTCTCCCAGCAGCAGACGCTGAAGGCGGCTTAAAACCCCAGCCGTTTTCGGCTGGGGTTCGCAGGGGCTTGGGGGCAGCAGGCCACCAACAAGCAGCGGAGGTATATACCGAGGCATTGCTTGCCGTTACTTAGCTGCTGCTTAGTCGTCTCCGTCAGTCCAGGGCCAGGAACAGGTAGTCCCTGCCCTGAATGTCCTGGCCGAGATACATTTTGACGCCGTCCTCGTCCACCAGCGCACCGTTTAGCTCGAAATTTCGGCTGGGGGCCAGGAGCCTGGTGTCCGGCGCTGCGGCGGCCAGGAGCTCCTTTAAGTCCCCCGCAGTTTCCAGAACGCAGCTCCCCTGGGGCGGGCCGCCGTAACTGAGGGGGTGCAGCTCCAGGGCCGGGGTGCTGCCGGGGCGCTCCGGGTCGGCGGAAAACTGCCAGACCTCCGTCTGATAATCCGCCCGGTCAAAGGCGTCTGTAAAGGTCTTTTCCTCCCGGTAAAACTGTCCCCTGCGGCCCCAGAGGCCGGTGTAAAACACCCAGTTTCCGTGGTAGATTTTATGGCAGTCTCCCTGGGTGTACATCCACGCCAGCGGCACGCCGTCCTCCACCGCCTCCAGATTGGCGGACAGGTCCCCGGCGCAATAGGATAAGAGGCTGGGTAGATAGCGCTGGCTCTCCTGCCGGAACTGCAAAATCTCCCGCTCCGCCATGGTCACACTTCCCCGTCCAGCTCCTCAATGGGGATCAGCTCCACGAAATTGGGGATACAGGCGTCATCCCAGTCCGAGCCGCCTCCCGAGGTGTCCGTATACCAATAGGCCAGATCCGTCATTTTGTGGGGATAGAGCTTCTTCCTCATGTGGCTGTGGTCATAGCCGTAGCCGTGACCGGCGTCGTATTCCACCTCGATGCCGATGGGCGTCCCCGCCTCGTCCCGGACGTAGTCGATGAATCTGGCGTTGGAGCTGTTCAGCTCGCTCATAGAGGAATAGTGGCCGCTCTCCATCCATTTCAGCTTGAAATACTCTTTTTCCATGATGATTTTCTCCCTTTCTCAATGATTCCTTGGTTTGCCCTTCTCCTCCCAGTCGGCCGGCTCCCTGCCGGAGTAGGGGACCAGCTCCACCTCGTAATATTCAGAGCTGTCGAACCAGTCGCCGTCCTCTGTGTCCCGGGTATACCAATAGGGCAGATTTACCTCCCCGTTGGGATACAGCTCTATCCGGGTGTCGCTGTGGTCAAAGAAGCAGTCGTGGCCGGCGTCATAGGATATTTTGACGCCGATGGGCGTCCCCGCCTCGTCCCGGATGTAGTCGAGGAATCTGACCTGGAGGAACCTGTTTTCCTGGGGCCTGGTCAGGTCCTCCATGGTGGAACAATAGCCGTCCCCCCATCGCAGATAGAAATACCCTTCTTCCATTGGCCGTTTCTCCCTTTCCGTATCTCCGTCCGCCCCGCCGGGGGCGGCCTGGTGCGGGGTCAGAAATACTTCCGCAAGATCGCTTTGGCTTGCTCGACCCCCTGGTCGGCGGCCTTCTGGAACCACTCCTTGGCCTTCGTGCGGTTCCGGGTCACGCCCTCGCCGTTATAATAGCAAACGCCCAGATTGTACTGTGCCTTTGCGTCGCCCTGCTGGGCAGCCTTTTCGTACCAATAGACGGCCTTGGCTTTGTCCTGCCTTACGCCCTCACCATTATCATAGCAAA
>JAJPXL010000062.1 GCA_021205455.1 Clostridiales bacterium
AGGGGGACCTGTGGCCCCCCCTCTTAAGAATCTCCCCGTATCCCGCTGGCGGCTTGCGCCTTGTCTCGTTTTTTGGTGGTCTATCAGACAACAGACGATGTGACTTGATACGCACCAAAGCTGCCGCCCCCGGCGGCTGGGTACGATTGCCGCCTCATCCCTCGCCTACGGCGGGATGGGCGTCAATTTTGTTGCCCTTTGGTCGCTGAAATCTGACTGTGAGGGTACGTCATTACTCCTAAATTCTAAAACATTGGTTCATTATTTGCTCTTCATCAAGGGCTAAAACCCTACGGTACAGACAGATGTTATCCATCGTCGGATAATAAAATTGCCGGCCAGCCGCCGGGGGCGGCAGTCTCAGCAGTGTGAAATCACATCGTCTCTGACGGGATAGACCACTTGCAGACTGGACAGCGCGAAGCCCAGCGGGATAGGAGGGGGATTCTTAAGGGGGAGCGAGGCCCCGAAGCTCCCCCTTAAGCCGCCCTCTTTCCCCCATTTCTCGGCGGCGCGAGTTTGCGGCGTTAAGAAAATATGCCAGCGGCATATTTTTAGCCGAAAACCGCAGCCAGCTATGCTGGCAAGGCTCACTGACCGAGGACATAAACCTTGAGGGTCAGCAGGCGGTAGTCGGCCCGCCGGGAGGGCAAACGCGGTAGTTCCTTAGAGAACCTTGTCTCAGGAAAACGCCCCCGCCCGAAAGGCAAACGCGGTAGTTCCTTCCAAAAACCTTGTCTAAGGAGAAAACAGACGGGCGGCCAGGGGCCGCCCCCTCCCCCGCTATCGCGGGAGAGGGGGCGCTGTTATTACTCCTCCGGTTCGCTCTGGGCCTCGTCGGAGGCCGCCTCCCCGGCTTCCTCGTCCACCGTTCTGGTCTTGGCGATGCCAATGACCCGGTTCTCCTCCCCCAGGTGCATCATGCGGACGCCCTGGGCCACCCGTCCATACTGGCTGATGCCGCCGCAGTTGGTGCGGATGATGGTGCCGTCATCGGTGATGATCAGCACATCGTCCTCGGCGTTGACGATGGCGCACCCGGCCACCAGGCCGGTTTTCTGCGTGATTTGATAGTTCTTGTTGCCGTAGCCGCCCCGGCCCTGGACGCTGTACTCGCCCACGCCGGTGCGCTTGCCGTAGCCCCGCTCCGTCACCGTCAGCAGGGCGACCCCGTGGCCGGCCACCTCGCAGCCCACCACATAGTCGCCTTCCCGCAGCTTGATGCCCCGGACGCCCACAGCGTCACGGCCCATGCAGCGGATCTCCTGCTCCGGGAACCGGATGGCCATGCCGTTATGGGTGGCCAGGATGATCTCATCCTCCCCGCCGGTCTTGCGGACGGCGATCAGCTCGTCCCCTTCCTCCAGGGTCAGGGCGCGGATGCCGGTCTTGCGGTTGGTGGCGAGGGCGCTGAGGGTCATGCGCTTCACCGTGCCGTTGCGGGTGGCGAAGACCAGATACTCCTCCTCGCTGAACGCCCGGAAGTGGAGCATGGCCTCGATGCGCTCCCCCTGCTCCACCGGCAGCAGGTTGATGAGGTTCACCCCCCGGGCCGTCCGGCTCGCCTCCGGGATGCGGTACCCCTTCTGGCAGTACACCTTCCCCCGGTCGGAGAAGAACATGATGGTGTCATGGCTGGAGCAGGTGAACACGCTCTGGGCGTAGTCCTCCTCCCGGAAGGACTGGGCCTTCACCCCCTTGCCGCCCCGGCCCTGGGCTCGGTACTCCTTCACCGAGGTGCGCTTCAAATAGCCCGCCTGGGACAGGGTGAAGACGCTCTGCTCCTCCTGAATCAGGTCCTCCACGTCGATCTCGTCCTCCACCATCTCGATGGCGGTGCGGCGGTCGTCGCCGTACTTGTCCCGAATCTCCAGCAGCTCCTGCCGGAGGAGGCCCTTCATCTTGTTCTCGTCGCTGAGCAGCTCATTGTAGTAGGCGATTTTCGACTCCAGCTCGTCATACTCCGCCTGGAGCTTGTCATGCTCCAGACCCTGCAGCCGCTTGAGCTGCATATCCAGGATGGCCTGGGCCTGCACCTCGTCCAAGTCGAAGCGGTTCATCAGGTTCTCTTTCGCGTTGTCGTAGCTCTCCCGGATGATGCGGATGACCTCGTCGATATTGTTCTGAGCGATGAGCAGCCCCTCCAACAGGTGGGCCCGCTCCTCCGCCTTCTTCCGGTTGAAGATGGTGCGGCGGGTCAGCACATCCAGCTGGAAGGCGATGTACTCGTCCAGCATCTCCCGCAGGGTCAGCACCTTGGGCTGCTTCTGGTCGTTCACCAGGGCCAGCATGATGACGGAGAAGTTGGATTGCAGCGCCGTCTGGTTGTACAGCCGGTTCAGCACCACCTGGGCGTTGGCGTCCTTCCGCACCTCGATGACGATGCGCATACCCTCCCGGTCGGACTCGTCCCGCAGGCCGGAGATGCCCTCCAGCCGCTTGGCGTGGACCTGCTCGGCGATGTTCTCCACCAGCCGGGCCTTGTTCACCGCGTAGGGCAGCTCGGTGACGATGATGCGGGTTCTCCCACTGCCGAACTCCTCAAACTCGCACTTGCCCCGCACCACGATTTTCCCCCGGCCGGTGGCGTAGGCCTGGCGGATGCCGCTGCGGCCCATGATGACGCCCCGGGTGGGGAAGTCCGGCCCCTTGATGTGCTCCATCAGGTCGGACAGGGTGGCGTTGGGGTTGTCCAGCACGCAGACCACCCCGTCAATGACCTCCCGGAGGTTGTGGGGCGGGATGTTGGTGGTCATGCCCACGGCGATACCGGTGGAACCGTTCACCAGCAGGTTGGGGAACCGGCTGGGCAGGACGCGGGGCTCCTTCCGGCTCTCGTCAAAGTTGGGGTCCCAGTCCACGGTGTCCTTGTCGATGTCCCGGAGCATTTCGTTGCAGATCTTGCTCATGCGGGCCTCGGTGTAACGGTAGGCGGCCGGGGGGTCGCCGTCCACGGAGCCGAAGTTGCCGTGGCCGTCCACCAGGCAGTACCGCATGGAGAAGTCCTGGGCCAGGCGCACCATGGCGTCATAGACGGAGGCGTCGCCATGGGGGTGGTACCGGCCCAGCACGTCGCCCACGCAGGTAGCGGACTTCTTATAGGGCTTGTCGCTGCCCAGCCCGTCCTCATACATGGCGTAGAGGATGCGGCGATGGACGGGTTTCAGCCCGTCCCGCACGTCGGGGAGGGCGCGGCCCACGATGACGGACATGGCGTACTCGATGTACGCCGTTTTCATCTCGTGCTCCAGGTCGATCTCGACGATTTTCTGCTCCGGATAGGCGATGTCTTCCGGCTTGTAATCTTTATTCTTACTCAAGTTGTTTCTCCTCCTGTCTTTTGGACAGTGATTGTTTCAGTGGATGGTGACGCCTCCGCCATCCGGCGGCGGTTCCGTTACTCCGTAGGGGCGCACAGTGTGCGCCTGGCTGTTTTCACCTTGACAAACGTCAATCGCTGGCTTGCGCCTGGTTATGTTGGCAAGAACCGGAACTGTTGTAATTCTTCCATTCTGTAGGGGCGGCCCTTGGCCGCCCGGAGGGTCGTTCCTTAGGTAAGGAAGGATAAAGGAAATAGGTGTTTTCCCTCCCGGTGGGGCTTCGTTCCTTAGATATGGTTCTTTTAAGGAACAACGGCTTGCCCTCCCGGCGGGCCTGAGTACCGCCTGCTGACCCCTTACGGTATCCTCCTCGGACAGTGACCCTCGCCAGCATAGCTGGCATCGGTTTCCGGCTAAAAATGTGCCGCTGGCACATTTTTGAACGCCGTAAATTGCTCCGCCAAGAAATGGGGGAAAGAAGGCGGCTCAGGGAGGGGCTTCGGGGCCTCGCCCCTCCCTAAGAACCCTCCCCCTATCCCACTGGCGGCTTCGCCTTGTCCCTCAATCAGGTGGTCTATCCCG
>JAJPXL010000111.1 GCA_021205455.1 Clostridiales bacterium
CGCACTCAGCCGCCGAAGAAGGCCGCCCCCGCCCAGGAAGGGCAGTCCAACCCCCAGGAGAGCCAGACCACAGCCAAGCGGCACCGCCCCCGCCACCACCATTCCAGGAACGGGGCGGGCGCCCCGCCCAAGCAGGAGCAGGGTGAAGGATAAATTGAACCCCTACACGGCGTTTGAACACGCCGTGTGGGGGTTGCTTTTTCTCCTTTTGATGGGGGCGGCTCCTTCCAGGGCTTCGCCTGGGAAGCGGCCCCTCCGCCGGTCAGTGCCGCTCCTCCTCCGCCTGCGCGGTGGGAATCAGCACCCGCAGCTCAAACCACCCCTTCTCCGCATGGACGGTGGCGGAGCCGCCGTACTTCTCCGCGATGGCGCAGATGCTTTTCAGGCCGAAGCCGTGGTTGCGCTTATCCCGCTTGCTGGTTTTGGGGAGGCCCTTGGTGACGGTCTCCTCCTCCAGGCAGCGGTTCTCCAGGCGAATCCGGAGGAAGCCCCGCTCCTGGGAGACGGACAGGTGAATCAGCCGCTGCTCCGGGTCGGGGAGCTGGACGACAGCCTCGATGGCGTTATCCAAAGCGTTGCCAAAGAGGGCGCTTAAATCCATCACATCCAGGAACCCCAGCGCCGCCCCGTCCACCACGCAGGTCAGCTGGATATGCTCCTTCTGGCAGTGGATGCTCTTGCTGGTCAGGATGGTGTCCAGGTACTGATTCCCCGTCTTGTTCTGGGTCTCATAGACCTGGATCTCCTCCTCCATCCTGTCCAGGTAGTCCAGCCGCTGGGCGGCGTCCACCTCGCTGCGGAGGATGGCGATCTGATGCTTCAGGTCGTGGTACTTCCGGTTCACCATGTCCACCGCCTCCTGGTTCAGCAGGTAGTTGGAGTACTGGGTGTTCAGCATGGTCTCCAGCGTGTTCCGCTCCAGGGTGGTGTAGCTCTCGCACAGCTGCAAATGGTGGGCGTAGAGGATGGCCACGCCCCCAAGGTAGACGATGCTGCGGATGTTAAAGGCTTCGGCGTAGGTGGTGCCGCCGAAGGGGGTGTCCAGGCCGGAAAAGCTGAGGCTGCTGACCACATAGATGATGAAGGCGATCAGCACCGTGCTGACGCAGGACAGCAGGCTGATGGGCATCTCCGCGATCTGCTTCCGGTTGTACCGCTCCAGCAGGTACATCAGCGCAAAAATCACCCCATACACCGCCAGCATGAAAGCCACCTCCACCGGCAGCGCGTCCCAGGCGGGGTAGTGCCCCACCTGAAAGAGGTACAGCTGCCAGGCCAGGGAAGCGGCGAAGCCGCCCAGGATGAAGGCGCGGGCGCAGTAGGTGACGGAGCAGGTCAGCCCGGTCTTGCACAGGCACAGGAAGGGGGCAAAGGTCAGCAGCGCAATGCCCACATAGGCCAGGTTGAACGCCATCCCGTCCAGCGGCGCGACCTGCCGCATAGTGCCCCACAGCACCAGGAACCAGCACGCGGCGATGAGCCAGAACCACCAGCGGTACAGCCCCTTCCGGCGGGGCAGGAAGTGGATATAGAGCATATCCGCCGTCCACAGGGCCAGCGCGTTCCAGAAGGGGGGGATATTTTGCAGCTCGCTGCTCATTTGCTTACCTCATTGATGTAGTTGTTCAAAGCGTCCAGGAGGGGCTTCTTTTTGGCCCGGCTGACCTGCAACTGCTGGCCCCCCACCGTGACCAGGTCGCCCTGAATACTGCTCACGTGTTCCAGGTTCACCAGATACCCCTTGTGGCACCGGAAGAAGCGCCCTTGCAGTTCCTGCTCCACCTCGCTCATGGCGCCGGAGGCGGTGATCTCCCCCTCGGTGGTGTGGTAAATCAGGGTGTGCTTCTGCACCTCCACAAAGTAGATTTGGGACAGCTCCAGCTTTCGGGTCTCCCCCTTGCCGGTGCTGACGGAGTGGAACTGCTTCGCGCGCCTGCGCATCCGCTCCATGGCCCGCTGAATGCACTGGGTGAAGGAGTAGTAGGAGATGGGCTTGAGCACATAGTCCAGCGCCTCCACCGCGTAGCCCTGGATGGCGTACTGGGACATATTGGTGATGAAGATGATGACCACCTCCCGGTCCACCTTGCGGATGCGCTTCGCAGCCGTCATCCCGTCCAGGCCGGGCATTTCAATGTCCAGCAGGAGGATGTCATAGTCCGCGCTGTAATGCTCCACCAGGTCCACCCCGTCGGAGAAGCAGACGGGCAGGAACTTCTCTCCGGACTCCTTCTCATACTGGGCCAGGTATCGCCGCAGCTGGTCGCTGTAAATGGGATCATCCTCTACAATGGCAACCCGTGTCATGGTAATCACGCGCCTCCTTGCCGTCAAAATCAGTTTCTCCTAATTTATTGTAAAGGATAATTTGCCAAACGTCAAGCCGTTCAGGGGGAGTTTTCCGCACCGTTCCCCCGCCGTTTACAGGGGGCAGAGATTTCTTTCCATCTTTTCACAAAATTCCCCCCTTTATCGGGAATCCTGTGTTATAATGTGAGGCAAGGAACCGGCCTGTCCGCCGGAGCTGCGCAACTTAGAAAGGAGACTTCACTTATGTCCAAACTTACCACCGGCGTCTATGAAAAGTACGGCGTCAGCTATCCCACCCTGACCCTGACCGACGGCGACTGCGCCCTGACCGTCACCCCGGAGAAGGGGGGCATGGCCACCTCCTTCACCAAGGCCGGGGAGGAATATCTCTGGCTGCGGGACGGGAACTTCGAGTCCACCGACCGCCCCCGCTGCGGCATCCCCATCCTGTTCCCCAACTGCGGCAGGCCCGACGGCGGCGTCCACCAGTTCGGCGGCGCGGCCTACCCCATGGAGATTCACGGCTTTGCCGACCTGGTGCCCTGGCAGGTGGGGGCGGCGGACGATGAGGCCGTCGTGCTGACCCTGGCCCCCAACGGCCTGACCAAGTTCGTCTATCCCTTTGACTTCCTGCTGACCATGCGCTACACCCTGGACGGGGCCACCGCCGGCCTGTCCCTGACGGTGGAGAACACCGGGGACAAGCCTCTGCCCTTCAGCGTGGGCTTCCACCCCTACTTCGCCGCCAGCCAGCTGGAGAACGTCCGCTTTGACGTCACCGCCGCCACCTGCTCCGAGGAGGCCAAGGGGGAGCAGCCCGCCGCCCCTGCGGAGATCACCCTGACGAAAAAGCGGGGCAGCGCCGACTCCATCCGCCTGATGACCGGCGTGAAAAGCCCCATGCGCTTCACCGACTCCGGCAACGGCCACAAGGTAGAAGTAGCCTTTGACGAGAACGTATTCACCAACGGCGTGCTGTGGCAGCAGGACGCGGAGCGCTTCGTCTGCATGGAGCCGTGGAACGGCTGGGCCAACAGCGTCAACGAGGAGGGCAGGCATATCGAGCTGGCTCCCGGCGGCAGCAAGACCTTCGCCTGGACGGTGACCATCGGGTGAGGCGGGACTGCTTCTCCTTAGATATGGTTCCTTGAAGGAACTACCGCGTTTGCCCGCCGGGTGGGAATGATTGCCTCTTAGACAAGGCTCATTAAAGGAACTACGGCTTTGCCCTTGCCAGGGCATGGCCTGACTACCGCGTTATCACTTTTCACATATCCTCCTCGGTCAGTGAGCCTTGCCAGCATAGCTGGCTGCGGTTTTCGGCTAAAAATATGCCGCTGGCATATTTTCTTAACGCCGCAAACTCGCTCCGCCGAGAAAAGTAGCAAAAGAGGGCGGCTTAAGAGGGGGACCTGTGGCCCCCTCTTAAGAATCTCCCCGTATCAGGCAACCGGCTTGCGCCTTGTCTCTATCTTTAAGTGGTCTGTCAGGCAACAGACGATGTAACTTCTAACTGGTGAGACTGCCGCCCCCGGCGGCTGGGGACGATTGCCACCCGTTCCGCTGGGGCGGAACGTGGCGGCAATTT
>JAJPXL010000116.1 GCA_021205455.1 Clostridiales bacterium
CCCGATGCAGCTTTGTCTATCCTTTTGGGCTAATTTTAAATGCTGTTACCCTGGCCTGACCCGGCACATCCGGCGTCAGGGCGGGGGATACCAATGAAGCAACCGGGGAAGCGGCTCCGCAGGAGATGGCCGCGGCACCTCTGGAGTGCGTGGAGCAGGCGGGCGCACACTGTGCACCTGCCCATTTTCTCCTTAGACATGGTTCTTGGAAGGAACTGCCGCATTTGCCCTCCAAGCACCATATCTAAGGAACAACCACATTCCCCCTCATCGGCTAACGCCGGTTTCCCCTTCGGGGCGCCTCCCTTGTGGAGTTGAAAACCAGGTAAATTCGTTTCCCACCAACGGTCACCTTGCATTGAACCCTTGACTTCCGGCGGGAAGGTGCTACAATGGTGCTGTAGGAAGCTTTTTGCGTAATCGGAAAGATGAGGCACAACGTATGACAGATTATGAACAGACGGGGCTGGCGGGGTATCATTGCCCTCGCTTTCAGGAGCTACCCTCCATCCCGCTGTATAAGGATCAGGTGGTGGAGGAGCTGAACCGTTACCTGGCCCCCCTTCACTGCGGTGAGATCACCGCCACCATGGTGAACAACTATGTGAAGGTGAAGGCCATCCCACCACCGGAGAAGAAGCGCTACGGCCGGACCCAGCTGGCGGGGCTGTACCTGATTTGTATGCTGAAGCAGGTGTACAGCCTTGGGGAGATCACCGCCATGCTGCGGGTGGCAGAGGAGCCGGAGGCCTTTCCGGCCCGGTATGACACGTTCTGCGGGGAGCTGGAAGAGGTGTTCCGCAGTGTGTTCACCGGCCAGGCCGCGCCCCGGAAGGGGAATTCCCTCACCGCGACCAGGGCGGCGGCCTACTCCCTGGCCTACAAGCTGTACGCCCTGCGGCTGCTGCGGCAGGTGGCCCAGCAGCGGGCCAGGGCTGCGGAACAGGCGGAGGCGGCTGCCCCGCCGGAAAAGGGCAAAAAAGAGGAAACGTAAGACAGGAGGACCCCACGATGGAATACCAGGCGGGAACCTATGATATTGCGGTGATCGGCGCAGGCCACGCCGGGATTGAGGCGGCCCTGGCCGCCGCCCGGCTGGGGCTGCGCACCATTTGCTTCACCGTGAACCTGGACGCGGTGGGCAATATGCCCTGCAATCCGGCTATCGGCGGCACCGGCAAGGGGCAGCTGGTGCGGGAGCTGGACGCGCTTGGGGGCGAGATGGCCAGGGCCGCGGACAGGGCCTGCATCCAGTACCGGCTGCTGAACCGGGGGAAGGGCCCCGCCGTCCACTCCCTGCGGGCCCAGGCGGACCGCCGCCGGTACCAGGAGGTCATGAAGCATACCCTGGAGACTACGGACAACCTCTTTCTCCGCCAGGCGGAGGTGGTGGAGGTGCGGACGGACGAACAGGGCGCCGTCTCCGCTGTGGTCACCGCCAACGGCGGGGTGTACCGGGTGCGGGCGGCGGTGATTGCCACCGGCACCTATCTGGGGGGCAAGACCATTGTGGGCGACGTGGTGCGCACCTCCGGCCCCGACGGCCTCCAGGCCGCCCTCCCTCTGACGGACAGCCTCCGGAAGCTGGGTCTGCCCCTGCGCCGGTTTAAGACGGGCACGCCCCCCAGGGTGAACCGCCGCAGCGTGGACACCTCCCGGATGGAGCTGCAGGAGGGGGACGCCCTGCCCCTGCCCTTCTCCTTCACCACGGAGGACACGCCGAAGAATCAGGCGGTGTGCTACCTGACCTACACGAACCAGGCCACCCATGACATTATCCGGGCCAACCTGGACCGCTCCCCCCTGTACAACGGCACCATCGATGCCACCGGCCCCCGGTACTGCCCCTCCATCGAGACGAAAATCGTCCGCTTTGCGGACAAGGAGCGGCACCAGCTCTTTGTGGAACCCATGGGGCTCTGCACGGAGGAGCTGTATTTACAGGGGCTGTCCTCCTCTCTGCCGGAGGACGTGCAGGTGGCCATGGTACACACCATCCCCGGCCTGGAGCGGGCCGAGCTGACCCGCACCGCCTATGCCATCGAATACGACTGCGTCGACCCCACCTGCCTGCTTCCCACCCTGGAGTGCAAGCTGGTGCCGGGGCTGTACGGGGCGGGGCAGTTCAACGGCTCCTCCGGCTACGAGGAGGCGGCGGCCCAGGGCTTTGTGGCCGGGGTCAACGCGGCGCTGAAGCTGCTGGGCCGGCCACCCCTGGTGCTCCGTCGGGACCAGGGCTATATCGGGGTGCTGATCGACGACCTGGTGACCAAGGGCACCAACGAGCCGTACCGGATGATGACCTCCCGGACGGAATACCGGCTGATTCAGCGGGAGGACAACGCGGACGAGCGCCTGACGCCGGTGGGCTACCGCATCGGCCTGGTCAGCGAGGCGCGGTACCGGGCGGTGCAGGAGAAGTACGCCGCCGTTGCAAGGGAAATGGAGCGGCTGGAGCACTGCGGCGCGGCCCCCTCTCCGGCGCTGGACGCCTTTCTGGCGGAGAAGGGGGAGCCGCCCTGCCATCACGGGGCGAAGCTGTCCGACCTGCTGCGCCGCCCCAGGGTGAGCTATGAGGAGCTGGCCCCCTTCGACCGGGAGCGGCCCGCGCTGCCCCCGGCGGTGACGGAGCAGGTGGAGATTCGCCTGAAATATCGGGGTTATATCGACCGCCAGCTCCGCCAGGTGGAGGAGCAGCGGCGGATGGAGGCCCACGCCCTGCCGCCGGAGCTGGACTACAGCCAGCTCTCCGGTCTGCGGCTGGAGGCCAGGGAGAAGCTCCAGGCCATCCGCCCCCTGAACCTGGGGCAGGCCAGCCGCATCTCCGGGGTCAGCCCGGCGGATGTGGCGGCGCTGATGGTCTATTTACAGGGGACGGAGGCGGATTGAGGGCGGTTCCACGGCCCCGCCCCCTGAACCGCAGCGCCTTCCGCTGCGCCGCGGTTCCGTTCCGCCGTCAGGCGCGAGCGAAAAACAGGGCCTGCGACGGTTTTTGGTGGCGGTTTTCCGCGGAAACGCCCCCCTTCGTCGCCTTGTCGAAGCCTCAAAATTTGCTAAAAAAGTTCACAAAAACAAAAAGAAAGCACCCAAGCCATCAAGGTTTGAGTGCTTTTTGTTGGAGCTGCTGGGCAGATTCGAACTGCCGACCTCATCCTTACCAATTGCCTAGAAAGTTCTATCTTTTTTCGTCTGATAATTTTGACTAACATCAATTTTGATTGATATATCAATGGATAATCAAAATTCTTTCCGTCTTGTTCCATCTGGTGTTTTCATGCAAAAAGTTGCGTTATCAGGTGGGTGTTGTAGTTTTGTTGTAGTTTTTCATCTCGCGTTTTTGCGACTTTTCCGGAAAAATTGTATCGAGCAAGAAACAACCCACCCCGCGTTGTTGACCCCTCCAAAGAAGGGGGGTATAACGGGGGGTGGGGGGTGTCCGGTCAGCTAGAGCGCTGCCACATAGTCGGAAAGTTGGTCGCTCTCTTCGTCCAGCTTCTCACACACATACCAAAGGCCATCAGCCCAGGTCTCACCGGTGGCGGGGCCGTTGTCAATAGCGCATTGGATCGCCTCCAGGGCGTTCACGCCGGCATGAATCCGAAAGGCCAGCTGTTCAAGTTCTGTCGTGTTCATTGTTGTACCTCCAGTTTATTGCGCTTCGCCATCTTGAAAGAAATAACTTTGCCGCTGTTGTCTGTGTAGGCGGGAACCCCCGCCAAAGTCTCCGCTATGTCTGCCAGCCGCTGAAGGCCTAACGCGTTGAGCTGCTGAACGTTGCGGCTAAGTTTATCCCCGCAAGTGCGTTCTGTGATAGAATCCATTTTTTCACAATCCTGTATGTGTTAAAATGATATGGCCCCACCCGCATAAAAAAGTAGAGAAGTTCAA
>JAJPXL010000124.1 GCA_021205455.1 Clostridiales bacterium
GGGTATAGCCCTCCGTCTCCCCCTCCTGGGTCATGATGTTGGCCACGTACACCCGCAGCCCCCGGGACTCCGCCACGGCGGCGGACACCCCCCGCACCAGCAGGTTGGGGATGATGCTGGTGTACAGGCTCCCCGGCCCCAGGAGGATGACATCCGCCTTGCGGATGGCCTCCACGGCGTCGGGCAGCGCCTCCGGCCAGGCCGGGTCCAGGGAGACCCGGGTGATGCGGCAGCCCTGCTCCTTCTTAAAGGAGAAGATTTTGGACTCCCCCCGGACGGAGGTGCCGTTCTCAAACTCCGCCACCAGCTCAATGTTGGCGTTGGTGACGGGGAGCACCCGCCCGGTGATGGCCAGCACCTGGCTCATGCTGGACACCGCCTGGTCAAAGGAGGGATAGATCTCATTCAGCGCCGCCAGAATCAGGTTCCCCATGCTCTGCCCCTTCAGGGAGCCGTCATGGAAGCGGTAGGCGAAGAGCTGCTCCATCACCGGCTCGCAGTTGGCCAGGGCCTGGAGGCAGTTGCGCACATCGCCGGGAGGCGGCATCCCCAGGTCGTGCCGGAGCATACCGGAGCCGCCGCCGTCGTCCGCCATGGTGACGATGGCGGTGATGTTCTGGGTGTAGAATTTCAGGCCCCGCAGCATGGTGGACAGGCCGGTGCCGCCGCCGATGGCGACGATTCTCGGCCCGCCGCCTACGGGGATATGATACATGGACATAATAGACGCCGCCTCACTTTCGATCCCGGGAGATGTCCCGGTGATGCTCGGTGGCAGGGAAGCCCATCGCCCGTACCATCAGCGTGGTGCTGTGGCACAGGGCAACGCTGCGGTGCTGGCCGCCGGTGCAGCCCACGGCGATGGTCAGGGCGGTTTTCCCCTCCTTGGCGTACAGGGGAAGGAGGAAGGAGAGCATATCCTTTAATTTGTCCAGGAACGCCTGGGTCTCCGGGTACTGGTTCAGGTAGTCCAGCACCGGCTGGTCCAGGCCGGACAGCTTCCGCAGCTCTGGGATGTAGAAGGGGTTGGGCAGGAAGCGCACATCAAAAATCAAATCCGCCTCCAGGGGGAGGCCGTACTTGAAGCCGAAGGACATGACGCTGACGCTCATCCCCGTGTTGGAGTTCTCCCCCAGCCGCTCCAGCAGCGTGCTGCGGAGCATGGCGGTGGTGGCGAAGTTGGTGGAGTCGATAATCTCATCCGCCCGCGCCCGCACCGGGGCCAGCAGCGTCCATTCCTTCTGCATGGCCTCCTCCAGGGACAGGCCCTCGCTGGACAGGGGATGGCTCCGCCGGGTCTCCTTATACCGGCGGATAATGGTGGGAACGGAGGCCTCCAGGAAGAGCAGGGTGTAGTCGCACCCCATCTCCTTCATCCGGTCCAGGGCGGTGAACAGGGCGGCGAAGTTGGTGCCGCCCCGAATGTCGCTGACCAGGGCCACCTTCTCGTGCTGGGGGGTCTCCTCCATACAGAGCTGGACAAATTCGGGGATCATCACCGCCGGCATATTGTCCACGGTGTAATAGCCCACGTCCTCCAGAAAATTGGCCGCCTGGCTCTTGCCCGCGCCGGACAGGCCGGTGATGAGAATGAACTTCATGGCAGGATGCCCCCTTCCGTAAAATCTGTTTGTCTGTTTCAGGCCGGTCAGCAGAGCTGCTTGATTTCCAGCTCCAGGGAGATGCCGGTTTGGGCCTGGACGATGTCGTGGACCTGTTGGGTCAGGGCCAGCACATCAGCGCAGGTGGCCCCGCCCTTATTGATGACGAAGCCGCTGTGCTTCTCACTGACCTGTGCGCCGCCAACCGTCAGCCCCTTCAGGCCGCACTGCTGAATCAGGGCGGCGGCGAAGCCGCCCACGGGCCGCTTGAAGGTGCTGCCCGCGCTGGGGTACTCCAGGGGCTGCTTGCTGCGGCGGCGCTGGTTCAGCTCGTCCATGCGGGCCTTGATGACGTCGCCGTCCCCGGGGGCGAGCTGCACCAGGCCGCTGAGGACGATTTTATCCCCTCCGGCGAAGGCGCTGCGCCGATAGCCGAAGCCCTGCTCCTTCCCCCGGAAGGTCTGCGTCTCCCCGTCCAAGGTGACGCAGCGGGTCTCCACCAGCACGTCCTTCAGCTCCCCGCCGTAGGCGCCGGCGTTCATCACCGCCCCGCCCCCCAGGGTGCCGGGGATGCCCGAGGCAAACTCCAGGCCGGTCAGGGCGTTCTTCTGGGCGAAGGCCGCCAGACGGGACAGCAGCACCCCTGCCCCGCAGCGGATGCGGCACTCCGGCAGCAGGGTCAGCTCGTCCAGCCCGTCCAGCAGGCGGATGACAAAGCGGTCAATGGGCCCGTCGCTGCACAGCAGGTTGCTGCCGTTGCCCAGGGGCACCGGCGTAATGTCCAGCTCCCTGGCCACCTGCAAGGCGGCCAGCAGCTGGCCCTCCCCCTTGGGGAGGGCCATCACCGCCACCGGCCCGCCGATGCGGAACGAGGTGTGGCGGCTCATCGGTTCATTGCGGCGCACCTCCAGCCCGGGGCAGGCGAGGCGCAGCGCTTCCTCTAACTGATCAAAGCGGTTCATTGCGTTCCTCCGCAGTTTATCAAAATTTGCATACACGTTCAGTATAGCAAATTTTCACGGAAAATAGAAGGGGGCAAATGGAATTTCCGGCGAATTTTTCCGGCAGGCCACAGGGCTGACTTCGCCGCATCCCCCCTCTTGCATTTTTGAAAAGCTGTGTTATACTGAAACTGCATTGAAAACCTGCCAGAAGGGAGATTTATGTGACATGAGGTTAAAAAGATTCACCGCCGGGGCACTGGCCCTGAGCATACTGGCATCCCTGCCCACCGCCGCCCTGGCCAGCAGCGACGCCGCTTCGGAGGATACCGCCGGATACCTGATTTTAGGGGAGGACCTCAGCGACAGCCAGGAGAAGACCGTGCTGAAGCTGCTGGGTGTGGACGACCTCTCGGAGTACGAGGTCAGCTACACCACCCACGAGGAGGAAGAGGAGCTGTTCGGCAGCTACCTCTCCGCCTCCCTGCTGGGGACGAAGGCCCTGTCCTCCATCCTGCTGGTGCCCGCTGAGGAGGGCAGCGGCATCACCGTCACCACCTACAACATCAGCTACTGCACGGAGGAGATGTACCAGACCGCCCTGGCCGACGCCGGACTGGCGGACGTGGAGGTCTATGTGGCGGCCCCCACCTCCCTCAGCGGCACCTGCGCCCTGGCCAGTGCCTTCAAAGCCTACTCCATCATGACCGGTGAGGAGCTGGACGAGGACGCCACGGACGCCGCCGCCGAGGAGATCGTCACCACCGGCGAGGTGGGGGAGGCCATCGGGGACAGCGACACCGCCACCAAGCTCATCACCGTCCTGAAGGAAAAGGCCCTGTCCGAGGACTTGTCCGAGGATGAGATCGGCACCACCCTGGACCAGCTCTGTGAAAACATGGGGGTCACCCTGGATGACGAGACCCGACAGAAGATTATTGACCTGATTGTCAAGCTGCAAAGCGCGGACCTGGACCTGGACACCATCAAGCAGCAGGCCTCCGACCTCTACGACTCCATCAAGTCCGAGCTGGAAAAGCTGGACGAGAGCGGGGTGACGGACGGCAGCTCCAATGCGTTCACTGCGCTGATTCAGTCCATCGTGGATTTCTTCAAGAGCCTGTTCAGCGGACTATTCGGTTAAGCCGCTCCCCAGGGCGCTCCGGATGAAAAAATCTGGAGCATCCCGGCCGGGAAACGTATAAAATGTATGTGTTAAAATGATATGGCCCCACCCGCATAAAAAAGTAGAGAAGTTCA
>JAJPXL010000096.1 GCA_021205455.1 Clostridiales bacterium
GGTTGGGATTATGGCCGAAATCCAGAAGTTTAGATTTCGGCCAGCACACCATCGCCGCCCGGAAGCTGCTCAACAAGGGCGAGGATTTGCCTGTCACCTGTAAGGTGTATTACGGCCTGACCGAGCAGGAGGAGGCGCTGCTGTTCGCCCAGCAGTTCGGTATTGCCGACGTGCTGACTGCCGGAACCAAGATGAGAGCCATGATTTTCGGCAAAGACCCGGAGGCGCTGGCATTCCTGAATGCGACAGAGAGCGTCGGTCTGCACCTGGACTACGCCCAGAAAATCGGTGAGAACCGGATCGGCTGCATCAGCACGGCGTTTCGGGCATTCCTGCGGGTCGGGCCGGACATCTACACCGAAGCCCTCCGTATTCTCATCGAAGCCTGGGGCGGAGAACCCCACTCCCTTCGGGGCGAGACCGTCCGGGCTATCATTGAGTTCGTTGATCTCTATCACGGCGAGTACAGCCGAGACCGGCTGGTGTCCAAGCTCCAGATGGTCGATCCCCTGACCATTCTCCGCAAGGGACAGGCGATGGGTGTCAACATGGCCGGTTACAAGAAGTATCTGTACCAGGTTTTCGTCATCTACAACGGCACAAGCAGGAAAAATGCGCTGCCGCTGAAGTTTTGACCCAGGAAAGGGGGATATTTATGGTTGAAGCGACTATCTCCGGGGCAAAGACACCAGCCGCTATGAAGGCCGAGGTTTTGACCATCGCAGGGAAGAAAGTGACCATCCGCACCCCGCAGACCTGCGACAACGAGAATGTCCAGAAGGTAAAGCAGACCCTTTGGGCGGCTTGCAGCAGCCCAACTTGTTGACAAACTTGCCTTTCCGGGAAAATTGAGGGATAATGACGGCAGAAACTTGTACCTTGAAAACCGAATACAAGCAAAAAAGTCATTGTTCTTATGAAAGTGAGGATAATGATGATGGAACCTAAACGAGTATGCGCGCTCTATCGCGTATCAACTGTCGGCCAGGTTGAAAAAGACGACATTCCCATGCAGAAGCAGGAATGCCGTGAATTTGCGGAAAACATGGGCTGGCAGATTGTAAAGGAATACTTTGAGAAGGGCGTTTCCGGGTATAAGGTCTCCGCCAAAAACCGGGACGCCATTCAGCGCATTCAGCAGGACGCCCTCCGTGGCACATTTGACATCCTGCTGGTGTTCATGTTTGACCGTCTTGGTCGCCGGGACGATGAGACTCCCTTTGTGGTGGAGTGGTTCGTCAAAAACGGCATTGAGGTGTGGAGCACACGGGAAGGTCAGCAGCGGTTTGATACCCATGTGGACAAGCTGATGAATTACATCCGCTACTGGCAGGCCTCCGGCGAAAGCCTGAAAACCTCCATCCGCACCAAGACCCGGCTGGAACAACTGACCGAGCAGGGCCACTACACCGGCGGCTCTGTGCCCTTCGGATACCGCATCGAAAAACAGGGCCGTGTCAACAAGCGGAACCACGAGGTCTGCGAGCTGGTGGTGGACGAGCAGGAGGCTGAGATCGTCCGCCTGATTTTTCACAAATATGTGGACGAGGGTTACGGCGCACAGCGGCTCAGCCACTGGCTGGATGACCAGGGCATTCGGGGCAGAGGCGGCAGGGACTTTCCCAACACCAGCATCAACCGTATGATAAAAAACGAGACCTATACCGGAATCATTATCAACGGCGATGCCCGTTCCGAACCTTTGCCGGAGCTGCAAATCATCCCACCGGAGCTTTTTCAGCGGGCGCAGCAGATCATGCAGGACCGCACGAAGCCCCACAGCCCCACGCCGCTGAACTGCAAAAGCAGGGCGCTGGTGGTGGGCTGCATCTACTGCGGCCACTGCGGAAACCGGCTGACGCTCACCACAGCGGGGCGCAAACGGAAGCACACGGACGGCAGCTACTACTATCAGAGCATCGCACGGTATCAGTGCCATTATAAGGTGCGGCATAAGAACCTGTGCGATGGGCAGTCCGGCTACACCGTCAGCATCTTGGACAAAATCGTAGATGAGGCGATACGGACAAAATTCGCCTCAATTCAGGCAGCTTCCAAAAGCGAGATTTTGGGCGCACAGCATAAAAGACAGCTTGCTCTGGCAAAAAGCAAGGTGGCGCAGGCAAAAGCCCTTTATGCGCAAAAGGAGAAAGAGTTGACTGACCTTCGGGCAGAAACGCTGAAAGTCATTCGAGGCGAAAGCAAGCTGAGCGCAGAGCTGCTCAATTCGCTGGTGGCGGAAACGGAAGCACAGGTAGCCGCAGAGGAGCAGAATCTGAAGAAAGCGCAGGCAGAGCTTGACCAGCTTTTCCCTTCTAATGTGGCGGCGGAGAAGGAGTACAACCAGATTCTGAGCTGGGCAGACCTCTACGATCAGGCGTCCTTCGACACCAAAAAGATGATCGTCAGCCAACTAATTCGGGCGGTCTATGTCCGCCGGGATTACGAGGTGGAGATCGACTTCAATATCTCCTTTGACGAGGAACTATGGCAGCAAAAAGTTCCGGAGAACTGCTACTTTAGCAGTTCTCCGGAACTTGGTGGACCCGAAGGGGATCGAACCCTCGACCTCACGGATGCGAACCGTGCGCTCATCCCAGCTGAGCTACGGGCCCTTATTTAGTGATGTGAATTGGCTGCTTACAAACGGGCCGCAGGCCCAAACTGTCGTGCATAAAACTGTCACGCTTGCACTCCCAGCTGAGCTAATGGCCCCTGCAAATCCGCAACAACGCTATTATAGCACGTTTTCAAAATTTGTAAAGGGCTGCAACTCAAAAAAATCGAAAAAAACGCACCTCTGGCCGCCGCGCTCAGAAGCTGGCAATGGGGATAGAGCCGTCGTCCTGCCCCTTCTCCACGCTGCGGATCTGCATCTCATAGGAGTAGCCGTTGTCCGCTGTGACCTTGACGGTGTCCCCGGCCTTGTGGCCCAGCAGCGCCTTCCCCACCGGCGATTCCCGGCTGATGAGCCCCCGGAGGGCGTCCTCCCGCATGGTGGTGACGATTTGATAGGTCTCCTCCTCGTCGATGTCCTCGCAGTACACCACCACCTTGTCATACAGGCCGATTTCGTCCTCTCCGGAGTGGTCCTCGATGATGACGGCGGTCTCGATCATCCGCTCCAGGTAGCGGATGCGGCTCTCGTTGGCGTTCTTTTCCTTCTTCGCGGCGGAATACTCGAAATTTTCGCTCAGGTCGCCAAAGCTGCGGGCCACCTTCACCGCCTCCAGCAGCTCCGGGCGCTTGGTGATGCGGCGGTAATCCAGCTCTTCCTGCATTTTCTGGACATCCTGGCGGGTCAGTTTATCGTGCATGGGGTTGCCTCACCTTTCAATATGGACTGTGGAGCGCCTCCGCTCCACTGGTTTATTATACCACAGTTCCCGGAAAAGGAAAAGCCCTTTGTGGGTTATGCCCTTCCCTCACCGAATCCGCAGCTGCCAGAAAGCCACGGCGCTGGCCGCCGCCACGTTCAGCGAGTCCACGCCGTGCCCCATGGGGATACGGACGGTGTAGTCGCAGCCGTCAATGGTGGGCTGGGGCAGGCCGCTGCCCTCCGTCCCCAGCACGACCGCCAGCCGGTCCTCCGCCATCAGCCGCGGGTCCTCGATGGAGACGGCGTTCTCCGTCAGCGCCAGCGCCGCAGTCCGGAAGCCCAGCGCCCGAAGCCGGGGGAGCCACTGTTCGGCGTCCCCGTCCAGCCGCGCCCAGGGGATTTGAAAGACCCCGCCCATGCTGACCCGCACCGCCCGCCGGTACAGCGGGTCGCAGCAGGAGGGCGTCACCAGTACGGCATCCATGTTCAGCGCGGCGGCGGAGCGGAAAATGGCCCCCACGTTGGTGGGGTTTCCAATGCCGTCCAACACGGCGATGCGGCGAGCGGTGCGGCACACGTCCTCCGGAGCGGGCAGCGGAGGGCGGCGCATGGCGCACAGGACGCCCCGGGTCAGGGCAAAGCCGGTGAGCCGGGCCAGCAGGTCGCGGCTGGCGGTGTAGACGGGGACATCCCCGCACCGGGCGAGGATGCCGCTGGCCTGGCCGTCGATCTGCCGCTTCTCCATGAGCAGCGAGAGGGGGACGCATCCGGCGTCCAGGGCGTAGCCGATGACCTTGGGGCTTTCCGCGATGAAGATGCCCTTCTCCGGCGCCCGGCGGCTGCGGAGCTGCGCCTCCGTCAGTCTGGCATAGACCTCCAGCTCCGGGGCGGAGAGGTCGGTAAGTTCTATGATGTTCGCCATAGGGGCCTCCTTCCCGGCAGCGGATTTCCCTTGAAAAAATCGGAGCAAGTGATTCCCACTTGCTCCGACGTGTTGGTGCGGGCGATGGGACTCGAACCCACACGTGCATTCACACACAAGCACCTCAAGCTTGCCAGTCTACCAATTCCAGCACACCCGCATGACCTAAAACCAGCATAAGATATTATAACTGCGCCGCAGGGATTTGTCAACCATTTTATCGCCTGGAGCGGTGAAAATTCAGCCTGCCGTCATATCTGCGCCGCCCGCGCATAGGCTTTGGTATCTGAAGAAGGGGTGGGCGCATGGTGGAAGAACATGGAAAACTGGACTGGTATGACCTGCTGGCGTGGGACTGGAAGCTGATGGCCCTGACCGCGCTGCTGGGGGTCGGGCTGCACTTTGCCTTTCAGCTCTGGCCCAGCATTGTGACGGAGTTTTTCGCGCCGGTGAACGAGAGCATCTGGGAGCACAGCAAAATCGTTTTTTGGCCGCTGCTGCTGGTGCTGGGCCTGCGGGACGGGAGGCAGCGCTGCGGCCGCTGGCTGCTGGCCGCCCTGATTGCCACGGTGCTGGTGGTGGCCCTGGGCTGGGTCTGGCACGTGGCCCTGGGCGGCAGCCTGCCGGTGATGGATGTGCTGATTTACGGGGCAGGCATTGTGACGGCCTTTCTGCTGGCGGAGTGGCTGCCGGACCGCCGGGAGCTGGCCCCCATTGCCGTGGGGCTGACCATCCTCTTTGTGGCGCTGATCTTCGCCTTTACGCTGAATCCGCCCCGTGGGACGCTGTTCAACGACCCGGCCCTGGCGGACGCCTGGGTGGTGCTGACCTGCTGAGGCGTGATGGAAAAAGGTTGCTTCCCGCCGAAAAATCTGGTACAATAGCCCCATCTGGGGCGGTTGCACCTGGGCGGACGGGCCGCGTTCGCCGCCCCGCAGAGAGGAAGGGGAGGCCAGATGCATGAGTTGCCCATCACGCAGTCCATCTGCAACCTGGCGGTGCAGGAGGCGGAGCGCATCGGCGCGACGAAGGTGTGCGCCATCCGCATCAAAATGGGGGCGTACACCGACTATGTGCCGGTCATCATTCAGGAGTATTTTAATGTAGTCAGCGAGGGGACGCTGGCGGAGGGGGCCGTGCTGGAGATCGAGACGATACCGGCCACCCTCCGCTGCCACGCCTGCGGCGGGGTGCATCCCATGGAAAAGTTCCGCATGAAATGCCCCGCCTGCGGCAGCCGGGATGTGGAGCTGGTCACCGGCAGGGAATTTTACATTGACAGCATGGAGGTAGAGACAGACGATGGAGATTAAGGTTGTCAAACAGATTATGGAGTGGAACGAGGATGTCAGCGCCCAGGTGCGCTCAGAGCTGGCCTCCCACAGGGTTTGCCTCATCAATGTGATGGGCTCCCCCGGCGCGGGCAAGACCAGCCTGACCATGAAGATCATCGAGGCCCTGCGGGATAAGTACCGCATCGGCGTCATCGAAGGGGACATCGCCGGTCAGATCGACGCGGAGACCATCAAGGGGATGGGCATCCCCTGCGTCCAGCTCCAGACCCAGGGGGCCTGCCACATCGAGGCCATGTCGGTGCAGCATATGCTGCCCCTGTTCGACCTGGACGGGCTGGACGTGCTGTTTGTGGAGAACATTGGCAACCTGGTCTGCCCGGCGGAGTTCGACATCGGAGAGGACTTCCGGGTGGCGCTGCTGTCCATCCCCGAAGGGGACGACAAGGTGGTGAAGTACCCGCTGATGTTCTCCACCTGCGACGGCATCGTGCTGCACAAGTACGATATGCTCCCCTACTTTGAGTTTGACGACAAGCGGGTGGAGCAGGATGTGTTGGACTGCAACCCCAAGGCCAGACTGTTCCGGGTGTCCTCCCGGACCGGAGAGGGGCTGGAGGAGTTCCTCACCTGGCTGGACGGGAAAATCTCAGACAAAGTGACGGGCTGAGGGGGCAATATCAGGGAACCTCTGAACAAATGCGCAGGGCGCCGCAGCCGCATTTGTTCAGAGGTTCCTTTAAAGTATGGAGCGCTAATTATTAGGCGCGTAAACGATCAGAGTGTCATCTTCATAGACCAAGCTATAATCATTTTCTTCTATGAAGGTCAGCAGCATTTGCTCTTTAGTACTGGAGCCATAAGTGCTTCCGGCAGGAGGATTTATCACCGTTGTCGGTGAAAATAATATGACGGGATAGCCGGTCGTTTCATAATTGGTGTATAGCTCCTCCTCAAAAGCATTGTTTTTAAAGCTTGCCAAATCCGGCCACGGAGTTGAAAAATATGGTTTCAAATCAGAAATAACGGTTGCAACATTACATTCTCCCAGCGTAATCAGATAAGACCCCTGGTACGGTTCAAGCACTTCTTTAATTTTTTCAAACAATTCAATTTTTGCTGAAGTAGTATACATGCCGTTAAAAGGCGTTGTATCGCATAGTTCCGTCAGTTCAGAATAAGAGCTGTCTCTGTAAACATACGTTGTCGATCTGGCATACCCGCTGAAAAACAGCAGCGTTATGGAAAAAGAAAGAACAACAGCGCCTACCGTAGATGTGATATGAGTTGATGCGGGTATGGCATCCTTTAAAAGCTTATAATATTGGAAAACTGCGCAGCAAAGCATACCTATAGGAAGATATAAAAACAAAGCATAGAATAACATTCCCGTATTCGTGCCCAATGTAATGATAGCTTCCAACATAGATGTTAAAAGGCAAAGGTAAGAAAACTTTCGGTTCGTTTTGTAAAAGGCAAATATTCCAACAAAACAAAGGATAAATGAAGCGAGTATGACAACGTAAAAGGTATCGTTAATTTCGGCGTTGCTGACTCCATCACGGGTGCTGATCTCATATGCTGATTTTATATAGAGGGCATAGATACATGCCGCAACTGCGGAAAGCGCTATGATAGTTTTTTCATATTTTTTGAAAGCGCAGAGGCCGATCGCTATCAGTATGATCAACACTAAAACGAGTATATAATTCTTCCACAGCGAAATTCCGTTTGTGATATACGTCGGCAGCTTGCTGAGCATTGAACCTGTGCTATAACTGTTCGACGGGGTTGTAAGTAAGGAATACAGCGTGTTGATTGATTTTTTGATTCCGGAGAGCCCTAATGTAGGAATAATGATAAATAAGCTTATGACACCGCCAATGACGCATCCGCCGATATAGGTAAGCAGCGGTTTTTTGACATCTTTCCATTTATTACCGTCTCTGTTGTAGCAATACAGAAATATGCCCAGTGCGATACATAAGTGAAGTACGTTGGGCACACGGAGAAAGATTCCAACGACGCCGAAAAGGCCGCTTGCAGCGATACAGATTTTCTTCTCCTGAAACAAACCGACCGTCAAGAGGAGAATTGTGAGCGCAAGGTTAAACATGCTTGTTGTATTATAGTTAAAACAATGAATGCGGGACAGTGTGATCAATCCACATCCAAACGTTGATAGAAGTAAGAGCGTATGGGAAGCATAATCTTTTAAAACGTAATATATGAAATATCCGCTTGCAGTATAGCAGATTGCCCCCATAAAATTTAAAATCATAAGCTGGTGGGATTGAAAAATATGATATATGGCTCCCCCGATTAAATCTGTAAAAACTGTGCTCAAACTTGTCACGTTTACAGATTCATCAAAAACATATTTATATTTTACCAGATAGAAACCTGTGTCTGTAACGTCAATTCCTTTCGTGTAAGATGGGATAAACCAAAGACATGTAATTAAAACCAGCAGAATATTTACCACCTTAATCATCCGCGCTCTGGTTGTATCGGGAATCATATTTTTTTGAACTGATTCTTATACAATGAAAACACCTTGCTTCCTATGATGCTACAGAAAAAACAGTTGTACGACAAATAAACTGTACAGCGGCGACTTTGACACCAACTTCCTTGGCGAGTTTAATCGGAAACGCTTAAGCAGCATTTCTTTAAATGACTTGACGCATAACTTTACGCACCTTCCTGATTTGTAATAATATCATAGATTTGGCGGTTTGTGAAGAGGGATGCAGATATTTTGGGGGCAGAGAAAGCTTATCTTTGCAAATGAAAATCTACTTAAAGGAGCGCTGCGCTTCAAATGATTGCCAGTAATTTTAATTGCAGCCATAGGAATGACCACAGCCTCTTTCCGTGCAAAAACAGAGGAAAAACTCCGTTGCCCGCAACGGAGTTTTCAAAACTTTCACGAACTCGTCATTGACGCAGAAAAAGGAAAATGCTACAATGAACTGAATATCACGGATGATGGAGCAGTATGACTATGTGGATTGCAGACCGGTGGAAGGACTATGAGCTGATCGACTGCGGCGGCGGGGAGAAGCTGGAGCGCTGGGGCAGCGAGCTTTTGGTGCGCCCCGACCCCCAGGCCATCTGGAACACCCCCCGCACCCACCGGGGCTGGAAACGCAACGACGGACACTACCTCCGCTCGAAAACCGGCGGCGGCCACTGGGAGAAGGGCAGCCTGCCCGCCAGCTGGCAGATTCACTACAGCGATTTGACCTTCAAGGTGGGCCCCATGAACTTCAAGCACACCGGCCTCTTCCCGGAGCAGGCCGCCAACTGGGACTGGGCGCAGCAGCAAATCCGCCAGGCGGGGCGGCAGGTCAGCGTGCTGAACCTGTTCGCCTATACCGGCGGAGCCACCGTGGCCTGCGCGGCGGCGGGGGCGACGGTGTGCCATGTGGACGCGGCCAAGGGCATGGTGGCCTGGGCCAAGGAGAACGCCCGCCTCTCCGGGCTGGAGAGCGCCCCGGTGCGCTGGCTGGTGGACGACTGCACCAAGTTTGTGGAGCGTGAAATCCGCCGGGGGCGCCGCTATGACGCCATCATCATGGACCCGCCCTCCTACGGGCGGGGCACCGGCGGCGAGGTGTGGAAGCTGGAAGAGAACCTCTATCCCTTCCTGGAGCTGACGGCCCAGGTGCTGTCGGACAAGCCGCTGTTCGTACTGGTAAACTCCTACACCACCGGGCTGGCCCCGTCGGTGCTGACCTATCTGCTGGAGACGGTGTTCTCCAGGCGGTTCGGCGGGCACACGGAGGCGGGGGAGCTGGGCCTCCCGGTCACGCAGTCCGGGCTGGTGTTGCCCTGCGGGGCCACCGGGCGCTGGCAGGCGGAGTAAAACGCAAGGAGCTTTCACATGGCAAATCGGATGATTGAGATACAGAATGTGTCCTTCTCGTACCAAGAGGAGGGGGAGCAGAGCGCCCCCAAGGTGCTGGATAGCGTCAGCCTGGACATTGAGGAGGGCAGCTTTGTGGCGGTGCTGGGGCACAACGGCAGCGGCAAGTCTACCCTGGCCAAGCATATGAACGCCGTGCTGCTGCCCACCGGCGGCACCGTCTATGTGGACGGCATCGACACCGCCGATGACGACCGCTGGCTGGATGTCCGGCGGACGGTGGGCATGGTGTTCCAGAACCCGGACAACCAGATCGTGGCCAACGTGGTGGAGGAGGATGTGGCCTTCGCCCCGGAGAACCTGGGCGTGCCCCCGGAAGAGATTCGCCAGCGGGTGGACGAGGCCCTGCGCATCGTGGGCATGAGCGAGTATATCCAGCACGCCCCCCATCTGCTGTCCGGCGGACAGAAGCAGCGGGTGGCCATCGCCGGCGTCATCGCCATGCAGCCCAGGTGCATCGTGCTGGACGAGCCCACGGCCATGCTGGACCCCATCGGCCGCCAGGAGGTCATGGAGACCATTGTGCGCCTGAACCGGGAACGGGGCACCACCGTGGTACTCATCACCCACCACATGGACGAGGCGGCCCAGGCCGACCGGCTGGTGGTGATGGACCACGGCAAAATCGTGGCCGACGGCCCGCCCAAGGTAGTCTTCCAGGACGTGGAAGGAATGCGGCGGCTGGGGCTGACGGTGCCGGACACGGTGGGGCTGCTCTATGAGCTGAAGCAGCGGGGCATGGATGTGCCGCTGGACGCCCTCAGCGAGGACGAGTGCGCCGACGCCATCGTGCGGGCGCTGCACCAGGGAAAGGACGAACAAGTTGGAACCAGTGATTGAAACCCGGAAGCTCTGCTGCACCTACAGCATCGGCACCCCCTTTGAGCATAAAGCGCTGATCGATGTGGATTTCCGGGCCTACCCCGGGGAGTATATGGGCATCATCGGCCACACCGGCTCCGGCAAGTCCACCCTGATTCAGCATCTGAACGGCCTTTTGAAGCCCACCTCCGGCAAGGTGCTGGTGGACGGGGAGGACATCTGGGAGAGCAAGGAAAAAACCCACGCCGCCCGCTTCAAGGTGGGGCTGGTGTTCCAGTATCCGGAGTATCAGCTCTTTGAGAACACGGTGTATGAGGACATCGCCTTCGGCCCCAAGAACATGAAGCTCCAGGAGGACGAGATCGACCGCCGGGTACACGAGGCGGCCTACTTCGTGGGCCTGCGGGACGACCTGCTGCAAAAGAGCCCCTTCGAGCTGTCCGGCGGACAGAAGCGGCGGGTGGCCATCGCCGGCGTCATCGCCATGGAGCCCAAGGTGCTGATTCTGGACGAGCCCACGGCGGGGCTGGACCCGGCGGGGAGGGACGGCGTGCTGAAAAACATCCGCCACTACCACGACGCGAAGAACGCCACCGTCATCATCGTCTCCCACTCCATGGAGGACGTGGCCAGGATGGTGGACCGGGTGGTGGTGGTGAACGACGGCACTCTGCCCTTCGACGGCACGCCCCGGGAGGTGTTCTCCCACGGGGACGAGCTGCGGGCCATGGGGCTGAACACCCCCCAGCTGACCCGCCTGTTCCAGAAGCTGAAGGCCAGGGGCTTGCCGGTGGAGGACAATATCTACACCATGGAGGAGGCGGTGGCCGCCCTGACGGCGCTGATGCCCTCCTGAAGAATTTTACGCAACGTTCCGAGCGGTTCCCGGAACCGCGCATCCTGATGAGATGAGGAGAGCCCGCCTATGACTGCAACAGATTCCATCAAGCATCTGCTCTGGCTGAGCCAGACCCTGGACGCTCAGACAGCCTGGCAGGTCTATACCCACTTCGGCTCCGCCTCCGGAGCCTACTATGGGGACAGGCGCGATTACCGTCTGCTGCCCTTCCTCCAGGCGCGGCAGGTCTCCCTGCTGGAGGACAAGTCGCTGCGCCGCGCGGAGGAGATCCTGGCGGACTGCCAGGAGCGGGAGATTCAAATCGTGACCATTCAGGACGCCGTGTATCCCCCTGCCCTGCGGGACATCGAGGATCCGCCGCTGGTGCTGTACCTCCGGGGGCAGGCGCTGAACCTGAACGCCCCGTTTATTGTCGCCATGGCGGGCACCCGGAAGGCCACCCCCTACGGGAAGAAGCTGGCCCACAGCTTTGCCTTCGACCTGAGCCGGGGCGGCCTGCTGGTGGTCACCGGCGTTGTGGAGGGCTGTGATGAGAACGCCCTGCTGGGCGCGCTGCAGGCCGGGCAGCCGGTGGGGGCCGTGGTGGCGGGCGGCGTGGACGTGCCCTATTACAACACGGACGCCTGCCGCAGGCTGTACGAGGACATCACCACCTACGGCTTCCTGCTCAGCGAGTCGCCTCCGGGCACCAGGCCCACCGGGCAGCTGTTCCGCGCCCGGAACCGCATCCTGACCGGCATAGCCGACTGCGTCATCTGCGTGGAGGGGGACCTGTCCAGCGGCGCTGTGCAGGTGGCCTACCTGGCGCTGGAGCAGGGCAGGGAGGTGTTCGCGCCGCCTGCCAACATCGGCGTCCCCTCCGCCACCGGCACCAACGACCTGATTCGGGCCGGCTACGCCTCCGTCCTGCTGGACAAGGAGGACATCTTCGCCCTGGCCCGGCAGCGCTTTGCCGCGGTGGGCCGCCTGCCGGAGCTGCCGGAGGCGGTACGGGCCCAGCGCATGGCCGGGGAGCCTGAGCAGCTGTCCGCCCGTTCGCAGAAGGGGCAGGCAGACGCCCCGGAGGCCCAGCCCTCCCCCCAGGAGGAGGGAGAAAAAATCATCCAACCGGAAAAAAACGCGCAAAAAAAGGTTGACAGCTCGCCCGTCTCAGATTATATTGACGTAAACGCCCTCCGTGACCGCTGCTCGGAAACGGAGTTTCAGTGCTGCACGGTGCTGGCAGGCGGCCCTGCCACCGCGGATGAGGTGGCGGCCGGCTGCGGCCGGCCGGTGGTGGCAGTCAATTCCGCGCTGACCATCCTCTGCATCAAGGGGCTAGTGACGGAAGGGGCCGACAGCCGCTTCTCGCTGGCGGCACAGGTGGCGCTTTCATCTTAAATTGCGCTTTGCGGGGAGGGTTCCCCGCCTCCATACTGGGAGGAAGTTTGATATGGCAAAAACCAATTTGGTAATCGTGGAGTCTCCGGCCAAGGCCAAGACCATTGGCAAGTATCTCGGCCCCGACTACCAGGTTATCGCGTCCATGGGGCACATCCGCGACCTGCCCAAGAGCAAGCTGGGTGTGGACATCGAGGCCGACTTTGAGCCGGTCTATACCCCCATCAAGGGAAAGGAAGAGGTCATTGACAGCCTGAAAAAGGCCGCCAAAAAGAGCAAAACCGTCTATCTGGCCACCGACCCTGACCGGGAGGGGGAGGCCATCTCCTGGCACCTGAAGGCGCTGCTGGACATCCCGGACGACCAGACCTATCGGGTCACCTTTAATGAGATCACGAGAAAGGTCGTCACAGAGTCCATCGGCCACCCCAGGGCCATCGACCAGGACCTGGTGGACGCCCAGCAGGCCCGCCGGATTTTGGACCGCATCGTGGGCTACCAGCTGTCCCCCCTGCTGTGGCGGAAGATCCGCCGGGGCCTCAGCGCCGGACGGGTGCAGTCCGTGGCCACCCGCATCGTGGTGGAACGGGAGCGGGAGATCCGCGCCTTCGTCCCCCAGGAATACTGGTCGCTGGACGTGAACCTGAGCCGCATCGCGCCGAGGGTGGGCTCCTTCGTGGCCCACTACCACGGGGAGGGACGGAAGAAGGCGGAGTTGACCAGCGAGGCAGCCGTCAACGCCATCGTGGACGATCTGTCCAGGCAGGCGTTCGTGGTGTCCGCCGTCCGAAAGACGGAGAAGCAGCGCCTCCCCGCGCCCCCCTTCACCACCTCCACGTTGCAGCAGGAGGCCAGCCGCAAGCTGGGCATGACCCCCCGGCGCACCATGTCCGTCGCCCAGCAGCTCTATGAGGGCATCGATGTGGCCGGGGAGGGCACCGTGGGCCTCATCACCTATATGCGTACCGACTCCGTCCGCCTCTCCGATGAGGCCACCGCCGCTGCGGCGCAGATGATCTCCGGCCGCTACGGGAAGGCGTACTATTACGGGAGACCCCGGGTGTATAAGACGAAGTCCGGCGCCCAGGACGGCCACGAGGCCATCCGCCCCACCAACGTCTCCCTGGTGCCGGAGGACATCAAGAAGAGCCTGACGGCGGAGCAGTTCAAGGTCTACAAGCTGATTTGGAGCCGGTTCGTGGCCTCCCAGATGTCTAACGCCGTCTATGACGCCGTCTCCATCGACGTGACGGCGGGCACCCACCTGTTTCGGGCCACCCACTCCAGTTTGAAATTCGCCGGCTTCACCGCCGTCTATGTGGAGAGTAAGGACGAGGGAGAGGAGGGTCTGGGTTCCCCCCTGCCCGACCTCAGCGAAGGGGAGGCCGTCCGGCTGGACAAGTCGGACAAAGCCCAGCACTTCACCCAGCCCCCTCCCCGCTACACGGAGGCATCCCTCATCAAGACGCTGGAGGAGAAGGGCATTGGCCGACCCTCCACCTACGCCCCCACCGTCTCCACCATCCTGGAGCGGTACTATGTGGTAAAGGACGGCAAAGCCCTGAAACCCACCCCTCTGGGGGAGGTCACCACCGAGCTGATGGAGGACAAATTCCCCGACATCGTGGACCCGGACTTCACCGCCCACATGGAGGAGCAGCTGGACGAGGTGGAGCAGGGCAAGACCTACTGGAAGGAAGTGCTCCGCACCTTCTACGCCGGGTTCAGCGCTGAGCTGGCCCAGGCGGAGCAGGATTTGGACGGCACCCGCATCAAAATCCCCGCCGAGGAAACGGATGAGGTCTGTGAACTGTGCGGCAGGAAAATGGTCATCAAAACCGGACGATTCGGCCGGTTCCTGGCCTGCCCCGGCTATCCGGAATGCACCTTCACCAAGCCCATCGTCATTGAAATGCCGGGCAAGTGCCCCAAGTGCGGGGGCCGCATCCTGAAAAAGACCAGCCGCAACGGCTATACCTATTACGGCTGCGAGCATAACCGCAGCGTCAACGGTCAGGTATGCGACTTTATGACCTGGGATGTGCCGGTGAAGGAGAACTGCCCTGTCTGCGGCCAGACCATGTTCAAGAAGTCGGGCAGAGGGGCCAAGAAGCCCTTCTGCATCAACGAGAAGTGCGAGAACTTCACCCCGGAGGAGCTGCGCCCCGGCTACCGTAAGCCCAGGGAGAAGGCGGAGGAAACCGTCTCCCAGGCTGCGGCGGAGGCCGTGGCGGAGCCGACGACGCAGAAGGCGTCTGCCGGAACGAAAAAGACCTCCGCCGCCAGGAAAACCGGCGCCGCCGCAAAAAAGCGCACATCCAGCACGAAAAAGGCCGCTTCCGCCAAAACTGCCGCCGCTGACAAGCCTAAGCGGGAACTGTCGGAGGCCCAGAAGGCGGCGCTGGCGAAGGGCCGCGCCGCAGCCGCCGCCAAGCGGGAGGCCGCGAAGCAGGCCAAAGCGTTGGAAACGGAGGACTGAATGGAGCCTGTGATCGTCATTGGGGCGGGCTTGGCCGGCTCCGAAGCCGCCTGGCAGCTGGCCCAACGGGGCATCCCCGTAGACCTGCGGGAGATGAAGCCGGACAAGATGACCCCCGCCCACAAGAGCCCGGACTTTGCCGAGCTGATCTGTTCCAACAGTCTGCGGGCCAACAATGTGGAGAACGCCGTGGGCCTGCTGAAGGAGGAGATGCGCCGGTGCGATTCCCTGATTATGGCCTGCGCCGACGCCACCGCCCTTCCGGCAGGCGGGGCGCTGGCGGTGGACAGGGAGGCCTTTGCCCGGAAGGTGACGGAGGCCATCCGCAGCCACCCCAACATCACGGTGACGGCGGGGGAGGTGACGGCCATCCCTCCGGAGGGGACGGTGCTGGTGGCCTCCGGCCCCCTGACCTCCGACCCGCTGGCGGAGGACATCGCCCGCCGCTTCCCCCAGGAGCAGTACCTCCACTTCTTTGACGCGGTGGCCCCTCTGGTGTCCTTTGAGAGCATCGACATGGAGAAGGCCTGGTTCGCCAGCCGCTACGACAAGGGCACCCCGGACTACATCAACTGCCCCATGAGCCGGGAGGAGTATGACGCCTTCTGGCTGGCCCTGTGCGGCGCGGAGGAGGCCAGGCTCCACGGCTTTGAGGATAAGACCGTCTTTGAGGGCTGTATGCCGGTGGAGGTCATGGGCCGCCGGGGCCACGACACCCTGTGCTACGGCCCACTGAAGCCGGTGGGCCTCCCCGACCCCCGCACGGGAAAGGAGCCTTACGCGGTGGTGCAGCTGCGCAAGGACAATGAGGAGGGCTCCATCTATAATATGGTGGGCTTCCAGACCCACCTGACCTGGCCGGAGCAGCGGCGGGTGTTCCGCATGATACCCGGCCTGGAGCAGGCGGAGTTCCTCCGCTACGGGGTGATGCACCGGAACACCTACCTGAACTCCCCCCGCCTGCTGAACCGCTACTATCAGCTGACGGAGGAGCCGCGGCTGACCTTCGCTGGGCAGATGACCGGCGTGGAGGGCTATGTGGAGTCCGCCGCCTCCGGCCTGGTGGCTGGGGTGGAGCTGGCCCACCGCCTGCTGGGGCAGCTGCCGGTGGACTTCCCGGCGGAGACCGCCCTGGGCGCCCTGGCCCGCTATGTCAGCAACCCCACCGTCACCGACTTCCAGCCCATGAACGTCAACTTCGGCATCATCCCCCCGCTGGAGAAGAAGGTGCGGGGCGGCAAGCGGATGAAGAACGCCGCCCTGGCGGCCCGGGCGCTGGAATCCCTGGCGAAGCTGGAGCTGTGATAAAACCCGCCAAGCGGGGAGAGGCCAAACGCAGGAAGCCCCCGGCCTCTCTCCCTGCCTCTGTCACCCTTGGAGGTGGGCATGACGTGTTTCCTCAGGAGACATCCCATGCGCGCCCCTTACAAAAATGAAAGAAGGAGCGAGTACAATGAACATTATTATTGACGCAATGGGCGGCGACCTGGCCCCTGCGGAGCCCGTTCGGGGTGCGCTGCGCGCCCACAGGGAGCTGGGCTGTGACATCACCCTGGTGGGACGGGAGGAGGACATCCGCAAGGTCCTTGCGGATGACAAGACCGACCTGCCGGAGGGGGTCACCATCGTCAACGCCACCGAGGTGGTGGAGATCTGCGACGACCCGGCCCGGGTGTGCCTGCGCAAAAAGGATTCCTCCATGTCCGTGGGTCTGCGGATGGTGCGGGACGGCAAGGGGGATGCGTTCATCTCCGCCGGCTCCACCGGGGCGCTGCTCAGCGGCGCGACCCTGATCGTCCGGCGCATCCCCGGCATCAAGCGGGCGGCTGTGGCCCCTGTGGTGCCCACCGGGGCGGGCAGCGCCGTGCTGATCGACGCGGGGGCCAACGCCGAGTGTACCGCCGAGTATATGCTGCAATTCGCCTTTATGGGCAGCTTCTACGCCCAAAAGGTGCTGGGCCGGGAGAACCCCAGGGTGGGCCTCATCAACATCGGCGCGGAGCCCAGCAAGGGCAGCGAGCTGTATAAGGAGGTCTACGCCCTTCTGAAGCAGGCCGGGGACGCCGGACGCATCAACTTTGTGGGCAACGTGGAGCCCACCAGCCTGGCCAGCCCCGACGCGGTGGACGTTCTGGTGGCGGACGGCTTTGTGGGCAACATCGTCCTCAAGACCATGGAGGGCACGGCCAACTTCATCGTCCAGGGGCTGAAGGACCTGTTTATGACCAACACCAGGACGAAGATGGGCTACCTGATGATCAGGGGCAATATGGGCGGCTTCAAGAAGATGCTGGACAGCCGGGAGACCGGTGGCACCGCCTTCCTGGGGGTGCAGGCCCCCGTCATCAAGGCCCACGGCAACAGCGACGCCTTCGCCTTCTTCAACGCCGTAAAGCAGGCCATCCAGTTCGTCAGCGCAGATGTGGAGCAGGAAATCATCGAGAATATGGATCACATGGTCCTTCCCCCGCAGGCTGCCCAGGAGTGAGTGGGCGGCGTAACCAAAGGAGTTAAGCAATATGAAAACACTGGAAGAAAGGCTGGATTACCACTTTAAGGACATTTCCCTGCTGGAGAACGCCCTGATTCACAGCTCCTACGCCAACGAACACCACCTGGGCGGCATCCACTCCAACGAGCGGCTGGAGTTCCTGGGGGACAGCATCCTGGGCATGGTGGTGGCGGACAGCCTGTACCGCACCTTTCCGGAGCTGCCGGAGGGCAACCTGACCCGCCTGCGGGCCAGCCTGGTGTGTGAGAACAGCCTGGTACTGGTGGCGAAGGAGTTACAGCTGGGGGCCTACCTGAAGCTGGGCAAGGGCGAGGAGGCCGGCGGCGGGCGCACCCGCCCCTCCATCAACGCCGACGCGGTGGAGGCGGTGCTGGCGGCCGTCTACCTGGACGGCGGCATCGACGAGGCCCGGCGCATCATTCAGCGCTTCATTCTGAACAACATGGCCCAGGCTTATGAGGCCAGCCGGGATTACAAGACCGCCCTCCAGGAGCTGGTGCAGCGCAAGAGCGGCCAGGTGCTGACCTACCACCTGGTAGGGGCATCCGGCCCGGACCACGCCAAGCAGTTCACCATGGAGGTGCGGCTCAATGGGCAGGCCGTGGGCCAGGGAACCGGCCACAGCAAGAAGGAGGCAGAGCAGATGGCGGCGAAGGCAGCCATTGCGAAGCTGGAGCAATAACGCATCCGTCCAGCCAGCGGCTTGCCGCTGGCTGGTTTTCTGTTCGAGGGGGAATATTCTATGAAGCATACCGTTTGCGCCGCTCTGGTGCGGTCATTCAGCGCCGTCTGTCTGCTGGCCCTGCTGGCGGGCTGCGGCGCACCCGCCGCGTCCGGCGGCAGCTCCGCCGCTGCGGAGCAGTCCTCCGGCCTGCTGCCGGAGGCGGGCAGCGCGGCCTCCTCCGAGGTGCAGCCGGAGGTGGTCAGCGAGGCGGCGGGGGCTGGCAGCGCAGAGGCGTCCTCCGATTTGGAGCCGGAGGTGCAGGCCCTGACAGAGGAGGACGTGCTGGATATGGCGGCGGGCACCGTGCTGACGGCGGAGGAGATGTCCGGGCTGGACGTTGACCTGCTTTTCACCGAAAGCGCACTCACGGATGAAGTGTTCGCCAGGATGGAGGGCGTCTCCTACCCGGAGGGCTGCACCGTCAGCCGGGACGACCTGCGCTACCTGCGGGTGCTGCATATCGGCTTTGACGGGGAGGTACATATCGGGGAGATGGTCTGCAACAAGCGCATCAGCGGCGACCTGCTGGAGATCTTCCGGGGGCTGTATGATGCGGCGTATCCCATTGAGAAGATGCTGCTGATCGACGAGTACGGCGGGGACGATGAGGCCTCCATGACGGACAACAACACCTCCTGCTTCAACTATCGCGTCGTCTCCGGCAGCGACCATCTCAGCGCCCACGCCTATGGCCTGGCGGTGGATGTGAACCCGCTGTACAATCCCTACGTCACCTCCGCAGGCTACTTCCCCGCCAACGCCGGGGACTATGTGGATCGCTCGGCGGACACGCCCTATAAGATCGACGAGAGCGACCTGTGCTATCAGCTGTTCACCGACCACGGCTTTTTCTGGGGCGGCAACTGGAGCAGCGTGAAGGATTATCAGCACTTTGTTATGGAGGATTGACGGCGGAGCTGCGTTCCACAGGAACCCTTCAAAAATATTTTTTTGATTTTCTTTAAAAAAGTGCTTGACATTCCCGCCGGGTTGTGATATCTTATAATCAGAAAAACAAAAGAGCCAAGACAAAGGCGAAGCGAGTGGGCCAAAGAAAGCCTAAGCTGCAGGCAGTTCACTCGGAGTCTGGCAGAACGGATGAAAGCATCAGTAGGGTGTATGAGCAGAAGCTCCACCGGGACAATGTGTTTGTAAAGTGAGTAGTCGTGAGCGCAGACAGTAGCAGCGGGAGTCCCTTACAACTGAATAGGACGAAAGGAGGCATCCATAGAGATGAAGCTTCTGATTTCCAGTGAACAGTAACCCAGTCCAGAGGTTGAATGGACTGGGTTACTGTTTTGCTGTCTCCGGCAGGCCCCCGCCGAACCTCCGCAAACCGACCTGAAAAAACCGCAAATGGGGATTGACAACAGCCTCCTACAAGTGTAGTATAATGGTGTACTACAAATGTAGGAGGCAACTGCTATGAAAATCACAGAAGCGGAGTGGGCTGTGCTGGACATCCTGTGGTCCGGCCAGCGGTTTGCCCTGGGGGAGCTGACCAGCGCCCTGAAGCCGGTGAACGGCTGGAGCAGGAACACGGTTTACACCTACCTGACCCGCATGGAGGCCAAGGGGCTGGTGTCCATCGACCGGAGCCAATCCAAGCCCTACGCCGCCGCCGTCTCCCGGGAGGACTGCGCCCGGCAGGAGCGGGATGATCTGCTGAAGCGGGTCTACGGCGGGGCCACCGGGGACCTGGTGGCGGCGTTTTTGCAGGAGTCCAGACTTTCCCCCCAGGAACGGGAGCGGCTCAGGAAGCTGCTGGATGAGATGGAGGTGTGACCCATGACCAACCTGTGGGCCTTTCTGCTGCAAACCCTGTCGGTGTCGGCGGCGGCGGTGCTGCTGCTGGCGGTGAAGCGGCTATTTGCGGATAAGCTGTCTCCACGGTGGCAGTATGGGGTGTGGTGCCTCCTGGCGCTGCGGGTGCTGTTGCCCGTCAGCACCAGCCGGGACATCCTGCTCCCCCTGCCGGTGTGGGTGGAGGCGGTCAAGACGGCGGCGGAGCAGCGCCTCGCCTCCGCCTATTCCGCCCCCTATGCGCCGGTGTCCGTCGCCGCGCCGGTCCCCTGGCTGACGGCTGTGCCCCAGAGCGTGACAGACTGGCTGTTTGTCGTATATGCGGTGGGGGTGGTTATTTCTCTGCTGTGGTATACCCTGTCCTATGTCCGGCTGCGGCGGCTGCTGCGGTTTGGGCTGCCCCTGACGGAGGAGCTGTCCGACCAGCTGGAGAACGTCTGCCAGCGGTACGGGCTGGACGCCTGCCCCGCCCTCCGGCTGGAGGGGCTGTCCTCCGCCTTTGTGTGCGGGGTGCTGCGTCCGGTGCTGGTGCTGCCGGAGGATAGAGAAGTGGACAACAAGGTGCTGCTCCACGAGCTGCTCCACCTGCGGTATCGGGACGCCCTGCAGAACATCCTCTGGTGCCTGCTCCGGGCGCTGCACTGGTGCAACCCGTTCCTGCAATACGTTTTTGACCGCATCGGCAACGACATGGAGGCCCTGTGCGACCAGCGGGTGCTGGAGCGCCTGGAAGGGGAGGAGCGCCGGGAGTACGGCAAAATCCTCCTGAGCATGGCGGACGAGACCTATGCCCGGGCCCCCGGCACCACCTCCCTGTCCAACGGCGGCAGGAACATCGCCCGGCGCATCGCCGCCATCGTGCGCTTTAAGAAGTACCCCCAGGGGATGGCGCTGGTGTCCGTCTGCATCGTGGCGGTGCTGGCCGGCCCGGTACTGATGGGGACGGCCTCCGGCTATACCGATACGGATACCGCCCCCGTCTCCGACGCGGCCCTGGCCCAGGCCATGGCCCGCACCCGGCTGGTGCGCTGCACCACGGCAGCCGGGGCGCTGGACACCTACGCCAAGGGCCTGCTGCTGGAGAACGGGATATACCTGGCGGCGGCGTCTCCCCTGGAGCGGCAGGAGGCGCTGCAGGAAGCCATGGCGGAGTGCAGCGGCTCCTACCTGCTGTACGCCGGGGAGGAGCTGGACGCGGTGGAGCGGAATCTGGGTTACTCCGTCTGCGGACTGACCCAGACGGAGGGCGGCTATCAGGCCAACCTGCTCTTTGCCATGGCGGAGGATGAGGACGGGTCGGAAACCTCCTATGTGCTGGTGCCTGTCATTGTCTATCAGGAAGCCAGGGGCTGGGTGGTGGAGGAGACCGGCCAGCGCCAGACCGGCGTGACCGACAGCGACCTGCCCGCCGCCCAATACGAGGGCGTGGGGGAGAGCGGCTCCGTCACCCTGTCCGCCTGTGTGCTCTGCGAGGTGGACAACTACATCAGCCCCACGGACAACGGCTCCGCCTTCTGGAGCAGCGGCGCTACCTTTGACGAGACGCTGAAGGCGGATGCGGAGTTTGCCACCGTGGAGACCCGGCTGACCCTGACCTATACCTATCCGGAGGACGGCCCCAGCCAAACCGTGGGCGTCCTGTATGGCCCCACGGCCGTTGAGGATGCGCCGGAGGAGATTCTGGACGCCGCTTTGGAGACGCAGCAAGAGGGCGTCGCCGCCTCCGGCGGTGGCACAGGGGGCTGGAACTGGGACTGCCGGGAGCTGGCCCAGCTGGATGGCACCCTGCGCTCCCTTGGAACGTTCACCCTGGACGGGGGAGATGCCCTGCCGGAGGGCTATTCTGTCCAGATCTACTGGGACGGAGCAGCCCGGGAAATTCTGACCCTGGAGGAGGTGCCGCAATGACGAACCGGGAAAAGCTGGCCTCTGCCGTACGGCTGACGGCCTGGGGGTATCTGCTGATTCGCGTTGCCCTGAATTTGGGCACGCTGGACATCCTCCCGGACTGGCTGGGCTACCTGCTGATTCTGAAGGCCCTGCCCGCCTTCGGGGAGGAGGAGCCGTCTGCAAAGCTGCTGCGGCCCCTGGGCATCGCCCTGGCCCTGTGGGAGGGGGTGGTGTGGGCGGCTGCCCTGTTCGGGGTGACGGTGGACAGCTACCTCCTCACTGTCCTGGCGGGGGTGGTGGAGTTGTACTTCCACTTCCAGCTTCTCACCGACCTGTCCCATATCGCGGGAAAATACGCCTGCCCCCAGGAGGGGAAGCTGCTGACCCTCCGGACGGTGTACACCGTGGTGGTCACCCTATCCTTCCTGAGCCTGCCCTGGGAGGACTGGACGGTGGTGAGCATTGCGGTGGTGTTGACCGGGGTGGTGACGGCGCTGTGGATCTGCAAGGCGCTGTTCTCCTTCCGCCGTTCCCTGACGGAAGCGCCCGCCTGAGGGCAGGCGGCGGCGTATTTGGGCGCGCCAGGCCCCGACCGCTATGGGCGCAGCCGCCTGCCGTGATTTTTTCCATTCTGTTGGAGAAAGCCGTCCCTTTGTTCCCGCATTTGCTATAATCTTTTGGTAAAATTGATTTTCAAGGGAAAACTGTCCATTGCTCTTGACTTTTGTCCCCTGAGCTGTCATAATTGAAGAACGAGGAATATGTTAAAACCTCGGTCTGAGCAATACTTTCACTATCAATGCAGGAGGTTAGGCTAAACTATGGCAAAGATTGATTTTACGAAGTATGGAATTACCGGGACAACTGAGGTTGTTTACAACCCGTCCTATGAGCTGCTGTTTGAGGACGAGACCGATCCGAAGCTGGAGGGCTATGACAAGGGCCAGGTCAGCGAACTGGGCGCCGTCAACGTCATGACCGGCGTTTACACCGGCCGCTCCCCCAAGGACAAGTTCATCGTCATGGACGAGAACTCCAAGGACACCGTGTGGTGGACCACCCCCGAGTATCCCAATGACAACCATCCCGCTTCCGAGGAGACCTGGGCTGCCGTGAAGGAGATTGCCCAGAAGGAGCTCTCTAACAAGAAGCTGTATGTGGTGGATGCGTTCTGCGGCGCCAATAAGGACACCCGCATGGCGATCCGCTTCATCATGGAGGTGGCCTGGCAGGCTCACTTCATCAAGAATATGTTCATCGTCCCCACCGATGAGGAGCTGGCGAACTTTGAGCCCGACTTCGTGGTCTACAACGCCTCCAAGGCCAAGGTGGAGAACTACAAGGAGCTGGGCCTCAACTCCGAGACCGCCGTTGTCTTCAACATCACCAGCCGTGAGCAGGTCATCATCAACACCTGGTACGGCGGCGAGATGAAGAAGGGTATGTTCTCCATGATGAACTACTATCTGCCGCTGAAGGGCATTGCCGCCATGCACTGCTCCGCCAACACCGACATGAACGGCGAGAACACCGCCATCTTCTTCGGCCTGTCCGGCACCGGCAAGACCAC
>JAJPXL010000045.1 GCA_021205455.1 Clostridiales bacterium
TAAGGAGAACAGCCCCACCGGGATAGCAAACGCGGTATTTCCTTCAAAGAACCATATCTAAGGAATATCACCCCCGCCGGGAGGGCAAAACGTGCATCCTTCCAAGACCCTTGCCTGAGGAACGCCCACCCCATCGGGAGGGCAAAGCAAAGAAACACCCCCCAGCGGCGCCTTCCACCTTTACATAGATTTTACATAACTTTACCTGAATTTAACAAAACGCTGGTCGCAAACTTTACACAGGGACGGTACAATATAACTGTAATCAAAAAATCTGTAAAAAAGCATCAAAGAAAAGGCGGATGGATGCAGGATGAGTATTTTTAACGTATTTTCCCTGTTGGGCGGTCTGGCCATGTTCCTGTTCGGCATGGACATCATGGGCAAGGCCCTGGAAAAGCAGGCAGGCAGCCAGCTGCAAAGCATTTTGCGGCGGATGACGGATAACCCGGTGAAGGGGCTGCTGCTGGGCCTGGCGGTGACGGCGGTGATTCAGTCCTCCTCCGCCACCACGGTCATGGTGGTGGGCTTTGTCAACAGCGGCATTATGGAGTTGAGCCAGGCCATCGGCGTTATCATGGGGGCTAACGTGGGCACTACAGTGACCTCCTGGATTCTCTCCCTGGCCGACGTCCAGGGGGACAGCTTCCTGGTGCAGCTGATGAAGCCCACCAGCTTCTCCCCCATTCTGGCCTTTATCGGCATTGTGCTGTATATGACAGGCTCCGAGAAGAAGCGGAACATCGGCGTGATTCTGCTGGGCTTCGCCATCCTGATGACGGGGATGTCCACCATGTCCAGCGCGGTGGAGCCGCTGGGTGAGGTGGAGGCCTTTACCAACCTGTTCGTCATGTTCCAGAACCCGGTGCTGGGTATGCTGGTGGGTGCGGCGCTGACCGCCGTCATCCAGTCCTCCTCCGCCAGCGTGGGCATTTTGCAGGCCCTGACCACCACCGGCGCGGTGACCTTCGGCAGCGCCATCCCCATCATCATGGGTCAGAACATTGGCACCACCGTCACCGCCATGATCTCCAGCGTGGGGGCAAACAAGAACGCCCGCCGGGCGGCGCTGGTGCACCTGTACTTCAACGTCATCGGCTCCGTGGGCTTCCTGATCATCTTCTACGCCCTGAACGCCATCTTTCACTTCTCCTTCATTGACAGCAGCATCGACAAGGCGGGCATCGCCCTGGTGCATACGGTGTTCAACGTGACGGCGACGGTCTGTATGCTGCCCTTCACCAAGGGCCTGGAGAAGCTGGCCTATCTGACGGTGCCGGAGGACGAGGAGAAGGACGAGTTCCAGCTGCTGGATGAGCGCTTCCTGAACACGCCGGCCCTGGCCCTGGAGCGGGGACAGACCCTGGCGAAGGATATGTCGGAGCTGGCCCGGCAGGGCTTCCTGCAATCCCTGTCCCTGGTGGAGCACTGGGATGAGGAGATCGCCGCCTCCGTCAGCGAGAAGGAGGCCGCCATCGACTTGTATGAGGACAAAATCGGCACCTATCTGGTGAAGCTGTCCAGCCGCAGCATGAACGTGGAGGACAGCCACACGGTCAGCTTCCTGTTCCACGCCATCAGCGACTGGGAGCGCATCGGCGACTACGCGGTGAACATCAAGCTGGCGGCCAGCGCCCTGCGGAAGAACGAGCTGACCTTCTCCCCGGAGGCGCTGGAGGAGCTGCAGGTGCTGGAGAACGCGGTGCAGGAGGTGCTGGACCGCACCATCGCCGCCTTTGCGGAGACGGACTACAAAAAGGCCAAGGAGATCCCGCTGCTGAACCTGGTGGTGAACGACATCGTAAAGGAGTGCAAGGAGCACCATGTGGAGCGGCTCCAGTCGGGCGCCTGCTCCGTTCAGGCGGGCATCCGCCTGGGCGACCTGCTGACTGACCTGCAGCGGGTGTCCGGCCACTGCGCCAACATCGCCATCGACATGATCGAGGTGCAGCAGGACTCCTTCCAGCGTCACGCCTACCGGGAGGAGGCCAGGACCAGGGAGAACTTTATGAACCGATATAATCACTACCGGGAGCAGTTCGGCTTGACGGGGGACGATTGATTCTGTAAAATGTGAAGGGACTGCTAGTAGAGCAGGAACCCTAAAACCGAAAACCTCACTTTTCTGTAGGGGCGGCCCCTGGCCGCCCGGGGGGAGCAGGCGGTTGCGACGGGCGGCCGAGGGCCGCCCCTACACACACACTTGCAAAAAGCGGAACCATGTGCCCTGTCTGAACAGCGTCACAGGCAGTTCCGTCGGCATTTTGTGATGGCCGAATCCAGTGAAGTTTTAGTTTTTACGTTCTGCTGGCCACTAACTGCTAACCACTACTCACTAAAGGAGCATTTCACATGATAGCCATAGTAGAAGACGACGAGAGCATTGCCGCCTTAGAACAATACGCCCTGCGTTCCAACGGCATGGACGCGGCCATCTACCACGACGGGACGGCCTTCTTCCGGGCGCTGGAGACATCGCTGCCGGAGCTGGTGATTCTGGACGTCATGCTGCCCGACCTGGACGGCCTGATGATTTTGCAGCGCCTCAGGGAGAACCACGCCACCCGGAAGATTCCGGTGATGATGGTGACGGCCAAGGGCAGCGAGGTGGACATCGTCCAGGGCCTGGACGGCGGCGCGGACGATTACCTGACCAAGCCCTTCGGCATTATGGAGTTCCTGTCACGGGTGAGGGCGCTGCTACGCCGGACGGGACGGGAGCAGGGGGGCAAGACGCTGGCCTTCGGCCCCATCGCCATGCAGGAGGACCGCCATCAGGTGACGGTGGACGGCCACCCCGTAGAGCTGACGCTGAAGGAGTACGAGCTGCTGCGGCTGTTCCTCCAGTCCCCGGAGACGGCCATCACCCGGGACGATATGATGGACCGGGTGTGGCGCAGCGAGTACTCGGTGGAGAGCCGGACGGTGGATATGCACATCCGCTCCCTCCGGCAGAAGCTGGGGGACGCGGGCCAGTACATTCAGACGCTCCGCAAGGTGGGCTATATCCTGACCGACCGGGAGAGCGCCGGACAGGGAAGGTGAGGGTATGGCGAGGAAAGTCAACTACCGCCTGTTCCTGACCGGGCTGGTCGCCATGCTTTTGGCGGCGCTGACGGCCTCCCTGCTGTACTACCGCGCCTTCACCATCCAAGTGAAGGAGGACGCGGAGCAGCTGGTGCGGGCCTACGCCGTGGCCTACGAGCAGTCCCCGGACACCTTCGACCAGGCCTGCGCCGACGCGGAGATCCGCCTGACCCTCATCGACCCGGAGGGCAGCGTCCTCTACGACAGCGTGGCGGAGGGGACGCTGGAGAACCACTCCCTCCGGCCGGAGGTGGAGGAGGCCCTGGCCTCCGGCAGCGGCTCCGCGGAGCGGATGTCCTCCACCCTGTCTCAGCGCACCTTCTATGAGGCGGTGCTGCTCAGCGACGGGAACGTGCTGCGGGCCTCCCTGGATGTGGCCAGCATTTACAGCGTGTTCCTGCAGGCGCTGCCCTGGCTGCTGCTGGCCCTGGCGGCGATGACGGGCATCACAGTCTGGGTGTCCCGCAGGCTGACCCGCTCCCTGGTGGACCCCATTGTGGAGATGGGCAAGCATCTGGACGATGTGGAGGACCATGCCCCCTACCCGGAGCTGGCCCCCCTGGGTAAGACCCTGATGGAGGACCGGGTGCTGCGGGAGAACCACGAGAAGATTCGCCAGGAGTTCACCGCCAACGTCAGCCACGAGCTGAAAACCCCCCTGACCAGCATCTCCGGCTATGCGGAGCTGATGGCCAGCGGCATGGTGAATCAGGAGGACATCCCCTCCTTTGCGGCCCAGATTCAGAAGGAATCCGCCCGGATGATCGCCCTGGTCTCCGACATCATCAAGCTCACCGAGCTGGAGAGCGGCGCCCTGGAGCGGGAGGACACGCCGGAGACGGAGCCGGTGGACCTGCAGGCGGTGGCGCAGACCAGCGCCGAGCGGCTCCGCGTCCGGGCGCAGCGCGCCTACGTCACCATCTCTGTTGCCGGGGAGGCGGCCACTGTGTCAGGGGTGCAGACCCTGCTGGAGGAGCTGTGCGACAACCTGGTGGAGAACGCCGTGCGCTATAACCGCCCCGGCGGACGGGTCCTCCTGACCACAGGGGTGCGGGAGGGCCAGCCCTTCCTCCGGGTGCGGGACAACGGCATCGGCATCCCCAAGGAGGCCCAGAGCCGGGTGTTCGAGCGGTTCTACCGGGTGGACAAGAGCCGTAGCAAGGCCACCGGCGGCACCGGCCTGGGGCTGGCCATCGTGAAGCACATCGCCTTGCTCCACAACGCCACCATCGACCTGGAGAGCCAGGTGGGGGAGGGCACCGAGATGACGGTGCGCTTCCCCATGCCGTCCCAGACGGCTGAAAATGAAGGAAAAAAATAAAATCCTGCATATCTGTCCACAGGGGCCGCTTCTGCGGCCCCTGTATTTGTTGCGGAATTATGAACTAAAAATGCGAAAAATCCGTAAAAGCGCGAAGAATCCGGCCCTAGTTTCGGCAAAAGGAGCGGGAAAGGCGTCTCTGCTCTGGAGAAAGTGACCGCCACTGGCGGATAGCCTTGCAAGACCGCCCCGTTTCGGGGGCAAATCGCCCAGTCTGACCGGAAAGCCCCTGAAACGGCGGCGATTCGGAAGAAAAAGACGGGTCTGTGACAAAAAATGGCATTCTGCAAGTGAAAAAAGCCAAAAATGCAATTTTACCTTGACAAATGATAACAGGGTAGTATAATAAAGTACATGGAATTTGTTCTTGCTTTGCAGTGGACGCGCGAGGGAAATGCGCATGCGCATTTCCCTGCCTGGGGTACCCCCAGGCAGGGAAGGGGCAGTGCAGGTTGAATGGAGCTTCTGCGCGAACAGGGGGTAGGTTCCAAATCAAAAAAAGAAAAGGAGTCATCAGCAATGAAGAAAATGAGAAGGATGCTCGCCCTGATACTGGCGCTGGCCATGGTATTTTGCCTGACAGCCTGCGGCGGCAGCAGCGACAGCGACAGCGGCACTACCAGCAGCGGAGGCGACTCCTCCAGCGAGGAGAGCAGCAGCTCCGACGCCAGCGGCAGCGGCACCACCGCCGAGGTGGCGGAGAGCGGCAGCTACACCTACAGCTACTCCACCAGCGCCCCCTCCACCTGGTCCCCCACGGACTGGCAGAACGAGGTCGAGAGCGATGTCCAGGGCTACACCATGGTCTACTTCTATGACTTTGTCATCAATGAGGCCCAGGACGGCTATGACATCGTCTGCGAGGCGGCTTCCGCCATGCCTGAGGACGTGACCGCCGACTACGCCGGCAACGAGACCTACGGCGTCCCCGCCGATGCCACTGAGGGCTATGCCTGGACCATCACCCTGAACGAGGCCATGTGCTGGGAGGACGGCACCCCCATCACCGCTGATGATTACATCTACACCCTGCAGCAGTTCCTGAACCCTGAGATGAAGAACTACCGCGCCTCCTCCTTCTATGAGGGCACTGTGGGCCTGGCCAACGCCTATAACTATTACAACAGCGATAAGGTGGGCGAGATGGGCTACACCACCTCCCTGGCCGACCTGGGCTATACCAGCATTGAAGAGGCCGAGGCTGACGGCTACACCAACTTCGGCGTGGACATCTACAACTTCTGGGCTGTCACCGCTGAGGACGGCTCCACCATCGTGGACATCACCGATGAGACCCTGATCCGCGACGAGGCCGTGGAAGAGGGCGAGGACGGCGACTATATCTCCGCCGCCGAAATCTATGACTACCTGGTGAACTACTACACCTCCGACCTGCCCGACTACGTCTATGTGGGCGAGGCCATCGAGGCCGCCAGCTGGGACGACGTGGGCGTTATCAAGAATGACGACTACTCCCTGACCTTCATCCTGACCAACCCCACCACCGAGTTCTACATCTGCTACTCCATGCAGATCGGCCTGGTGAACGAGGAGCTGTATGAGGCCTGCAAGACCCAGACCGGCGACATCGTGAAGTCCTCCTACGGCACCACCGCCGACAGCTATATGTCCTATGGCCCCTACAAGATCGAGTCCTATCAGGCGGACAAGGAAATGCGCCTGACCAAGAACGAGAACTGGTACGGCTACACCGACAGCAACCACGAGGGCCAGTATCAGACCACCGACATCTATGTTCAGTACATCGACGAGCCTGCCACCAGCCTGTCCCTGTTCCTCCAGGGCAATCTGGATGAGTACAGCGTCGGCACCACCGACATGGAGACCTACGCCAACAGCGACTATATCTACTACGCCCCCACCACCTTCGCCTATGTGTTCACCTTCAACACCGATGAGGAGAGCCTGAAGAGCGAGGACGCCGACGGCGTGAACCACTCCATCCTGTCCATCAAGGACTTCCGTGAGGCCATCTCCCTGTCCCTGGACCGTCAGTCCTTCGTGACCCAGTGCCTGGCCGGCTCTGATGCGGGCTATGGCCTGATCGACTATGTATACGTCTGCGACCCCGACACCGGCGAGCTGTACCGCAACAGCGAGTACGCCATTGAGGCTCTGTGCGAGCTGTACGGCGTGGAGGAGGAGAGCCAGATTACCGGCTACGACAAGGAAGCCGCTGCTGAGCTATTTGAATCCGCCTATGCCCAGGCCATTGAGTCCGGCCTGATGAGCGAGGGCGACCGCATCGAGCTGGACTATCACGTCTATGCCGATACCGAGAACAACCAGAACCGCGTCAACTTCCTCCAGTCCTCCATTGAAGCCGCCACCGAGGGTACCTCCCTGGAGGGCAAGATCACCATCAACCTGCTGGTGGATGAGGACTATTACAACAACTGCATGGCCGGCCTGTGCGACATCGCCTTCACCGCCTGGGGCGGCGAGGACATGAACCCCTACGCCATGATGCAGTGCTATGTTGACCCCACCTACAACCTGGTCTACGGCTATGACGGCACCACTGAGATGCTCACCATCACCGTGGACGGCGAAGAGCTGACCATGAGCGCCTATGACTGGTACAAGGAGCTGGTGGAAGGCACCTACGCCACCGCCGACTCCGACACCCGCAACCAGATCCTGGCCGGTATGGAGAAGGGCATCCTGGAGTATTACGGCATGGCGCCCCTGGCCTATCTGAACGACGCCGTGATGTACTCCCAGCGCATTGTCCTTGGCTCCGACACCTATGTCAACTCCCTGGTGGGCTTCGGCGGTATCCGCATGATGACCTACACGATGGACGACGCCGAGTGGGCGGAATACTGCGCTTCGCAGAACAACCAGCTGACTTACTAATCGTCACCTTGCTGTAAACAGGCGGGCGGGGGCAGGGTTCCTGCTCCCGCCCGCTCTGTATAAGAGCCGCAGAACCTGCAGAATGGAGCCTGCGGCCCGCCCAGACAAGGCAAGTCAGCCCTCGTGAAAGGGGAGAACCATGGCAAAATATGTTGCGAAAAGAATCGCCCTGATGCTGGTCAGCGGATTTATCATTATGACCATGCTGTTTGTGCTGATCCGTATGCTGCCCAACCAGGTGCAGGCGGTGCAGGGCGGCTATGACCAGGCCGTGAAGGATATGCGGGAGGCCTGGGGCTATAATAAACCGATCATGGTGCAGTACGGCATCTTCCTGAAGAACGTGTTCACCGAGTGGAACTGGGGCTTCTGCACCACCGTGGGCACCTATTTGCAGGACGTGACGGAGTACCTGGCCAGCAAGCTGCCGGCCACCATTTACATCAACGTGGTGTCCATCGTCATTTCCATCCCGCTGGGCGTCATCTTCGGCATCGTCGCCGCCATCTTTAAGAACAGGTGGCAGGACCAGGTGCTGAACGTGTTCATCATGTTCTTCATCTCGGTGCCCGCCTTTGTGTACGCCTTCCTGCTGCAATACTATGTGGGCTTCAAGCTGGGCTGGTTCCCGCTGGTCATGGAGGGCGGTACGGATTACTTTTCCCTGTCCATGCTCCGATCGGCGGTCATGCCCATCCTGGCCATGAGCTTCGGCACCATCGCCGGAGATATGCGCCTGGTGCGGGCGGAGCTGACGGAGACGCTGACCAGCGACTATATGCTGCTGGCCCGCACCAAGGGCCTGAGCTACCGCCAGGCCACCATCCGCCATGCCCTGCGGAACTCCATGGTGCCGCTGCTGCCCACCTTCATGGCGGATGTCATCTATGTGGTCTCCGGCTCCATGATTATCGAACAGATTTTCTCCGTGCCGGGCATCGGCAAGACCTATTTGCAGTCCATCACCATGAAGGACTACTCTGTGTTTATGTGCATCAGTATGTTCTATGTGGCCATCGGGCTGGTGTCCGAGCTGCTCTTCGACCTGAGCTACGGCATCATCGACCCCCGCATCCGTATGGGAGGAGGCAAGAACAATGAGCTATAAGCCAGAGCAATTTGAGCCCTACATGGATATGGACGACAGCGGCTTCGTCCTCGTCCAGGACCAGGAGCGCCTCCACGACAAAAAGCTGGAGACCAAGCCGGTGGGCTTCTTCCGGGACGCCCTCCACCGGTTCAGCCGGAACCGGGGCAGCGTCATCTGCGCCGTCGTCATTGTGATTCTGGCCCTCTACGCCATCATCGCCCCCATCGTTTCCCCTTATGGGGCCAACAGCTATGACGGCTACTACTCCTACTCCCTGCCCAAGAACGAGCTGTTCGTGGACCTGGGCATTCAGTTCTGGGACGGCTGCTCCGACCAGACCATGAACCAGCAGACCTATGACTATTACAGCGCCATCCCCGGCGCCATCGTCGAGGTGTACGACGTGTACACCGCCACGGTGGACGCGGGCCGCGAGGTCACCTACTATGACGTTCGGCTGGACTCCTACGCCAAGGTGGGCTATGTGACGGTGCTGCTGACCGCCTCCGAATATGAGGACGCCCTGGCCTACGAGGAGGAGACCGGTATCCAGCTGTTCTACCCCGTGGTGGACACCGACCAGGTGGAGAATCAGGCGTATAAGAACGACCCCAACGCCTGGTACCTCCACAACTCCAAGGGCGTGGCCCAGCGGGACGAGGACGGCAACCTGCAAAACATCTACCTGACCGATGAGGACAGCGAGGACGGCTACGCCTACTACGTCAGCAAGATGAACGGCAGCCAGTACCAGTGCCGGGTGCTGTACTCCGAGTGGTACTACTACCAGCATGGCGTCTACGCCTCCTTCATCTTCGGCGCGGACAACTTCGGCTATGACATCTGCGCCCGTCTGGCCCTGGGCGCCCGTCTGTCCCTGGTGCTGAGCGTGCTGGTGGCGTCGGTGTCCCTGCTGATCGGCATCGTCATCGGCTCCCTGGAGGGCTACTACGGCGGCTGGTTCGACCTGCTGATGGAGCGGGTGAAGGACATCCTGTATGAGGTGCCTACCGTGGTCTTTATGTCCCTGTTCCAAATCTACCTTGCCCAGAAGCTGGGGCCTGTGGTGACGCTGTTCTTCTGCTTCATCTTCTTCAACTGGATCGGCACGTCCTCCACGGTGCGTGCCCAGTTCTACCGGTTCAAGGGGCAGGAGTACGTCCTGGCGGCCCGCACCCTGGGCGCGAAGGACCGGCGGCTCATCTTCCGGCACATCCTGCCCAACGCCGCCGGATTCATCATCACCACCTCCGTCCTGTCCATCCCCAGCGTCATCTTCACCGAGGCGAACATGACCTACCTGGGCATCGTCAATTTGCAGTCCAGCACCCTGACCAGCGTCGGCACCATGCTGAACAACGGCCAGTCCACTCTGTCCACCTATCCCCACTGCATCTTCTTCCCGGCAGCGTTCATTTCCATCCTGCTGATTTGCTTCAACATCTTTGGTAACGGCCTGCGGGATGCCTTCAACCCGTCCCTGCGGGGCGCAGATGAATAAGGGAGGCTGAGGACATGGAACAGAAAATTTTAGACGTGCGCAACCTGCGCATTTCCTTCCGCACCAACAGCGGCACGGTAAAGGCCGTGCGGGACATCAGCTTCAGCGTCAACAAGGGCGAGACCCTGGCCATCGTGGGCGAGTCCGGCTCCGGCAAATCGGTGACGGCCAAGGCCATCCTGGGCATCCTGGCCAAGAACAGCATCGTCGAGGGCGGCGAGATCATCTATGACGGCATGGACCTGCTGAAGCTGTCCGAGGAGGAGTTCAACCAGCTTCGGGGCAATCGCCTGTCCATGATTTATCAGGACCCGCTGAGCAGCCTGGACCCCATCATGCGCATTGGCAAGCAGATGACCGAGGCCACCCTGATCAACGGCAAGACGGCCCACAAGCACGGCAAGAAGAACTTTGACGGCAAGGTGAAGCAGCTAGGCGGGGCTATGAAGGCCGCCGGCATCCCCGGCGGGGAAGCGGACAGAATCATCTCCGTCCTGACCAAGCTGGTGCCCATCGGCAGCAAGCTGCGGGTGGACTATCGCAACGCCAGGGACTATGCGGAGTCCGCCGTATTCTCCTGTGAGCAGGTGGAGGTCGCCGCCAAGAAGCAGGACAACGCCCTGCTGGAGGAGGAGGTCAAGTACCTGAAGGAGCGGGTGGACGGCGCGCAGAATCCCTACCTGCTGCCGGACACGGCGGCGGTGGAGCAGCTGAAAAACGGCCTCCCCGAAACGGTGAACCAGCTGGAGCAGCTGCTCCAGGCGGCGATAGACCGGGAGGAGCCGGACTACTACGCCATCGCCCACGCCCAGCTGAACGGCGGGGCCCCTGCCTTCAACCCGGACGATGTGGCGGGCTGGAACCGGACGCTGCGCACTGCGGCAGACAAGGACTACTCCGGTGAGCTGGTGCAGGCGGTTTCCCAGGCCATGCGCCACAGCGCGGAGGAATACCTCCCCAAAAAGCAGAAGGTGCTGGAGCTGCTGGAGCGGTATCTGCCCCTCTTCCGGGCGGAGAAGCTGGACACTGCGGCCTGCAAAAAGGCCGTGGATGAGATGAGCAAGGCGGTGGCCGCCTCCATCGACCCGCTGCCCACCATCAAGGACTCCGCCGCTCACACCTTCGGCTCCACCATGGCCTACTCCCTGAAGCGGTACACCAAGGGCATCCCCGACAACGCCAGGGAGCTGAAACGGGTGGAGAAGGATACCGCCAAGTACGAAAAGGACATCCAGCGCAAGACCAACGTCCCCAAGGTGATCCCCGCGGTGCTGGTGGATTTGGATTTGACCCGAAATACCATGCTGCTGGCCATGGAGGAGCTGCAAAGCGACTATCAGGAGCAGATTCGCTCCTTCCCTCAGCACGACTTTGACCGTGACGCCCACACCATGATCACCTGGCTGGAGGAGCAGGGGGACGCCATGGTGACCAAGGTCACCAAAAAGCAGGCCTATGACAAGGCCATCCGCATCATGGAGGACGTGGGCATCGCCGAGCCGCGGAAGCGGTTCGACCAGTATCCCTTCGAGTTCTCCGGCGGTATGCGCCAGCGCATCGTCATCGCCATCGCCATGGCCGCCAACCTGGACATCCTGATTTGCGACGAGCCCACCACCGCCCTGGACGTGACCATCCAGGCCCAGATTTTGGAGCTGATCAACGACCTGAAGCGGAAGCGGAACCTGACCGTCATCTTCATCACCCATGACCTGGGCGTCGTGGCCAACATTGCGGACAAGGTGGCGGTGATGTACGCCGGCAAGCTGGTGGAGTACGGCACCGTGGAGGACGTGTTCTACGAGCCGGCCCACCCCTACGCCTGGGCGCTGCTCAGCTCCATGCCCGACCTGGACACGGCGGAGCGGCTGGAGTCCATCCCCGGCACGCCGCCCAACATGATTTATCCCCCCAAGGGAGACGCCTTCGCCGCCCGGAACAAATACGCCCTGGCCATCGACTTTGAGGAGCAGCCCCCCAGGTTTGACCTGTCGGAGACCCACTGGGCTGCCACCTGGCTGCTGCACCCCAAGGCCCCCAAGGTGGAGGTTCCCCACATCGTCACAGAGCGCATTGCGCGCATGAAAAAACTGGAAGAGGAGGCCCGGCAGAATGACAGAGAATAATCAGGAGGTCCTTCTGAGGGTGGAACACCTCAAGCAGTACTTCGGCAAGAACGACTTCAAGGCGGTGGACGATGTCAGCTTTGAAATCAAAAAGGGCGAGGTCTTTGGCCTGGTGGGCGAGTCCGGCTGCGGCAAGACCACCACGGGCCGCTCCATCATCAAGCTGTACAACTGCACCGGCGGCAACGTCTGGTTCAAGGGGCAGCGCATCTGCGCAGGCACCCGGGACTATAACGACGCCATCAAGGCGAAGAAGAAGGAAACCTCTGAGAAGCTGAAGGCGCTGAAAGCCCAGGGCGGCGACCAGGCGGAGGAGGCCCGGCTCAGGCAGGAGCTGGACGCCTTCGTGGCCAGGCAGAAGGAGGAAATCGACAAGGCCAGGGATGACCAGAAAAACTGCGACAAGAAGTATCGCGCCCGCCGCACCCAGGAGCTGAAGGAGGAGTACGCCCAGCGTATCGCCGCCGAGCCGGAGCGTTCGGCGGAGCTGAAGGCCGAGCTGGACAGGGAGCTGAAAGCCCTCCCCCCGCGGCTGGTCACCCAGATTCAGATGATTTATCAGGACCCGGTGGCCTCCCTGGATCCCCGTATGACGGTCAGCGAAATCATCGCGGAGGGGCTGGTCATTCAGGGCGTCAAAGACAAGCAGTATATCCAGGAGCGGGTGTACGAAATGCTGGAGACGGTGGGCCTGGTGCGGGAGCACGCGGAACGCTATCCCCACGAGTTCTCCGGCGGCCAGCGCCAGCGCATCGGCATCGCCAGGGCGCTGATCATGAACCCGGAGCTGATCATCGCCGACGAGCCGATTTCCGCCCTGGACGTGTCCATTCAGGCCCAGGTCATCAACCTGCTGAACGACCTGCGGGAGCAGATGGGACTGACCATCATGTTCATCGCCCACGACCTGTCCGTGGTGAAGTACTTCTCCGACCGCATCGGCGTCATGTACTTCGGCAAGATGGTGGAGCTGGCGGAGTCCGACGAGCTGTTCCGCCACCCCCTGCACCCCTACACCAGGAGCCTGCTGTCCGCCATCCCGCTGCCCGACCCCCACTATGAGCAGCGCAGACGGCGGGTGAAGTACAACCCCACCCTGGACCATGACTATGGAGAGGAGCAGCCCACCCTGCGGGAGATCCTCCCCGGTCACTTCGTCAGCTGCAACCAGGCGGAATTTGAGCAGTACCAGGCGGAGATCGCCAATGGCTAACTGGAAGCGCGACCTGATTTCCTTCGGGATCGGCTGCATCGTCATTGTGCCGGTGGCCTTCTGGCAGATGTCCTTCCAGGAGGACAGCGTCCTGGGGATGCTGCTCTCCTGGTCCAACGCCTGCTTCCTTGCCGCCGTGATGTGGGGCGGGCTGGGGATTCTGACCTGGATTGCTGCCTTCGGCGGCTTCGATGCGGCCAGGTTCCTGGGCCGCACCTTCCGGCGGAAGTGGTCCAAGGCAGCCCGGGAGGAGAAGAAGCAAAGCTACTATGACTACACGGTGGAGCGGCAGAAGAAGCGGAAGGGCGGCGTCGCCTCCTTCCTCCTGCTGCCGGGCGCGGTCTACCTGGCCGCCGCCGCCGTGCTGACGGTCCTGTTCCTGGTGATGGAGTAGGCAGGACGGCCATCCCATGCGTGAGGACACCCCCAGATGCGGCAAGCCGCATCCGGGGGTGTTTGCAGTTTGGACGGCGGTACCGGGCGGCGATGGGGAGCGCGGCCCCTCCCCCGGCGGAGAATATTCCGTTTTTGCACTTGTTTCTCCCCCGCAGAACGTTTATACTATAAGGTATCAGCCGAAGCTGAACTGACAGAAAAGGAAGGAACCAGGATGAAGGTTGTATTGGAGCACCTGACGAAGCAGTTCCCGGCCCGGGGCAAGAAGTCTGCCGAGGTGACCGCGGTGAATGATTTGACCTTTGAGATTCCGGACGGCAAGCTGGTGGGCCTGCTGGGGCCCTCCGGCTGCGGGAAGAGCACCACGCTGTTTATGATATGCGGCCTGCAAACGCCCACCGCCGGGAAAATCTATTTCGGTGAGGACGATGTGACCAACCTTCCCCCGGAGAACCGGGGGGTGGGGGTGGTCTTTCAGAACTACGCCCTGTACCCCCACCTGACGGTGCGGCAGAACATCCTGTTCCCGCTGCAAAACTTCAAGGGGAAGGACAAGCTCTCCAAGGTGGAGATGGACAGCCGGGCCCAGGAGGCGGCCAGGCTGGTGCAGATCGAGGACCTGATGGACCGGAAGCCCAGTGAGCTGTCCGGCGGCCAGCAGCAGCGGGTGGCCATCGCCCGGGCCATGGTGAAGATGCCCAGGGTGCTGCTGCTGGACGAGCCCCTGTCCAACCTGGATGCCCGCCTGCGGCTGCAAACCAGGGAGGAGATTCGCCGCATCCAGAAGCAGACCGGTATCACCACCATCTTCGTGACCCACGACCAGGACGAGGCCATGAGCATCTCCGATGAAATCGTGGTGATGAGGCTGGGGGTGGCCCAGCAGATCGGCAGGCCCCAGGCGATTTATGACGACCCGGTGAACCTGTTCGTGGCGAAGTTCCTGGGGACGCCTCCCATCAACACCTTCCGGGGCCGGGTGGCAGGCGGCAGGCTGTACATCGGCGAGGACGCCGTGCTGGCGCTGGACGGCGTGGCCGACCAGGAGGTCTCCGTGGGCATCCGCCCGGAGGGCTTCGTGCTGCGGGAGGACGGGCCGCTGCATTGCCACCTGTCCGGCGTCGAGGTGATGGGGCGGGATGTCAGCATCCTCTCCACCAACCCCCAGTCGGACAACCCGACGGTGCGGACCATCATCAACGCGGAGAGCCGGGTGGACACGGCCAGCGACACGGTGCGCTTCGGCCTGAAGCCCGCCAAGGTACTGCTGTTCCACCGGGAGACAGAGGAGCGCATCCGGTTCCAAAACGGACAGGCGCTGTGACAGACGGAGAACCGGCCGGCGAACCGGCAAGTGAGGAATACAATGGAAAAAAATAACAGGAAGGCGTGGCTCTACCTGCTGCCGGCGATTTTGTTTCTGGCGGCATTTATGGTGTACCCGCTCATCGACGTCTTTATCTACTCCTTTGAGGAGGGGTACAACTTCGCGTCTCAGACCTACTTTGACGTGGGGCTTTATAACTTCTCCTATGTGCTGCACGACCCCTACTTTTTGCAGGCGCTGAAAAACACCCTGCTGATGGTGGTGATCACGGTGCCCATCTCCACCGGGCTGGCGCTGCTGATTTCGGTGGGGCTAAGCTCCATCACGGCGCTGCGGAAGCTGTATCAGACCATCTACTTCCTGCCCTATGTGACCAACACCCTGGCGGTGGGGCTGGTGTTCATGGTGCTGTTCCAAAAGACGGCCTACACGGACGGCCTGGTGAACCTGCTCATCAACTGGTTCGGCGGGGAGTCGGTGGACTTCATCGACGGGCCGTACTGGGCCAAGATGATGGTGCTGTGCATTTACATCATCTGGGTGGTGCTGCCCTTTAAAATCCTGCTGCTGACCAGCGCCCTGTCCTCCGTGGACGAGAGCTACTACAACGCGGCCCGGGTGGACGGCACCTCCAGCTTCCGCACCTTTTACAAAATCACCCTGCCCATGATTTCCCCCACCATCTTCTATCTCATCATCACCGGCTTCATCGGCGCGTTTAAGGAGTACAGCGACGCGGTGGCCCTGTTCGGCACCGACCTGAACGCCGCAGAGATGAACACTATCGTAGGCTATGTGTACGATATGCTGTACGGTGACAGCGGCGGCTACCCCTCCTACGCTTCGGCGGCAGCGGTGATTCTGTTCGCCGTTGTGCTGACCATCACCTGCATCAACCTGCTCATCAGCAGGAAGCACACCTACTATTGAGCCTACCGGCAGAAAGGCAACGGGTGATTCCCATGAAACAACCGATTGATTATGAACAGGTGCGGCGGCGGGCGGCCGCCAGGAAGCGGGTCACGCATGGGGTGATTTATGTGCTGCTGAGCCTTTGGGCTGTGGTGGTGCTGTTCCCCTTCTACTGGATGCTGCTGACCTCGGTGAAGAGCTACAGCGAGTATAACGGGGAGGCCATCCCCAAGTTTTACACGCTGGCCCCCACGCTGCAAAACTATGTGGATGCGTTCAGCGAGGTGCCGCTGCTCCGATACCTGCTCAATACGCTGATTTTCACCGTGGCGACCACGGCCATCATGCTGGTGGTCAGCGTACTGGCGGCTTTCGCCTTTGCGCGGCTGTCCTTCCGGGGGAAGGACGTGGTGTTCACCCTGTTCCTCTCCCTGATGATGATACCCAATGAGCTGGTGGTTATCACCAACTTCTCCACCATTACGAACCTGGGCCTGCGCAACAGCTTTCCGGGGCTGATTCTGCCCTCCGTCACCTCCATCTTTTACATCTACCTGTTAAAGGAGAACTTTGCCCAGGTGCCGGACTCCATGTACTACGCCGCCAAGGTGGACGGCACCTCCGACCTGAACTATCTGCTGAAGGTGATGATCCCCATTTGCAGGCCCACGCTGATCACCGTCGGCATTTTGAAGGTCATCGAGTGCTGGAACTCCTACGTCTGGCCCCGGCTCATCACCGACGACGAGGCGTACTACCTGGTGTCCAACGGGATTCAGGAGATTCGGGAGAACGGCTTCGGCCGGGAGAACATCCCCGCCATGATGGCGGCGGTGGTGGTGATTTCCGTGCCGCTGGTGGTGCTGTTCCTGATTTTCCGGGAGAAGATCATGTCCGGCGTGTCAAGAGGGGGAACGAAAGGGTGAAACAGACAGGAAAATGGAAGCGGCTCCTGCTGCCGCTGCTGCTGGCGGCGCTGCTGCCCCTCAGCGGGTGCCATGGCTCCAAGGGGCTGGACGCCTTCGAGGTGCCGGAGGAGTTCGACACCTCCAGGGACTATGAAATCACCTTCTGGGCGAAGAACGACACCAACAAGACCCAGACCGCCATCTATCAGCAGGCCATCGAGGACTTTCAGGAGATTTATCCCAACATCACGGTGACGCTGCGGCTGTACACCGACTATGGCGACATCTACAACGACGTTATCACCAACATCTCCACCAACACTACCCCCAACGTCTGCATCACCTACCCCGACCACATCGCCACCTACATGACGGGGGAGAACACGGTGGTGCCGCTGGACGACCTGTTTGCCGATGAGAAGTACGGCTTGGGGGGCAGCGAGGTACTGTATGACTCGGTGACGGAGGAGGAGATCATTCCCCAGTTCCTGGAGGAGTGCGTCATCGAGGGGCAGCATTACGCCATCCCCTATATGCGCTCCACCGAGGCCTGCTACATCAACAAGACCTATGTGGAGGCCCTGGGCTACACCCTGCCGGAGACGCTGACCTGGGACTTCATCTGGGAGGTGTCCGAGGCGGCCACGGCCAAGGCGGAGGACGGCACCTACCTGGTGAACGGCCAGGAGGTGATGATCCCCTTCATCTACAAGTCCACGGACAACATGATGATTCAGATGCTCCAGCAGCTGGGAGCCGGGTATTCTGACAGCGACGGCAATATTCTGCTGTTCAACGACACGACGAAGGACCTGCTCTACACCATCGCGGACCATGTGTCCACCGGGGCCTTCTCCACCTTTAAGGTTTCCGGGTATCCCGCCAACTTCCTGAATGCGGGCCAGTGCATTTTCGCCATCGACTCCACGGCAGGGGCCACCTGGATGGGCAGCGACGCCCCCCTGTCCGACATCAGCGAGGACAAGGTGGTGGAGTTTGAGACGGCGGTGATGGCCATCCCCCAATTTGACACGGAGAATCCCCAGATGATTTCCCAGGGGCCGTCCATCTGCATCTTCAACAAGTCGGACAGCCAGGAGGTGCTGGCGTCCTGGCTCTTCGCCCAGTACCTGCTGACCAATGACGTGCAGATCGCCTACGCCGAGACGGAGGGCTACGTCCCCGTCACCACAAGGGCGCAGAACTCCGAGGAGTATCAGGACTACCTCTCCCGCAGCGGGGAGGACAATTCCACCTATTACGAGGTGAAGATTCAGGCGTCCCAGCTGCTGCTGGACCAGGTGGACAACACCTTCGTCACCCCCGTGTTCAACGGCTCCGCCTCCCTCCGGGACTCGGCGGGGCAGCTGATCGAGAACGTGGTAAAGTCCGTCCGGCGGCAGGAGACGGTGGATGAGACATATATGGAGGAGCTGTTCAGCGACGTCACCTCCCTCTACCGGCTGAGCCTGGAGAGCGAATCCGCCTACGGCAAGGAGGAGCTTGGCCCCCTGCCGCCCATGGCGGTGGGGCTGCTGGTGGGCCTGGCAGTGGTGTGGATTCTGATTCTGATTTACGTCATATGGGACGCCAGAAAGCGGAAAAAATGAGAAAAGGTATTGACTTGTCCGGCGGAATTGAGTAAACTAAGTATGCTCAACAACCAACGCCCATTACTCCGTGGATAGACGGAGAGAAAGAAGTGTGCATGATGAAAAAATTTGTAGCAATGCTGTTGGCCCTTTCCATGGTGTTTGCCCTGGCCGGCTGCGGCTCCTCCTCTGACGAAGGCTCCTCCAGCGACGGGGCGGCCTCCTCCAGCACGGCGGACGCTTCCGCCGCTGAGGAGAGCGAAGTCGATTCTGAGGACGAGGCCGGTTCCGAGAGCCAGGCAGAGGCCGAAGGCTCCGCCTCCGAAGCGGCGGCGGAGAGCGCCAAGTCCGAAGGCGTCATGACCTACGCCGAGTACATCGCGGCGGACGTGGACACGGAAGTCGTCATCGAGACCTACGTCCAGGCCAAGCAGTCCTGGTGGGAGGATCAGGCCACCGTCTACACCCAGGATGAGGACGGCGCTTACTTCCTGTACAACATGACCTGCTCTGAGGAGGACTATGAGAAGCTGACTGTTGGCACCAAAATCAAGGTCACCGGCTACAAGTCCGAGTGGTCCGGCGAGGTGGAGATCATTGACGCCACCTTTGAGATCGAGGAGGGCAGCTACATTGCCGAGCCTCTGGATGTCACCGACCTGCTGGGCACCGATGAGCTCATCGACCATCAGAACGAGTACGTCTCCTTCACCGGCATGACCGTGGAGGACTCCGGCGACGGCGCGGCCTTCCTGTACAGCTGGGACGGCTCCGGCACCGACGGCGACGACCTGTACTTCAACGTCTCCCTGAACGGCGAGACCTACACCTTTACGGTGGAGTCCTATCTGTGTGACAACACCACCGATGTCTACGCCGCTGTCACCAACCTGCAGGTGGGCGACGTCATCGACATGGAGGGCTTCCTGTACTGGTATGAGGGCGTGAATCCCCACATCACCTCTGTGACGGTGCAGTAATTCCATCCCAAACAACATAAGGGCCAGGGCCGCAGCTTGCGGCCCTGGCCCTTTGCCATTGTGGGACGGGTTTTCACTCCAAATCCTGAATGTTCATCCGGTCCATCATCTTCTTCCGGCGGAACTTCTCCCGGCAGCCGAAGTAAATGCCCAGCAGCACGATGGTGGGGATGTTGCCCACCAGAAAGGCGACTGCCACCCCCACGAACCACTCCACCAGGGAAGCCTCTGCCCCAATCAGGCGCAGCACCACCACCAGGGTGGCCGCCAGCGCCCCACCAGGGTCAGCGCCGACAAAATCAGCCCCGGCGCCCGGCTCTCCCGCCGGGACAGGAAGATTTGCAGGGCGATACCGCCCACTACTACGATGAGGAACAGAACCAATGTGCTGATGACGTATACACTTGAGCTTGTCATACCGAGTCCTCCTTTGTTGTGCTGCCCTGGGTGGCGGTCTCCCCGCTCCGGGCGCTTTTGTAGGCGGCGATCAGGATTTTCGCCGTGCCGAAATCCAGCTTCTCCTCCACCGCCAGGCGCTTGACCAGGGCGATGTAGGGGTCGCCCTCCGTGTGCTCACTGATTTGAATCTTCTGAATCAGCCGGTCCAGCCGCAGCCGGACGGTGGGATAGCTGACGCCGTACTGCCGGGCCATCTCCTTCAGCGAGCCGGAGGCCAGCAGGAACTTCTTGATGAAGGTCACGTCCTCCTCCTCCAGCTCCGCCATCCAATCCGGCACAAGCTCGATTGCCATGTGGTATCCCCTCCTTTCATTTTCTTTAGTATAGGCTTAAATAAAATTAAAGTCAATCCTTAATTTAAATCTTAAGAAAATTTTAATACTTGACGCAGCAAGGCCCTCCGGCAGCGCCGGAGGGCCTTGTATGCTATTCGGGTTTAGTAGGACTGGGTCATGGCGGTCAGCACGGCCTGCTCGTCCGGGTTCAGTTGGTTCTGCTTTTGCAGCCCTTCCACCATGTCCACGTCGTACACCTTGCCGCTCTCGTGGACGATGATGCGGTTGGTGCCGCCTTCGGCCAGTACGTTCACCGCTTTATAGCCCATGCGGGTGGCGGTGACGCGGTCGCGGGCGGTGGGGCTGCCGCCCCGCTGGACGTGGCCCAGCACGGTGACGCGGGGGTCCAGGCCCAGCTCGCTGCGAATCAGCTTGGCCACCTGGTCGCCTGCGCCGCCCACATTCTCGCCGCTGGAGTCGCTGCTCACCTTCTGCGTGGCCCCTTCGGCCACCACCACCATGAAGTGGGTGCGTCCGGCCAGGCGCGCGCCGCGAATCTTCTCGGCAACGTGCTCCTCAAAGTCCCAGGGCTCCTCCGGCACCAGCACGGCGGTGGCGCCGGTGGCGATGCCCACATACAGGGCCAGATTGCCCGCGTGGTGGCCCATCACCTCGATGATGGAGCAGCGCTCGTGGGACTGCATGGTGTCCCGCAGCTTGTCGATGGCCTCGATGGCGGTGTTGGCGGCGGTGTCGTAGCCGATGGAGTAGTGGGAGCAGCCGATGTCGTTGTCAATGGTGGCGGGGATGCCCACCACGGCGATGGGATACTCATTGCTCAGCGCCAGCGCGCCGCTGAAGGTGCCGTCGCCGCCGATGCAGACCAGGCCGTCCAGCCCCAGCAGCTTGCAGGTGCGGTAGGCCATGGCCCGGCCCTCCTTGGTGCGGAACTCCTCGCTGCGGGCGGTGTAGAGGATGGTGCCGCCCCGGTTGATGATGTGGGCCACGCTGGAGGCGTCCATCCGCATCACGTCGCCGTTGATGAGGCCGCTGTAGCCCCGGCGGATGCCGACGCACTCAATGCCCCGGTACATGGCCGTGCGCACCACGGCCCGAACGGCGGCGTTCATGCCGGGGGCGTCGCCGCCGGAGGTCAGAACGCCGATGCGTTTCACTTTGTTTTCAAATTGCGGTTTCATGTCAGATCCCTCATTTCTGTTGACTGGCCCCGGAGTGCGGCAGCGCCGCCGGTGCCGGGGCTATTCTGAATGGTGGTTTCCGGCACTATTATACCTGATTCTTCCCGATTCTGCAACGGGGAGATGATTCGATTTCCACTGTTTTTGCTGAACGGAGCAGCTCCGCCGCCCGCCGGTTCAGGGCCTGGGCCTCGTTGGGAAGCTGCTCTGCCTGCACCTCGGCCAGCAGCTGCTCCAGCACACGGCCGATTTCCGGGCCGGAGGCCCCCAATTCCATCAATTCCCTGCCGGAGATCTTCAAATCCTGCCGGGACAGGCAGAAGCCCTCGGCCAGCAGCTGCTCCAGCAGGGCCTTCGCCTCCGCCAGGTCCCGGGTGTCTGACTGGGCGTAGGCGGGGGACTTCGCCCTGTCGTCCGCCTGGATGACCTCCATGAGCAGCTCCGCCCGCCGGGGGCCAAGAGCCGCCAGCATTCTGCCTACGGAGGCGCGGCTGACATGGTGGAGCCGGTCGTGCCAGGCGATCAGCAGCACCACGTCCTCCTTCGTCCGGTTGTCGCAGTGCAGACGGGTCAGGGCGGCCTCCGCCAGCTCGGCGCTCCGCTGGGGGTGCTTGTGGAAGTGGCCTACCCCGTCCTCGTCCACGGTGTAGCAGTCCGGCTTGCCGCAGTCGTGAAACAGCATGGCCAGCCGCAGCACCGGCTCCTGGCGGACGGCGGCGACGGCGTGGGCGGTGTGCTCCCACACGTCGTAGCAGTGATGGGGGTTGTTCTGCGGGTGGCCGAACATGGGCCGCAGCTCCGGCAGGAACTGGGCCAGCAGCTCCCGGTAGTCCAGCAGCAGGGGCAGCACCTGAGCGCCGCACAGGAACGCCTTCAGCTCCGCAAAAATCCGCTCCCGGGCGATGCAGTCCAGCCCCGCCCGCTGCCGGAGCATGGCCGCCCCCGTCTCCGGGTCGATGGCGAAGCCCAGCTTCGCGGCGAACCGCAGCGCCCGCAGGATGCGCAGCGTGTCCTCCCGGAACCGCTCCTCCGGCGCGCCCACGCAGCGGAGGACGCCGCTGCGGAGATCCGCCTGCCCGCCGAAGGGGTCCACCAGCCCCACCTGGGGGTTGTAGGCCATGGCGTTGATGGTGAAGTCCCGGCGGGACAGATCCTCCTCCAGGGTGCGGACGAAGCGCACCTCGTCCGGGTGCCGGTGGTCGGCGTAGCCGCCCTCGGTGCGGTAGGTGGTGATCTCATACCCCGCGCCCTGGTACAGCACCAGCACTGTGCCGTGCCGGATGCCCGTCCGGTGAACCGTGCAGTCGGAAAAGCAGGCGATCGTCTCCTCCGGCAGGGCGGAGGTGCAGATGTCCCAGTCGCTGGGGGTCTCGCCGCGCAGCGCATCCCGCACGCAGCCGCCCGCGACGAAGGCCTCGTGGCCCTGGGCCTGCAGCCGTTCCAGAAGGGCGGCAACCTCCAAGGGCAGCCTGAATTCCAACCTGTTCACCTCTTTCCTGCGGCATTCCCTCCGCTTCTCATTCCGCAGCAGGGGGCGTTAAGGCTCAGTCATGCTCCCCCTGGTCGCTCTGTTGTGTGTCGTTTGTATCCGTTGCGCCATAAAATTCGCCAAATATGGTCTGGATGGTCTCCTTAATGGTGTCCACCAGGGTGAGCGGCTCCTCCGGCTCCTCCTGGCAGGTGACGGCGCAGCTGTCCACGGCGTCCCCCGCCGTGGCGGTGACGGTGCAGGTGCCCGCTCCTACCCAGGTGAGGACGCCGTCCTTGACGGTGGCGACGGTCTCGTCGCTGCTGCTCCAGACGATGCTGCCGCTGTAGTTGGAGGGCAGGGCCTGGGCGGTCAGGGTGGCGGAGGTGTTGGCCGCCAGGGTGGCCTTGTGGTAGTTCAGCGTCACAGAGGTGGCCTCCACCTTGCCGCACTGAATGGTGCATTGGGCGGTCAGCTCCCCGGCGGCGGCGGTGATCACCGCCTCGCCCTCTCCGGTCCAGGAGACCAGCCCGCCGTACACCACGGCGACGGTCTCGTCGCTGCTGCTCCAGGTCACGGTACCCTGCCAGCTGGCGGGGTCCACCGTGGCGGTCAGCTGCACGGAGCCGTTGCCGGACAGGGTGCACTCCGTCTCGCTCAGGGTGATGGAGGTGGCCGATGGGGCCAAAATCGTCAGATAGGCGGAGGCCTGGGCGGTGTTCCCCGCGCTGTCCGATACGGAATACTTCACCAGGTAGGTGCCGGTGCTCTCCGTGTCCACCTGGCTGGCGTCCACCTTGACCCGCGACAGCAGGTCGCCCTCTGCGGCGTCCACCGCCGTCACGGTGGACAGGTAGTCGATCTCATCCTCCAGGTAGACGGAGAAGGAGGTGACCTTCAGCACGGGGGCGGTGGTGTCCCTGGCCAGAACGGACACCTGGCACTCCGTCTGCCGCCCGCTCTCGTCGGTGGCGGTCACGGTGACGGTGTAAGTGTTCGCCTCGTTGAATACGGTGCTTTTCCCGTCCTCGGCGGGCTCCCCGCCGGACAGGGCCAGTGTGACAGCGCCGTTGCCGGTGACGGAGCGCACCAGGGAATAGACTGACAGGGTCTCCCCGCACTCCACCTCCGTGCTGGTCACGCACTCCAGCACCGGGGGCCGGGAGCCTTGGTACCAGTTCCAGGCGTAAATGCCGGCTGCCGCCAGCAGGGCCACGGCGGCCAGACTCAGCAGCAAGATTTTCACGCTGCGCCTCATCGTACTGCCCTCCCTTCTCTCTCTCTTTGGTTGGTACGTCGATGCGCTTGGGTTGTGAAGGGGCGAACCGTCCTTTACTGGACGGTATAGGCCCACAGATTTTTGATTTGCCCGGACAGCTGGCTCCAGGTCCAGGTCTGGCTGCTGCGCTCCCTGCTGTTGGGGTCGTTCAGGGTGAATACCCCGTCCTCATAGCCGGTCAGCACGATATAGTGCCCGTCCGAGGTAAAGTCCCCGGGGCCGACAGAGCAGATGATCGGCTCCCCCGCGGCGATATGCTCCGCCACGATGCTCTCGCTCAGGGTCAGTTCGGTGGCCTCGATACCGAAATGCTCACAGCCCTCGCTCATCAGCGTCCAGGCGGTGCCGCTGCCCTCTACGTAGTAACCGGCGCTGTCCGCCCAGGCGGCCACCGCGCCAGGGTCCCAGTCGGTGTCCCCCGTCAGGTACAGGGCCACCATGGCGATGCAGGTGGGGCCGCAGCCGGTGTACCCCACCAGGCCGCTGCCGTAGGTCTCATAGCCCCAGCGGGTGTCCCATTGCAGCAGGAGGGGCACTGTCTCGCTTTTGGCCTCCGCCGACAGGTCGATGGTCTGGGTCACGTCCTTCAGGGTGACGTACTGGGCCACATAGTCCATTGTCTCATGGTTGTTCAGGGCCAGGCGGATCAGCCGCTCCGGAATTTCGTCATAGTGGGCCAGGATGGTGTAGACCTGGTCATACTCGTCCTTGAGCTGGTAGAGCTGGCCGGCATAGCCGGTGTCGTTGGCGTAGGCGGAGATGTCCACCGTGGTGTCATACTCCGTTTCCGGCGCTGCCTCGCTTCCTTCGGAATCCTCGTCGGTGTTCCCAACGGCGGCGTCCCACACGCCCCGGATGAAGGTCAGGTAGTACGGCTCCGATTCGGCGTCGGAGGCCTGCTGAGCCTCTATGTCCGCCTGGATGGAGCGCACCACGGCGGCAACGCCGTTCCAGGTGATCATCAGCGCAAACACCACCGCCAGGGCAAAGACGGCCGCCTCCAGGACGCTCCAGGGTTCCTTTCTGATTTTGGGGTAGCGTGCGTGCTTACGCTCTGTCTTGTTTGCCATGCTGCGCTCCTTTGTGCCGATCCGGACGGGCAGGCGACCCTTCGGTGGAAGCCTCGCCGTGGCCGCACTGTAACAGGATAGTCCGCCGGGTTCTACCCGAACGGAGCCATAATCATACGGTATATGCCGACATTATAACAGATTTGTTCCGCAAAGGCAATGCCACTTGTTCCTTTTTCAACTAAATTTCGTTGGAAGGGCGCCGCCGGCCGTCGAAACGGCGGGCCTCCCTCAATAAAATTTCCAAACAAAGACAAACTTGCATTGCAATCCGCCGCTTTTAATGGTAAAATAACTTTAAGATGAATGAGTTTGCCCTGGGAAGAGGAGCGATGCACCATGGGAAACCGACTGAGCCGCTACCGGACGCTGCTGCGGAAGGCGCACTTTGCCGTCATGCGGAACGGCTTCCGCCGGGCGGACTACCTGCGGAAGCACCAGGTGTTGCAGGAAATCGGGCAGCACGTCTACTACTACTCCCGGAACTACCCCGACGACCCCAGGCTGCTGAAGCTGCACAACAACGTGGTCATTGCCACCGGCGTCCGCTTCATCTGCCACGACCGAATCGACATCCTGCTGTCCGGCCTGTATGACCGGCATTATACGAAGTCCTACGGCTGCATTGAGGTGATGGACAATGTGTTCATCGGGGCGGATGTCAGCATCCTGCCCAACGTCCGCATCGGCCCCAACGCCGTCATCGGGGCGGGGGCCATCGTCACCAGGGACGTGCCGCCGGGCACGGTGGTGGCCGGTGTGCCCGCCCGGGTGATTGGCAGCTTTGACGAGCTGGTGGCCGCCCGAAAGGACACCCTCCACCCGGAGAGCGGCGAGGCGGCGCTGTGGGCCGTCTTTGACCAGGCCCGTCAGGACTAGAGAAGGAGCGCTATGGAAGCAATACTGTCCTCCGGCCTGGAGGCCCTGGGCCTGCCCACAGATGGGGCGGCGGCCCTGGCCCGTTATGGTCGGCTGCTGCAAGCCCAGAATCAGGTGATGAACCTGACCGCCATCACCGAACCGGAGCAAATCGCCCGGCTTCATATGCTGGACTGCGCCGCCCTGGCCGCCCATGTTCCCCTGGCGGGGGCGAGGGTGCTGGACGTGGGCTCCGGCGCAGGGTTTCCCGGCATGGTGCTGAAGCTCGTCGTCCCCGACTGCGACATGACCCTGCTGGACGCCCTGGAGAAGCGGATGCGCTGGCTGGCGTCCATCGCCCCGGCACTGGGGGCGGCGGACGTGGTCTGCCTCCACGGCCGGGCGGAGGAGCTGGGCCGGTCCCCGGACTTCCGGGAGGGCTTCGACGTGGCGACCTCCCGGGCGGTGGCCGACCTGTCCGTCCTGGCGGAGCTGAGCCTGCCCTTCGTCAAGGTGGGGGGCCTGTTCGTGGCCATGAAGAGCGTGGACAGCCGGGCGGAGGTGGACAGGGCCGCCCACGCCGTCGCCGTTTTGGGCGGGCGGCTGCTGCCCGCGGTGGATTACACCATCCCCGGCACCGACATCACCCACCGGCTGGTGCGGGTGGAGAAGGTGCGCCCGACCCCAGGGCAGTATCCCCGCCGGTTTGCCAAAATCAGGAAAGCGCCGCTGTAGGAGGGGAAGCTGCCCCCTCGGCGAAGGGGATTGCCTTTGAACTGGAAAAAAATTCCTGAGAAGTTTGGGAAATTTGGTAAAGAGGGGTTGCAATCCTGCCTGGAAATATGGTAAACTGTACAATACAGGAGAATGCAAAATGGGTATTTCAGTTGTGATCACATCGGGAAAAGGTGGAACGGGAAAGACGACTGTGACCTGTGGCATTGCCTCCGCATTGGCAGAGCTGGGGAAGCGCGTCCTGTGTGTGGACGTGGACATTGGCCTCAGGAACCTGGACGTGACCTTGGGGCTGGCTGACCGCGCTCTGATGGATTTCAGCGACGTTATCGCCGGACGCTGCCCGCTGGAGGCGGCGGTGTGTGAGCATCCCACCCTGAAGGGGCTGTATCTGCTGAACGCGCCGGTGACGCTGCCCGCCGCCCGGGTGACGGAGCAGGGGATGCGGGACCTGATCGACAACGCCCGGCTCTGGTTTGACTATGTGCTGATCGATTGCCCTGCCGGCATCGGCTCCGGCTTCCGGCTGGCGGTCTGCGCCGCCGACCAGGCCATTGTGGTGACGACCACAGAGCCCACCTCCCTCCGGGACGCCCAGATGACGGTGGCCCAGCTGCGGGGGTATGAGATCCCCATCCACCTGGCGGTGAATCGGGTGAACAAGCGGCTGATGCGCAGGCTGCGCACCAGCATTGACGATGCCATGGATACGGCGGGGCTGCCGCTGATCGGGGTCATCCCGGAGGATGACCGGGTGATTGAGCTGTGCGCCAGGGGCGAGCTGGTGATTCTCCACAGCCGCAGCGGCGCAGCCAGAGCCTATCGCAACATAGCAAGCCGCCTCAACGGGCGGCGTACCCCGCTGATGCGGATATGACGGAACAGTTGAAGCGTCCTCCCTCACCGGGCCGGAAGAAAGGAGCCTATCCCAATGAATATTGCCCTCATTTCAGATGAAAATAAGCAGGAGCTGATGGTGCAGTTCTGCATCGCCTACTGCGGCATCCTTGCCAAGCACACCATCTGCGCCACCAGCACCACCGGACGTATGGTGGCGGAAGCCACCGGTTTGAAGGTGCAGCGGTTCCTCTCCCATGACCAGGGGGGCTGCCAGCAGATCGGGGCCCGCATCGCCTATAACGAGCTGGATATGATCTTTTTCTTCACCGGGCCGGATAATGACGACTACCTGGATGATTTGAAATATATTTGCCACCTGTGCGACATCAACAATGTGCCTGTCGCCACCAACATCTGCACCGCCGAAATGCTGATTCAGGGTCTGAACCGGGGCGATTTGGACTGGCGGGAGATGATGTACCCCAGGACGAAGAACGTGCTGGCCTGATGACCGACAAAAGAAAAGCCTCAGCTTGCCAAGGCAAGCTGAGGCTTGAATACTGTCAGGGAAACCGGGGCGGGCGACGGCGCGCTATAGCAGACACGCCACAATGCCGATGACCAGCAGCAGGCTGCCCGCAGCGCACAGCGCCCAGTCCGCCGCCCCGTCGGCGGCGCACAGCCCCAGCGACCAGCTCCACCGCGAGGGGTACAGCAGCCGCACCCCCTTCCGGTTGAGCAGGTCCAGGAGGATGTGGGAGGCCATGGCCACGAAGAAGGCGGCCGCCAGCGGCTCCGCCCCCCGCCAGACGCAGAACGTCAGCAGGGCCAGCCCGGCCAGGGAGTGCATGAAGGAGCGGTGGGGCTGGGTGGCCCCAAAGACGCACAGCCCCAGAAACAGCACCGCCCAGGCCGCCATCTCCTGCGCCCCGGCGTACCGCAGCAGGAATCGCTCAATGCGCAGCTGGAAAACAGTGTTCAGCGCCCAGCCCAGCAGCATGGCGGCCCCGACGGTGGAGACGATGCGCACCAGCTCCCTGTGGGAGGTGGAGGTGGTCACGTCCACATCGGGGATGACGCTACCCACCGCCGCCGCGCCCAGGCACAGCACCAGGGTGCGCGGAGCGTCTGGGTGGAGCAGGCAGAGGGCCAGCGCCTCCCCGCAGACGAGATGAGTTTTTCCGGTCATTATGGCGGCCTCCAGGATACAAATACCCCCTTTTCCTGCGGATTCAAACGAATTCGACTAAAATAAGTGGGGAACGTTCAGAAGAGTGGAAAAATGTGGTTTTCCGCAAAATAGTTGCAACGCCGGGAAAAATGCTATATAATGGGGCAGGTCGCCGCAGGCAGAACGCTGCTGCCTGGAAGCGAACGGAGACGAAAGGATGTAGAAAGAGTATGAAACTGAGCCCTTCCATACTTGCCGCCGACTTTGCCGCCCTGGGCGCGTGCTGCCGCACCGTGCTGGACGCAGGCGCGGATATGATACACTTTGACGTGATGGACGGTCACTTTGTGGACAATCTGAGCTTCGGCCTGCCGGTGCTGCAGAGCCTGGACAAGGCCCTGCCCGACGCGGTGTTCGACGTTCATCTTATGATAACCAACCCGCGGCGTTATGTCAAGGCCTTCGCGGAGGCCGGAGCAGATTGGATCACCTTCCATGTGGAGGCGGAGGACAGCATCCCGGACACCATCCGGGCCATCCGGGCGGCGGGCTGCAAGGTGGGGCTGTCCTGCTCCCCGGGCACGCCGGTGGAGGTTATGCTGCCCTGGCTGAGCCAGATCGACCTGGCCCTGGTCATGGGGGTGCAGCCCGGCCAGGGGCAGCAGACCTTCCTGCCGGGGACTGAGCAGAAAATTGCCGCCATCCGGGCGGAGCGGGACCGCCTGGGTCTGGCGCTGGAGATCAGCGTGGACGGCGGCGTGAACCTGGACACCACCGGCCCTCTGTGCAAGGCCGCCGGAGCGGACATCCTGGTGGCCGGCTCCGCCGTGTTCAACGCGCCGGACGTGGCGGCGGCGGTGCGGGCCTTTCAGGCGCTGTGAGGTGGCGCGATGATACACACCGTACTGTTTGACATTGACGATACCCTGTACAGCTACACCAGGGCGGACGCGGTGGCCTTCCCGGCCCTGGCCGCCTATGCCCGGGAGCGGTTTGGCGTCTCCTATGACCGCTTCTATGACCTGTACTGGGCGGCCTATCGGGAGCAGATTCGCCGGGTGGGCCATGAGTGCGGGGCCACCCACAGCCGCGTGTTGCGGTGCCAGATCATGCTGGAGTGGCTGGATCAGCCCCTGACCTATGCCCGTGAAATGGAAGGGCTGTATTGGAACACCCTGCTGGATGCCATGGAGCCGACCCCCGGCATGGAGGACTGCCTGAAAACGTTGAAAGCCCAGGGCGTTCGCCTGGGCATCGGCACGGACCTGACCGCCGGCTGGCAGCTGGCCAAGCTGGAGCGGCTGGGGTTCCTGCCCTACTTCGATTTCATGGTGTGCAGCGAGGAGGCCGGCGCGGACAAGCCCGCCCCCCGGTTCTTTGCCCTGTGCCTGGAAAAGGCGGGGTGCGCGCCGGAGGAATGCCTCTTTGTGGGGGACAACCTGCGCCGGGACGTGCAGGGCGCCGACCGGGCGGGGATGCACGGAATATGGTTCCAGCCAGACGACGGGAAGGCAGCCGGTGTGGACGGGATACTCCGCATCCGGTCCATGGCCGAGCTGCCCGCCCTCGCGGAAACCCTTTGATGCGGGGCGGTTTCCCCGCCCTTTGCCTGACGCAGCCGAAGGGAATGGAATAAAAAGTTGTGAAAACACGTTGTTATCAGCGGATACAGCCACTCTTTTTAAAAAATGGAAAGGGTAGCCATTCGTTGTTTTGCCAGAAAGCTGTCGCATTTGTTTTTTCTTTTTGTGAAAAAATTTCCCGTGCATTTCTTGCAAAAACGGTCGGATTGTGTTATGATAATTGCGCTGAGGGTGAAACGGCTGTGCGGGTTCTGCAATCGCATTACCAGAAACACAGAAGGACATCTTCTTTTTTGAAAACGCCTGAGTGATGCATTCGGGCGTTTTCTTTTATGTTCTGTTTGCTGCAGCGCCTCCTACAGAATCATGACGGCGGTGACCACCGCTGCCAGAATCATGGCGGCGGAGGCTGCTAGGTCCAGGCTGTCCCGCAGCCGGGCGATGGTGTGCCACCTGCCCGCGGGAGCGGCGTGCTCCTGAGAGGCGGGGGCTTCCGGCTCCTCCGGCTCCGCCAGCAGAGCCTGCTGGGCGGCCAGCTTTTCCTTATATTCCTCAAAATCAATGACGTTATCTTCGTGGCGGATGAAACTCCGGGTGGTAAAATAAATGGTTTCCGTGGCAGATCCTCCAATCTGGTTCCAACGCAAGAACATTTGTTCTATTTCCTGGTTCCTATAATAGCACATATGTTCGATTTGCGCAAGAGGTTTTTTCCGATTTTTCGACAAAATTTTCCGGCTCAGGCGGCATCCTCCTCCAGTTCCGCCAGCGCCTCGCCGAGATTGTCGGCGGAGAACAGGAACGCTCCAAACTGATCGTACACTTCCACATGGCCTCTGACATAACAGATTCTTACTTGCATGGCGGTTAGCCTCCTTTTGTTTGATGAAACCAGTATAGCATGGAAGGTGTCCAATAATCTGGACAGCGTTGCCGTTGGGAGAAGTTTTTCAGGGGGGTTCCTGAGATGAGGCCCTTTGGAGGGAATAGGGGCGGCCCTCGTTCCAAATCGTTTACGCTTTGTTTCCCCTTTGTTCCCGCATTGTTCTTGCTTTTTCCGGTGCGGAGGGGGTATAATGGCCCAAACACCCTTCCAGGAGAGTTATTAGAATGAAACGAACTGCCTTCCGCGTGATACATATGATATTCCGCGTCCTCTTTACCTTCTTCGTCCTGTGGGCCATCCTCTTTATCTTCCAGAACAGCCTGGAGTCAGGGGCCCTGTCCTCCAGCCGCAGCGCGGAGTTCACCGCCATGCTGAACGCCGTCCTGGGCAGGCTGGGTATTTCCGCCCTGTCTGAGGCAATGGTGCGGAAGCTGGCCCATTATGCGGAGTTCGCCCTGCTGGGCTTCCTGCTGATGCTGTGTGTGCGGGTCTACACCCCCCGCTATGTGCGCTACAGCTGCTGGCCGCTGCTGATTGGTATGTGCGTGGCCAACCTGGACGAGACGATTCAGATTTATGTGGATGGGCGCAACAGCAGCGTCATTGACGTGTGGATCGACTTCAGCGGGGTTTGCGGCGGACTGCTGGCCGGATTCCTGGTGTGTATCCTGCTGAGCCTGATTCTGTCCACCTTCGGGCTCAGACGCAAGCGATAACGGCTCCTCAAAACAAAACACCGCCCTCTGTCAAGGACAGAGGGCGGTGTGCGTTTTTGTTCTTTTGTAAGGGGGCGTTTTACTCTGCGCCCTGCTTCACCGCTTCGGCGGCCTCCTCCTGGATGTCCTCCCAGTTGGAGAGCATGGGTTCCACGTCCTCCTTGCCCCTGATCTTCCGGTCCACATAGTTCTTCGTCAGCTTGTACACCAGGGGGGAGAGGGCCAGCACGCCGATCAGGTTGGGGATCATCATCATGCCGTTCAGGGTGTCCGCAATATCCCAGGCCAGGTTGTCGCTCATGACGGCGCCGCCGAAGATGGCCACCACGAACACCACCCGGTACACGATGGTGTACTTCTCGCCAAAGAGGAACTCGCAGGCCTTGGTGCCGTAATGGCTCCAGCCCAGCACGGTGGAGAAGGCGAACAGCATAATGGCGATGGCCACGAAGGCCGCGCCGATCTGCCCAAAGTGCATGGAGAAGACGGTGCCCACCATATTGGCCTTGGTCAGCTCCACGCCCTCGTACTCGGTCAGGACCACGCCGGTGTCCAGGTCCACCAGGCCGGAGGACAGGATGGAGAAGGCGGTGAGGGTGCAGACCACGATGGTGTCCGCAAAGACCTCAAAGATGCCCCACATACCCTGGCGCACAGGCTCCCGCACGTTGGAGTTGGAGTGTACCATGACGGAGGAGCCGAGGCCCGCCTCGTTGGAGAAGACGCCCCGCTTCATGCCCTGCTCGATGGCCAGGCGGATGCCGGAGCCAACGATGCCGCCGCCGACAGCCTTCATGGCGAAGGCACCCTTGAAGATGGCGGTGAACACCGCGCCGAACTGGCTGATGTTGGTGCAGAAAATCACGACGGAGCCCAGGATGTACAGCACCACCATGAAGGGGACGATTTTCTCCGTCACCGAGGCGATGCGCTTCAGGCCGCCCACAATGACCAGCCCCGCCAGCACCAGCACCACCACGCCGGTGACGGCAGTGGGGACGCCGAAGGCGGACTGCATATTGCCGGAGATGGAGTTCACCTGGGTCATGTTGCCGATGCCGAAGGAGGCCAGGAAGCAGAATATGGAGAACAGCACCGCCAGCACGGAGCCCAGACCCTTGCAGTGCTTCTTGGCGCCCAGGCCGTCCCGCAGGTAGTACATGGCGCCGCCGGACCACTCGCCGTTCTGGTTCTTCCGGCGGTAGTAGATGCCCAGCACGTTTTCGGAGTAGTTGGTCATCATGCCGAAGAAGGCGATGATCCACATCCAGAACACGGCCCCGGGGCCGCCTACGATGATGGCCCCCGCCACGCCCACGATGTTGCCGGTGCCAACGGTGGCCGCCAGGGCGGTACACAGCGACTGGAACTGGGAGATGGACTTGTCCTTGGTGTGGCCTACCACTTCTTTATCCTGGAAGATGGCGCCGATGGTCATCTTCATCCAGTGGCCGATGTGGGTGATCTGGAAGAACTTCGTCAGGAAGGTCATCAGTATGCCCACTGCGGCCAACAGGATCAGGGCAGGCCAGCCCCAGACCACGTTGTTGACAGCGCTGTTGATGTTGGTAATCAGTTCAATCATTGGGAATCCTCTCTTTCCGTTTCTGCATCCTCGCCTCCGCCCGCCGGGTCGCGGACATTGAAAAAGGACAGACCCCCAAAGGTCTGCCCTCAAGCGACAAACTGAACCTGGCGCGGAGGGCGACGCCCTCCCCATCCTGACGGATGCTGCCGTTTCCGCTCTGTCCTTTTGCCTGAGAGATTTGCAAGGGCTTCCGCCCCGCATTGCACCTTCGGCCTCCGCGTCTTGCGCGGACTTCTCCAGAGTGCCATCCGCTTACAGTCCCGGCCTCCCCCTTGAGGCCCCTGAGAGTGTTACTCCTTCGGCAGGCGGCGGGGCAACGGTATGCCGCCCTGTTTCCTGCAAGCATCTTCTGGCTATATGGGTCATTATACGCCCGCCACGGTATTTTTTCAACCGTTTTTTCGGCGGAACGGATTTTTTTCTGTTTTCCACAAAGGGACGGGGAGAATGGGCGGCCTCTTTTGTCCGTCTGCGTCAAAAATGCAGGAAAGCGCCTCCGAAGTTGCATACGATTTTTTTCGCGAAAGCGTCAGTTTGCTCTTGTCAACTGCCGCCAAATCCGATACAATAGAAGGCGATTTGAGATAGATAAGGTGTGTGTCACTATGGAAAAGGTACCTTTCGTCAATCAGGCCCAGCTGGAGGCCATCTGCGCCCAGTACCCCACCCCCTTCCATCTGTACGATGAGGCGGGCATCCGGGCCACCGCCCGGGCCGTCCGGGAGGCGTTTGCCTGGAATCCGGGGTTTCGGGAGCATTTCGCGGTAAAGGCCACCCCCACCCCTCAGATTCTGGACATCCTCCGGGAGGAGGGCTGCGGCGTGGACTGCTCCTCCCTGACCGAGCTGATGATGAGCGAGCGCTGCGGCTTCCAGGGGGAGGAGATCATGTTCTCCTCCAACGACACCCCCGCTGAGGAGTTCGTCAAGGCCGCCCAGCTGGGGGCCGTCATCAATCTGGACGACTATACTCACATTGACTTCCTGGAGAAGACCATCGGCTATATTCCGGAGACCATCTCTTGCCGCTTTAACCCCGGCGGCGTGTTCCAGCTGGGGGAGAGCAAGGAGGGCTTTCAGGTCATGGACAGCCCCGGCGACGCCAAGTACGGCTTCACCCGGCTCCAGCTCTTTGACGGCTTCCAAAAGCTGAAGGCCATGGGGGCCAAGCACTTCGGCCTCCACGCCTTCCTGGCCTCCAACACCATCTCCAATGACTACTACCCCGCCCTGGCCGGTCAGCTCTTCCGGCTGGCGGTGGAGCTGGAGCGGGAGACCGGCTGCGACATCGACTTCATCAACCTCTCCGGCGGCGTGGGGGTGGACTATCGCCCGGAGCAGCCCGCCAACGACATCTACGCCATCGGCGAGGGGGTGCGGCAGCAGTATGAGGCCATCCTGGTCCCCGCCGGGATGGGGGATGTCCGCATCCTCACCGAGATGGGCCGGTATATGCTGGCCTCCCACGGCTGCCTGGTGACCCGGGCTATCCACGCCAAGCACACCTATAAGGAGTATATCGGGGTGGATGCCTGCGCCGCCAACCTGATGCGCCCTGCAATGTACGGCGCGTACCACCACATCACCGTCATGGGCAAGGAGGATTGGCCCTGTGACCACAGGTATGACGTGGTGGGCAGCCTGTGCGAGAATAACGACAAGTTCGCCATCGACCGGATGCTGCCCCGCATCGACACCGGCGACCTGCTGGTGATTCACGACACCGGCGCCCACGGCTTCTCCATGGGCTACAACTACAACGGCCGCCTCCGCTCGGCGGAGCTGCTGCTCCAGGAGGACGGCAATGTGCGGATGATTCGCCGGGCCGAGACGCCGGAGGACTACTTTGCCACCCTGATCTGGGATAAGGATTGACGGAAAACAGAAAAAGCTTCAAAAATCACGGGTGTATCGCCGAAGAAACGGCGATACACCCGTGTTCTGTTTGCGGCCCGGCAGCGGCCATGCCTTACGTCAGCGTAAAGGAGTGAAAGTCGATTGCGCCTGCGCCGCGATACCGGAAGTACAGGGGCTTCACGCCGTCCCCTATGGTCATCCGGGCCTGATACTCGGTGTAGTCCTTTGTGGGTTTCATGGAGATGCTGGCGGCGATGGTGCGAAACGTGGGGGTGTCGGACACCTGCATCGTGCCGCCGTCCCCTTTCACCCGGACGGCGACGCCGGTGACGCTCCGCAGGTCAAAGTACTTGAATCCGGCCACCGCGCCTGCCCTCATGTTGGCGATGTACTGGTCGCCGTCCTCCTCCCGGTCTTTGCCGGTCTGGGTGAAGTAGGGGTGATTTTTCAGGGCCTTCTTCGGGTTGCTGCCGTCGTAACGGCCTACGCCGTCCCTGCTCCACAGGTTGCAGGCGATTCTGGCCTCGTACCGGCCCACGCCCCGCAGCGGGCCGCCGTTCAGGCCGCAGCTGGTGACCTCCGCCTGTTGGAAAGAGCCGTCGGGATTCTGCACCAGCTTCTCCGCGCAGGCCTGGCGGGAGTAGGAGTGCCGGTTGGTCTGCCGGTGGTAGAAGATGTACCAGTCCTCGCCCAGGTGGAGCATCCCGCCGTGGGTGTTGCCCAGGTAGTTGGTGCCCTTTGTCTCGTCCTCGTTGCCGTCCAGGAACAGGTCGCCCTGGCTGACCAGCGTGCCGCCGTAGACAAAGCCACCGTCCGGCCGGTGGCTGGTGGCGTAGCACAGCTCATGGTTGTGCCGGGAGGAGTAGACGAAGATATAACGGTCGCCGTCCTTCCGGATGGAGCTGGCCTCGAAGAACTCATGGTTGGGGAAGGAGCCCGGCCCCTCCTTGGGGAACAGCAGCTTTGGCTCTGTCTTGATGGTCACCATGTCCTGCTCCAGCTCCAGCACTACGCCGCCGTCGTTGCGGAGCTTCCGGAAGCCGGAGGCCACAGCAGGCACCGGGGTGTAGAAGCCGGAGTACAGCCACACCCGTCCGTCCTCGTCCGCCAGAACGCCGGGGTCGAAGGGCAGCTGATCGCCGGCGCGGCGGCCCCAGATGGTGCCGTCCGGATAATGGACGTGGCCCAGGAACTGATACTGCCCCGCCGGGGTGTCGCAGACGGCCACCCCCATCATGCCCATGAAATCGTAGGCGTAATACAGGTAATACCGCCCGTCCGGCCCCTGGCAGACGTCCGGCGCAAAGAGCAGGCGGATACCGAGCTTGTTCTTTGGATCCTGGTTCTTCCGGAAAATGACCCCTTCGTTTCGCCAGTCGCTGAGGTCGTCCACCGGAGCGGACCAGCAAACATAGTCGTTCATGCAGAAGATGGGCGCGTTGAATCGGTCGTGGGAGCCGTAGACATAGACACGGTCCCCAAACACATGGGGCTCGCCGTCCGGGATGTACTCCCAGGAGGGCAGGTAGGGGTTGTATACTTGTTGTTTCATGGATTCCTCTCCTGTCTCTGTGTGTAGTCCCGGCGGCTGAACGCTGACAGCGCTCCAACCGGGCAATGGGAAAAGGCCGCCGCCCTTGCGAGCGGCGGCCAAGGGGCCGCAGAGGGAAGCAGCCCCCTGTGGTTGGCGCGTTAATAGGTCAGGCCGAAGTTCAGCTCATAGTAGTTGCCCACGGCGTCGCGGTAGGCGTAGGCCTTGCCGTTCTCGTCCTTCAGCGCGTCGGGGATGTACTGGTCCTTGTCGTAGCCGGGGACATCGTTGGGGCTGACACAGACGCCGTCCTTGCCGACGGCCAGCACCGCGTCGTTCTTGGGCAGGGTGATGGGCAGCTTGCCGGTGGGGGAGAAGCGGCCGAACATCACGTCCAGGGTGGCGGAGGGGTAGGTGTCGAACCCGGCGGTGAGGGCGTCGGCATAGCGCTCCACGTTGCCCACCATCCAGGCCAGCGGGAAGTTGATGTTGGCGATGACCTTGCCGCTGTTTGCGTGAACTGCCGCCGCAATTTCGGGGATGCGGTTCGCGCCGGAGAGGGTGGTCTCCAGGTGGGTGGTGTCCAGGGGGCAACCCTTCTCGTCCACATCGGGGACGGTCTTACCCTCGCAGATGTCGATTTCCAGATAGCCGGGGGTGGCACTGAAATAGTTGCCAGAGGAGGGGCTGACCATCAGGATGGCGTAGTCCGCCTGGGCGGGGTCGTCGGTCAGGGTGCAGTCGCCTGCCACCATCTCCTTCAGGGCGGCGGTGGCGGCGGTGGCGTCGCCCTTGGCGAAGGCCTCCACATAGACCTGCTTCCCTGCCAGCTTCTCCGCCGTCAGGGGCAGCACGTCCTGGTTCTTCAGCAGGACGACGCTCTTCCGGTGGGTCAGGGCGGCTTCGTCCCAGTCGGCCTGGTTGGCCACCACCTGCACTGCGTTGGCGGGGTCGGCGTAGGGATTCTCGAACATCCCCTGCTGGAACAGCTCGGTCAGGGTGCGGGAGACGGCCCGGTTCAGGCTCTCGTCGGTCAGCACCAGGTCTTCCTTTTTAAAGCCCTCGGGCACGGGATGGGTGTCATAATAGCCGTTGGTGGCCCGGTCATAGGCCTCCCGGCCCACCTCGTTGTCGAACAGGCCGCTGATGACGTCCACGCCGGACTGGGTGACGGCGTAGCCCACCCGCTCGGGCAGGTCCAGGGCCTCTACGCCCCAGCTCATGTTGTGGACGATGCCGGTGTCGGAGTTGATGTAGCCGTCGAAGCCCATCTGCCCCCGAAGCACCTTGTCAATGAACACCTTATTGTAGGCGAAGCCGTAGGGGTTCAGCTCGATGGGGTCGCCGTTCATGTCGGTCTGAGGGGCGCTCTTGGCGGCGGCGGGCTTGGAGTAGTAGGGCATGATGGAGGCGGCGTGGTACTTCACGGCGGGCTGGAAGGTGGGGATGTGGTACTTCTGGAGGGAGCCCTCCGTGGCGTAGACGTTCCACTGGCCTGCGGCGTAGTGGGGGTCGAAGCCGTTTTCACGGGCGCCGCCGCCGGGGAAGTGCTTCACCGTCATGGAGACGCCGTCGGGGGTGACGCCGTCCTCGCTGCCCTGGATGCCGGGGATGAGCCGCTCAAAGATGGCGGTGATCAGCTCTGGGTCCTCGCCGAAGGTGCCGAAGGTGCGCTGCCAGCGGGGGTCGGACACCACGTCGGCCATGTACATATAGCCCTTTTTCAGACCGCAGGCGTTCCACTCACGCCGGACGCAGTCGGCAAACTTGTCGATGATGTCCAGGCTGTCGCCCTTGACGGCGGCGGCGATGCCCAAGGTGCCGGGCCAGGTGGCAAAGACGCCGGAGGCGTCGTTCATGCCAAAGACCACCTCGCCGTTTTCATTCCGGGAGTTGGAGGCCACGCTGACGGGGACAAAGTGGTCGCACTGCTCCGCCACGGCGTGGAGCTGGTTCAGCCAGTCCGCCATGTCGTCCGGCGTGGCGTTGGCCCGCAGGATCAGGTGGCGGGAGAACCAGTCTTTGATCAGCGTGGTGGTGCCGGGCAGGTGCTGCTCCCCGAAGATGGTCTTGCCGTTCATCTCTGCGTCGTCCAGCAGGCCGGATTCGTCGGTGACGAACTGGTGGTCAGGCACCGGACAGGGGTACTTGGGCCCCATGCGCCAGTCCGAGATGAACAGCTGGGCGATCTTCTCGTCCACCGTCAGGGTCTGGACGTAGGCCGCGGCCCGCTCCGCCGGGGACAGCCGCCAGTCGTTCACCGGCGTGACCTGGCCGGAGCCGTCGATATCCTTAAAGTACAGCCCGTCCTGCTCGATAACGTCCCGGGAGACAGTGCCGATGGTGGGGCCGTTGGGGTTCTGGTAGCGTTTGACCTGGTCGCTTGCTTTTTGGCTCATAGTACAGTCCTCCTTGCTGGCCGGGGTGCCGTTCCGGCCTCGTTGATTGGTATGGCAGGTTTCCTAAAATCGGAAGTTCATATTAAAACCTATTTTATATTCTACCACAATCAGCATGGATACGCCATGATTTTCTTGCCAGGTTTTAGCACTTTTTACTGATAATTCCCCTGGAATCCCGCCCGGACGGGCGGCGGAGCGCAGACGGCGTTCCCGCCGGTTTCCCGTTCCACTGGTGCGCCGAATGCGAAAGAAAACCGACCGAATACGCGATGTGTGATTGACTTTAACGTAAGATGGTGCTATATTTGCCGTTGAGCGGGACAGGTGCGCACCGTCTGCGGGAAAATTTTGAAGTATCAAGGAGGAAACAATATGCTAACGATTAATATGTCTGATGTCATTGACGTAGCAAAGTCGGCTTCCGGCTATCTGATTGCGCTTGGCATCATACTCGTGCTCGGCATCGTTGCCATGATTCTGTGCAGGAAATGGGACAAGGCCAAAAAGTTCATGGTCCGTGCCCAGTCCGGCGCGATTATGATTCTGGCGCTGGTGCTCATTATCAACCTGATTTGCGTTGGCCCCATGTCTTCGCTTCTGGCGCTGGTCTCCGGGGAAGGAACCATCAGCGACGAATCCGTAGAGGAAGCCAGTGCATTGTGCGTTGATTTGGCGGAAGAGGGCATCGTTCTGGAGCAGAATGATGACGACCTGCTGCCGCTCAGCAGCGGCTCCAACCTGAACGTGTTCGGCTGGGCCTCCATTGACCCGGTTTACGGCGGCACCGGCTCCGGCGCACTGTCTGATGCAATGGAGAAGGTCACCCTGCTGGAGGGCCTGGAGAGTGCCGGACTGAACCTGAACACCGAACTCAGCGATTTTTACAGCAGCTACTGTGCAGAGCGGCCGGAGCTGGGCTATGGCGACCATTACTGGACGCTGCCGGAGCCTCCCGCAGATACTTATACGGATGAGATGATTGAAAACGCCAAGGAGTTCTCCGACACGGCGATGATCGTCATCTCCCGAATCGGCGGCGAGTTTGCCGACCTGCCCACCGATATGGCGGTCACCAGAGAGGACGGCTCCCTGGAGCATTACGAGGACAACTCTGACGAGTATCTGGACTTCCCGGACGGGACCCATTACCTGTCCCTGAGCCAGACGGAAAAGGACATGATCGAGCTGGTCTGCGCCAACTTCGACAATGTCATCCTGGTCTACAACAGCGCGAACACGCTGGAGCTGGGCTTTGTGGACGATTATGAGCAGATCAAGAGCGTAATCTGGTGCCCCGGCCCCGGCCAGACCGGCTTCACCGCTCTGGGCGAAATCGTGACCGGCGCTGTGAACCCCTCCGGCAAGGCCACCGATACCTTCGTCTATGACCTGACGGCAACCCCTTATTTCAACAACATTGGCGAGTTCGCTTACACGAATGCAGACGAATTTAGCTATGAAGCCACGGGCACGTTTACCTATGGCACCACCGTCCCCCACTTTGTAGACTATGTGGAGAGCATTTATGTGGGCTATAAGTTCTACGAGACCGCCGATGAGGAGAACCTGATCGACTACGATTCCACTGTGCAGTATCCCTTCGGCCACGGCCTGAGCTACACCACCTTCGAGCAGACGATGACCGACCTGGAGGTAGCTGCCGACGGCACCATCAGCTTTGACGTTACCGTGACCAATACCGGCACCGTTGCGGGCAAGGATGTCATCGAAGTGTACTACACGCCTCCCTATTACAATGGCGGCATTGAGAAGGCCACCGCCAACCTGGTGACCTTCGCCAAGACCGACACTCTGGAGCCTGGGGCCTCCGAGACGGTTTCCCTCAGCTTCAACGCGGAGGACATGGCCTCCTATGACACCTACGGCGCTGGCTGCTATGTGCTGGAGGCCGGGGAGTACACCATCTCCATCAACTCCGACTCCCACACCGTTCTGGACTCCTTCACCTACGCTGTGGACGAGACCATCACCTATGATGTGAACAACCCCCGCAGCACCGATGAGGTGGCCGCCGTCAATCAGTTCGACTTCGCCGAGGGCGACGTGACCTACCTCTCCCGTGCAGACGGCTTCGCCAACTACGCCGAGGCCACCGCAGCCCCCGCCAGCACCGAGCTTGGCGAGGAGTATGTGGAGACCTTTATCAACAACTCCAACGCCTATGAGTATGTGGCATCGCTGGCCACCGGCGACGAGGAAATGCCCACCACCGGCGCAAGCAACGGCGTCACCCTGTCCGACCTCCGTGGGCTGGACTATGACGACCCCCTGTGGGACGAGCTGCTGGATGAGATGACCGTCTCCGACATGAACAGCCTGATTTCCCTGGGCGGCTACCAGACGACCTCTGTTTCCTCCATCGGCAAGGTGCAGACCATCGACTGCGACGGCCCCGCCTCCATCAACAACAACTTCACCAGCGTTGGCTCCGTGGGCTTCCCCTCCGCAATCGTGATTGCCAACAGCTGGAACGCCGACCTGGCCCTGGCCTTTGGCGAGAGCATCGGCAAGATGGCGGATGAGATGGACGTCTCCGGTTGGTACGCCCCCGCCATGAACATCCACCGCTCCGCCTTCGCAGGCCGGAACTTTGAGTATTACTCCGAGGACGGTGTGCTGTCCGGTGTGATGGCTGCCAACGCTGTCATCGGCGCGGAGGAGTACGGCGTGTATGGCTACATCAAACACTTTGCTCTGAACGATCAGGAAACGGCCCGCGCCCAGATGCTTTGTACATGGGCCGACGAACAGTCCATCCGTGAAATCTACCTGAAGCCCTTTGAGATTGCCGTGAAGGACGGCGGTGCAAAGGCTGTTATGACCGCCATGAACTATGTCGGTGTGCAGTGGGCCAGCGGCTGCTATGAACTCTGCACCACCGTACTGCGGGATGAATGGGGCTTTGTAGGCTTCGTAGAGACGGACTATTTCCGGGACAGAGGCTATATGAATGCCGACCAGTGCATTGCGGCGGGCACTGACCTGATGCTGGCCCCCATGGACGTGGTGACCAATAATATCAATGACCAGACCTCCGCATACAGCCTCCAGAATATGCGCACCGCCTGCCACAACATCCTGTATGTCACGGTGAACAGCCGGGCCTACGCCGAGGAAAACCTGGATGAAGGCATGGCCGGCTGGCAGATCGCCCTGATTGCCGTTGACGTCATTGTGGGTGTGATCGTGCTGGGTTGCGAGGTGCTCATCTTCAAGGGCTACAAGAAGCGCAAGACAAACGCGAAGTAACGGACGGAATTCCTCCTTTCCGTCGATTCCCAACCGGGCAGGGCGGCGGCTTCCAGCTGTCCTGCCTCTCCAGACGCGCACACCAGCCAGCGGATGCTTCCCAATTTCCTCTGACTGACACGGGTATTGCGCGGAAAGGCATTCACATTTTGTGGATGCCTTTCATTTTTCTCTTTCCGAAATCAACGTTTCATGTTATACTAGATAAAATCGGAAGTGAAGGGGTGAGCGGTTATGCATACGGCGATTGTGGAGGACGAGCGGTTAGAGGCGGAACGGTTGAAGCAATACTGCGCCGACTATGAGGCGGCAACCCGGTGGCAGATTGCGGTTGATTGCTTTTCCGACCCGGTGGCCTTCCTGGAGCAGTACAGCCCCACCTTTGACCTGGTGCTGCTGGACATTCAGATGCCGGGCATGAACGGGATGCGGCTGGCGGAGCGCCTCCGGGAGCTGGACAGCGATGTGCTGATCGTATTCGTCACCAACATGGCCCAGTACGCCGTCCAGGGCTACCAGGTGGCGGCGCTGGATTTTATCCTGAAACCCATCTCCTACTTTCAGTTTTCCAAGATGATGGATCGGGTGTTCCGCTGCCTGGAGCAGCGCAGGCCCGCCAGCCTGATCGTGACCTCCAAGCGGGACACTTACCGCATCCCCGTCGGCCGCATCTGCTACATTGAGTCGCAGAATCATAAGCTGTTCTTCCACATGGAGGACAGCGTGCTGGAGGCGTGGACGGCCCTCTCCGCCGTGGAGGAGAGCCTGCCCCCGCACCTCTTCTCCCGCATCAATATGGGAACGCTGGTAAATCTGGGGAAGGTCGTCGGCGTGCGGAAGGACAACGTGCAGCTCCAGTCCGGGGAGGAGCTGCCCATCGCCCGCCGCAGAAAGAAAGAGTTTTGTGCAGACCTGGCCTATTATTATGGAGAGAAGTCCTATGTTTGACCTGATGACATTATTTTCTTCCTATAAGATTCAGTTCGCGCTGGAGCTGATGGCGGCGCTGGCCATCGTCACCGGTTCCCTGAAGCGGCGGAGCCACTTCGGGTGGCGGGTGCTGCTGGGGGCGTTAGGCGTGCTGGCGGTGGCCGCGCTGCTGCCGGTGCTGTGGAGCAATGCGGCGTATATGTCCCTGCTGTTCCTGGTGATTTTCGTCTCCAGCCTGGTGGCCCTCCACTTCTGCTTCCAGGAGCCGGTGGAGAACCTGTTCTTCTGCGGCCTGCTGGCCTACACCGCCCAGCACCTGGCCTATCAGACCTATAACTTCCTGGTGACCATTAGCGGGCTGAGCAGGTACGGCGATATGTATCGGGGCTCCACCCTCAGCGACGCCACCCCCCTGGCCCTGCTGCTCTACGCCGTCAGCTATGTGCTGATTTACTGGGGCATCTGGGTGCTGGTGTCCTACCTGATTTACAGCGAGGAGAATCTGGACATCGGCGGCTTCTCCGCCCGCCTGGGGCTGTCCTTCGTCATCGTGCTGGTGGACGTGGTGCTGAACGCGGTGCTGGTGTTCCATGTGGACGCCGATGCGGCGCTGCCGCTGGTGGTGGAGGCTGTGGTCTATGTGCAGAGCGTGCTGTGCTGCGCCCTGGCCATGGCGATTCAGTTCACCCTGCTGCAAAAGGAGTCCGCCGTCCACGAGGCCGCGGAGATCAAACGGCTCTGGCAGCTGGACCGGGCCATGTACGAGCGCTTCCGGGAGAGCAACGAGATGATCAACATCAAATGCCACGACCTGAAGCACCAGATCCAGGCCCTGCGGCAGAGCGGCGGCGCCCTCAACCATGAGGCGCTGGATGAACTGGAGCGGGAGATCTCCGTCTACAGCCGCAAAATCGAGACGGGCAACCAGATCCTGGACACCATCCTGGAGGAGCAGAACGTGCAGTGCGAGCGGGAGCATATCAGCTTCATCTGCGTCGCCGCAGGCAGCGAGCTGGACTTTCTGTCCACGGAGAGCCTGTGCTCCATCTTCGGCAACGCCATCAGCAACGCCATCGAGGCGGTGAAGAAGGTGGACGACCTGGAGAAGCGGGTCATCCACCTGGACGTGTCCCGCCAGCGGGATATGATTTTCATCCACGTGGAAAACTACTGCGTGGACGCGAATCAGCTGGTGTTCAAGAACGGCCTGCCCCAGACCACCAAGGAGGACAAGGACTGCCACGGCTTCGGGATGCGCTCCATGCAGCTGATGGCGGAAAAGCTGGGGGGCGGACTGTCCGCCCATATCCAGGAGGATATGTTCCACCTCAACATTTTCCTGCCAGTGACGGAAATGTTGTGAAAAGGGCGAGTTTAATTCATTTGGCTGGAGGAAGTTTGGCTATTTTGCTATTGACGGCGAGCAATCTGATTTGCTATGATAATCATACTTACATTACCATGCGCTGATTTTGTTTCGGCAATGGAAGGAATGTACGTTGACTTAGGGGACCTTGGGGAGGATATTCACAATGACGGTGAAAGAAGTTACGGTTAAAAACGAAAAAGGCCTCTGTACGGAGTCCGCTTCCTATTTTATTCAGCGAGCAAATGAATATATCAGCTCCATCTGGGTGGAGCAGGATGAGCGCCGGGTGAACGCCAAGAGCCTGCTTGGGGTCCTGTATATGGGCATCATGTGCGGCGCCACCATCCGTCTGATCGCCCACGGCCCGGATGAGAAGGAAGCAATCGAGGGCCTGGTTGAAATCCTGGAGGATCGGGCCGACGACTGAGCAGTCTGCCTGGCCTTCCGATGCGCAAACTGGAAAAGCACCGCGGCGCGGTGCTTTTTTTCTACCGGTGACAGAGCAATGACAAAGGATGAACTGAAGGAAAAGGCCCACTCGCTGCCCTTACAGCCGGGGGTCTATATTATGATGGACCGCTCCGGCGAAGTGATTTATGTGGGTAAGTCCCGGGCGCTGAAGAACCGGGTCAGCCAATATTTCAACAACCTGGCCAGCCACAACAGCAAGACCCGGGCTATGGTCAGCCAAATCGACCACTTTGACTATATTCTGGCCGACAGCGAGTTCGAGGCCCTGGTGCTGGAAAACTCCCTCATCAAGCGGCACAAGCCCAAGTACAACATCCTGTTGAAGGACGATAAGGGGTACCCCTACATCCGCCTGACGGTGAAGGACACCTACCCCCGCTTCTCCCTGGCAGGGCGGGTGGCCCAGGACGGGGCGAAGTACTTCGGCCCCTACGGCAGCCGGGGCAGCAGCTATGAAATCATCAAAACCGTCTCCGCCGCCCTCCGCCTGCCCACCTGCAAGAAGCAGTTCCCCAGGGACATCGGCAAGGAGCGGCCCTGCCTGAATCACCATATCGGCAGCTGCGACGGCTGGTGCCAGGGGGAGCCGAACCAGGAGGAGTACCAGCTCCGCATCCAGCAGGCCATCCGGCTGCTGGAGGGCAAGTTCAGCCAGGTGGAGCAGGAGCTGGAGGCGGAAATGCAGAAGGCGGCGGAGGAGCTGCGCTTTGAAAACGCGGCGGAGCTGCGGGACAGGCTCCGTGCCATCCAGCTGCTGGGCACAAAGCAAAAGGTGGTGGCCGGGGCCCGTGCGGACACCGATGTGGTGGGATACTACCGGGGGGACGCCAAATGCGGCTTCGTGGTGCTCCACTTCCTGGAGGGCGCGCTGGCGGAGCGGGAGACCCGCCTGCTGGCCACCCCCATGGAGGAGGATGACGGGGAGATCCTCTCCGCCCTGCTGAACCAGACCTATGGGGAGCGGGGCAACCTGCCCAAGGCGATTTACCTGCCCCTGGAGCCGGTGGCCCGGGAGAGCATGGAGCAGTGGTTCTCCGAGAACGGCGGGCATAAGGTGGAACTGCTCCTCCCCAAACGGGGGGAGAAGGTGCGGCTGGTGGAGATGGCCTGCAAGAACGCCCGGGACGAGGTGGAGCGGGCCACCACGAAGGAGGAGCATCAGAACAAGCTGCTGGAGCTGTTCGGCAATCTGCTGGGGCTGGAGGATACCCCCCGCCGATTTGAGTCCTACGACATCTCCAACACCGGCAGCGCGGACATCGTGGCCTCCATGGTGGTGTTCCAGGACGGGAAGCCGCTGAAATCGGCCTACCGCCGGTTCCGCCTCCGGGATATGGACGGGCCGGACGACTACGCTTCCCTGGACCAGGTGCTGACCCGCCGGTTCCAGCGGTATCTGGACGGGGACGAGAAGTTCGCCCCCCTCCCCGATGTGATTCTGATGGACGGCGGCCTGGGCCAGGTCCATGTGGCGGTGCAGGTGATGGAGCGGATGGGCCTTTCCGTCCCCGTGTTCGGCATGGTGAAGGACGACCGGCACCGCACCCGGGCGCTGGTGGCTCCGGACGGCCGGGAAATCGGCATCCAGCAGAACCAGAACATCTTCGCCCTGGTGGGCCGGGTGCAGGAGGAGGTTCACCGCTTCGCCATCACCTACCACCGGGAGAGCCATGCGAAAAGCACGGTGGCCTCGTCGCTGGAGACCATCCCCGGCGTGGGGGAGGCCCGGCGCAAGGCGCTGATGAAGCACTTTAAAACCATGAAGGCCATCCGGGCGGCCAGCTATGAGGAGCTGTGCCAGGTGGTGCCGAAGCCAACAGCGCTGGCAGTCTGGCAGCGGTTCCATCCGGCGGAGGACGTGACGGAGGGCGATACGACAAAGGAGGAATGACCCATGCGGGTGATTACTGGTACGGCCAAGGGCCGCAAGCTGGGGGAACTGACGGGGAGCGATACCCGCCCCACCTACGACCGGGTGAAGGAGGGCATCTTTAACACCATCCAGTTTGACATCGAGGGGCGGAACGTTTTGGACCTGTTCGGCGGCACCGGGCAGCTGGGCATCGAGTGCCTGAGCCGCGGGGCGGCCAGGTGCGTCTTTGTGGACCAGCGGCGGGACGCGGTGAAGCTCATCAAGGAGAATCTCCGGGCCACGGAGCTGGAGCGGAACGCCACTGTGCAGCTGGGGGACGCCATCGCCTACCTGAACACCACAAGGGAGCGGTTCCACCTGATTTTCCTGGACCCGCCCTATGACTCCGGCCTGCTGGAGGCCGCGCTGAAAAAAATCGCATCAATTGACATTCTGGCGGAGAATGGTATAATTGTCTGTGAAAGCAGGTATGAGCAGAAGCTGCCGGAGCTGCCGGAGCCGTATACCAGAAGCCGGGACTATAAGTACGGCAAAATCAAGGCGACCTTTTACCGGAAGGAATCCCAGGGCTGAGGCCCTGTTCCATGAAAAAAGATAAATTGGGGGAATTTGTATGGCAAACAGTGTAAAAGATTTATTGAACCAGCTCTATCAGATGATCGACGACGCCAAGAGCAGCTTCAACGGTTCCTGCAAAATCGACCGGGATAAGGCGCTGGATATTTTGGACGAAGTGCGCAACAAATTCCCCGTTGAGGTGGAGCAGGCCCGGAAGATGGTGGCCACCCGGACGGAGTACCTGAACCAGGCCCAGTCCGAGGCGGAAAAAGTGCTGCGCCAGGCCCAGGAGGAGTCCGCCCGCATCCTGCGCCAGGCGGAGGAGGAGGCCAACCGCATGGTGGACCAGAGCGAGGTCCAGGTGCGCATCAACGCCAAGGTCAATGAGGTGCTGCGGGACACCGAGAAGCGCACCAAGGAGATGGTGCGCCAGGCCCAGGAGCGGGGGCAGGAAATCGCCGCCCAGACGGAGAAGCAGACCGCCGAGGTCAAGACCGCCACCAACACCTATTGCGACGACAGCCTGCGCCACAGCGAGGAGGCTCTGACCCAGGCTCTGGCGGAGATTCGCCAGGCCCGTGTTCGGTTCAACCAGATCTCCGGGGCGGGCGGACAGCCCCAGACCCCGAAGAAGGTGCCCTACGATGCGGAAAAGGACGAGGCGTAAGCCGCCCTGCACAGCTCTTCACCAGAAGCAAGCTGCCGGTCACACAGGTGACCGGCAGCTTTTTTGCGCTGTTAGGGATGTTGTTCCCTGGCTGCCGGCCCGCGCGCGATGGCGAGGGCCGCCGCCTGGATACCCGCCGCGATAAGGGGTAGCGGCAGGGAGGGAGCGACGGGGCGGTCAAGCACCTGCTCACTGGCGTAGGGCACATGGAGGAAGCCGCCCTGCACGGCGGGGTACCGCGCCTCCAGCAGCCGTAGCAGGTGGTACATGGTGCAGTTGCAGACGTAGGTTCCCGCCGAGCAGGACAGGGCGGCGGGGATTCCGGCGGCCCGAATGGCCGCCACCATCTCCTTCACCGGGACGGTGGCGAAGTAGGCGGCCGGGCCCTCCGGACAGATGGGGACGCCGCCATAGGAGACACCGGCATTGTCCGGCAGGGCGGCGTCCTTCCAGTTGAGGGCCGCCAGCTCCGGGGTCAGGCCGGTGCGTTCGCCGGCCTGGCCGACGCAGAGCACCGCATCGGGGCGTACCTCCTCCACGGCTTGAGCCAGCAGCCCGGCCACCTGGTCATAGGCCACCGGCAGCCGCCGCCTGACCAGGCGCACCCCCTCCGCCTGGTCGGGGAGCAGGGTTAGCGCCTCCCAGGAGGGGTTGACGGTGTCCGCCCCGAAGGGGGCGAAGCCGGTCAGCAGGATGGTTTTCATAGGCTCACTCCTTCCGTTCAGATGAGAAAAAGCCCTCCGGCAGAGGATTCCCGCCGGAGGGCCTTTTTGGGTTGACGTTACTGGGCCGCCTTCTGCTCCTCAGCGGGGGCGCGGCTTGCCTGAACCTTGTCAAAAATCCAGGTGACCAGCAGCACCACCAGCACGGCGAACAGGGTGGACAGCAGACGGAATGCACCGTACCAGATGCGGGCGGTGGAGTTCAGGGTGCAGGCCACCAGAATCAGCGTCACACAGCCGATGCGGGCATTGATGTACGGCACTCCGGCCAGCTTGCACAGGAACAGGGTCAGCAGCACGCCGGCCACGATCATCAGCATCTCCACCCAGTCGTTGCCGATGACGCAGTCCAGGGCGATGATGACGATGGCGACAACGCCGCCGATGGCGGTGATGATGAGACGGTTGATGCCTGCCCTCAGGCTGACCTTGGTGTTATCCTGACAGCACAGGAAGCAGGAGATGCAGCAGGTCATCTTTTGGAGAATCTCCAGGGAATAGTTCCCCCAGGTGAACTTAATGCCTGCCACGTCGGCCAGCAGCATGGCGGCGGTGTAGCAAATCAGGACGCTGACAGCCATGCGCACGTCCAGCAGGGTGATAGTAGCTTTCTCTTTTTCGGGCTTCATGGTATGTTTCTCCTCCGTTTTTTCGTCACCCAACCGGCAGGAACCTGTTGGCGGCGACAAATGGGGAGTATCGCACGAACAGAAACCGTTTCAAGCACGTCGGGCAGTATTCTGCCCCCGGCCCTCAGGCCGGGGTAAGCAGCGTTCCGATAGCAGGGATTTGGGGGCGTTGCCGCCCGCCGCACTCCCTTACAGTGCCTGCGTGAGAGAGAGATGGAATTACAGGGCCTTGACGATCTCGGCGGTGTCCATGGCGATCATCAGCTCCTCGTTGGTGGGGATGACCAGCACCCGCACCTTGGAGCCTTCGCCGGAGATGTCCACCTCGTCACCGCGGAGCTGATTCTTCTCTTGGTCAATGGGGGCGACGCCCATGAACTCCAGGCCGGAGGTCATCTCCGTGCGGAGGGTGGGACTGTTCTCACCCACGCCGGCGGTAAAGACGATGGCGTCCACCCCGCCCATGGCGGCGGCATAGGAGCCGATGTACTTCTTCACGTCATAGCAGAACATCTGCTTGGCCAAGGCGGCGCGGTGGTTGCCCGCGGCGTCGGCAGCGTCCAGGTCCCGGAAGTCGGAGGAGACGCCGGAGACGCCGGCCATGCCGGACTTCTTGTTCAGGATGTTCATCATGCCCTTCATGTCCACATCGTACTTGTTCATGATGTACTCCATGATGCCGGCGTCCATATCGCCGGAGCGGGTGCCCATGGGCAGGCCGGCCAGGGGGGTCAGGCCCATGGAGGTGTCCACGCTCTTGCCGTTCTTCACGGCGCAGATGGAGGAGCCGTTGCCCAGATGGCAGGTGATGATTTTCAGCTCCTCGATGGGCTTGCCCAGCATGGCGGCGGCCCGGGCGGAGACGAAGCGGTGGCTGGTGCCGTGGAAGCCGTAGCGGCGCAGCTTGTCGTTCTCATAATACTCATAGGGGATGGCGTACATATAGGCCACTTCGGGCATGGTCTGGTGGAAGGCGGTGTCAAACACGGCCACCTGGGGCACGTCCTCCCCCAGCACGGCGGTGCAGGCGTTGATGCCGATGATGTTGGCGGGGTTGTGCAGCGGGGCCAGGGGGTTGCAGGCCTCCACAGCCTTCATCATGTCCGGCGTGATCAGGGCGGAGGCGGCGAAGGACTCTCCGCCGTGGACGACGCGGTGGCCCACAGCGTCAATCTCACTCATGGAGGAGAGAACGCCGTTCTCAGGGTCTACCAGCGCGTTCAGCACAGCCTGAATGGCCTCGGAATGGGTGGGCATGGGGATGTCCACGGCGTTCTGGGGGGCCTTGCCCTCCACGGCGGGCTTATAGGTAAATTTGCCGTCAATGCCGATCCGCTCGCACAGGCCCTTGGCCTTCAGCACGCCGGTCTCGGGGTCCAGCAGCTGATATTTTAAGGAAGAGCTGCCAGCGTTGATCACCAGAATATTCATGTTTGAATCGACTCCTTTACATCTTTTGCAGCTTGCATGGGGCATATGGCTTGTGTTATACTCATACAAGGTTATATGCAAGACTATTATACAACGTTTCTAAAAAAGGAACAAGCAATTTTTGCTAAAAAGTCAGGACAGAAGGGCAACTTTTTTTGCGGCGGTGATGGGATATGGAAATTGTTGGCATTGTGGCGGAGTTTGACCCCTTCCACCGGGGCCATACGTGGCTGCTCCGGCAGGTGCGGGAGGCCTTTCCGGGGTGCACCGTCGCGGTGGCCATGAGCGGCAGCTTCACCCAGCGGGGGAGCGCGGCGGCGCTGGCCAAGCAGGACAGGGCCGAGCTGGCGCTGACCGGCGGGGCGGACCTGGTGGTGCTGCTGCCCGTCACCTTCGCCTGCGCCTCCGCCGAGCGGTTCGCCCGGGGCGGGGTGGCGCTGCTGCGGAGGGTGGGTATCACCGTGCTGGCCTTCGGCAGCGAGTGCGGCGACCTGCCCCGCCTCCAGCGGGCGGCGGACGCCCTGGAGACGGAGGACTATCGCCAGAGGCTGAAAACAGAGCTGGCCGGAGGCGTCTCCTTTGCCGCCGCCCGGGAGCGGGCGGTGGCCCAGCTCATCGGGGACGGGGCGGAGGTGCTCCGCCAGCCCAACGACCTGCTGGCGGTGGAGTACCTCCGGGCCCTGCGGGGCACCGGCATCCGCCCCTTCCCCGTCCGGCGATGGGGGGCGGCCCACGGCAGCGATGCGCTGGACGGGGCGGTGGCGTCCGCCTCCGCCCTGCGGGGGCTGCTGTATCAGGGGCGCTTCCGGGAGGCGACGGAGAAGATGCCCGCCGAGGCGGGGGAACTGCTGCTGAGCTTCGCCCAGGCGGGCAGGCTCCCCGCCGACCAGCGCCGGTGCGACAGAGCCATTCTCGCCGCCCTCCGCCAGGCCACGCCGGAGGACTTCGCCCGCCTGCCCGACGTGTCGGAGGGGCTGGAGCACCGGCTGTACCGGGCGGCCCAGGAGGCGGCCTCCCCGGAGGACTTCTGCGCCCGGGCCAAGACGAAGCGCTACGCCTACGCCCGCCTCCGGCGCATCCTGCTCTGCTGCTGGCTGGGCATCGCCAGGGAGGACTGCCCGGACGAGCCGCCCTTTTTGCAGGTGCTGGCCATGGATGAACGGGGGCAGACGCTGCTCCGGCCGCTCCGGGGCCGGGACGGCCCGCCCCTGATCGTGCGGCCGGCCGCGGGGAAGAAGCTGACCGGCCCGGCGGGGGAGCAGTTCCGGCTGGAGAACCGGGCGGACGACCTGTGGGGCCTCTGCCTGCCGGAGCCGCTGCGGGGCGGCTGGAGCTACCTGGAGGGGATGCGCAGGCGCTGATTTGGTGAGAGAAATCCTGCATTTAGCGCAAAAAATCGGTTCCCATTTCCTTCCTGATGTGGTATACTATTTAATAATCTGTCTGTTTGTGCTTCTGAGAAACATATATGGGAGGGAACAGTATGAAAAATAAAGTCACTGTCACTGTCGCAGGCCGGAACTACATTCTGTCCAGCGAGGACAATACCGCCTATGTGGAGAAGGTGGCCGCCTATGTGGACGCTCAGATGTCGGAGCTGCAAAGGGATTCCAGGGCCTCCGCCCTGGATGTGGCGGTGATGACCGCCCTGAACGTGGCCGACAACTATTACCATGCCGTTGCCTCCAATGAGGACCTGCGCCGTCAGCTGAAAGAGGCCCTGGACGAGAAGGGCAAGCTGGACAGCCAGCTCAGCGAGGCCAAGCGGGAAATCGTCCGGCTGCAGCTGGGCAAGAAGTGAGCGTTCCCCGCCGATGATGGAGCTGCTGTCGCCTGCCGGCGGGCAGGAGTCGGTCGTTGCCGCCGTGCGCAGCGGGGCGGACGCCGTCTATCTCGGCTCCGGCAACTTCAACGCCCGCCGGGGCGCGGCCAACTTTGACGACGCCGCCCTGAGGGAGGCGGTGGAGTTTTGCCATCTCCGGGGGGTGAGGGTCTACCTGACCCTGAACACTCTGCTGGGGGACGGAGAGCTGGAGGAGGCGGCCCGGCTGGCCGCCTATGCCAGCGCCCTGGGCATTGACGCGGTGCTGGTGCAGGACCTGGGGGTGGCCGCCGTGGTGCGGCGGGTGGCCCCGGATCTGCCCCTCCACGCCTCCACCCAGATGACCGTTCACTCCCTGGACGGGGTTCGGGCTGCCGCCGACCTGGGCATGACCAGGGTGGTGCTGAGCCGGGAGCTGTCCAGGGACGCCATCGCCCACATCTGCGCCCACAGCCCGGTGGAGATCGAGGTGTTCGTCCACGGGGCGCTGTGTATGTGCTACTCCGGCCAGTGCTTCCTCTCTTCCGTCATCGGCGGACGTAGCGGCAACCGGGGGATGTGCGCCCAGCCCTGCCGCCTCCAATACGGCTGGGGCAGGCGGGCGGACGGTTATCCCCTGTCCCTGAAGGACATGAGCCTGGCGGAGCATTTGCAGGAGCTGGAGGAGATGGGGGTGGCCTGCGCCAAAATCGAGGGCCGGATGAAGCGGCCGGAGTATGTGGCCATCGTCACCCGCATCTACGCCGCCGCCCTGAGGGAAAAACGCAGCCCCACCCCGGCGGAGCTGGAGCAGCTGCGGCTGGCCTTCTCCCGTCAGGGCTTTACGGACGGGTACTACCGGGGCCGCACCGGCCCGGAGATGTTCGGCGTCCATGAGAAGGAGCCCCTGCCGGAGCAGCTGTTCGCTGAGGCCCGGAAGGGCTATCAGCGGGAGGTGCCGTTGGTGCCGGTGCGCCTGTCCGCCTGTGTGCAGGCGGGGAAGTCTGTCACCGTCACGACGGAGGATGAGGACGGCCACCGGGCCGCCGTCACCGCCCCGCCGCCGGAAGCCGCCCTCCATCGCCCCGTCACGGCGGCGCAGCTGGAGGGGCAGCTGGCCAAGACCGGCGGCACCCCCTATGCCTGCCAGAGCGTCCGGGCGGAGGTGGAGGAGGGGCTTTCCCTGCCCATCTCCCAGATGAACGCCCTGCGCCGGGGTGCGCTGGAGGAGCTGTCCCGTCAGCGCATCGCCCCGCCGAAGCGGCGGACGGGGGCTTATGCCCCCTGCCCGAAGGTGGAGAATCGGGCGGAAGAGTGCCAGTTCACCCTGTCCTGCGCTAGGGCGGAGCAGGTGACGGAGGCGCTGCTGGCCCTGTGCCCTGCGCTGATTGCCCTGGACCTGGAGGCCATGCTCCAGGCGGAGGGCCAGGTGGGCCGGATGCAGGCCCTGGGCATTGCCCCTGCGGTGACGCTGCCCCGCATTTTGTGGGACAGGGAGCGGGAGGGCTGCCTGAGGCAGCTCGCCACCCTCCGCAGCTGGGGGGTGGACACCGCCTATGCCTCCACCCTGGCCGGGCTGGCGCTGGCGAAGGAGGCCGGCTTCCCGGTGGTGCGGGGGGACTTTGGCCTGGGGGCCTATAATTCCGAGACCCTTTTGGAGCTGAAACGGCTGGGCTTTGCCTCCACGGTGCTGTCCTTTGAGCAGCGGCGGGAGCGGGTGCGGGACCTGTCCAAGTGCTTGGACACGGAGCTGCTGGTCTATGGCCGCCTGCCGCTGATGATTACGGAAAACTGCATCGTGAAAAACCACACCGGTCGGTGTGTGGAGGGCTGCCGACAGGCCCCCACCCTGGTGGACCGGAAGCGAATGCGCTTCCCGGTGGTGCGGGCCTACGGCTGCCGGAACGAGATTTTGAACGCCGTTCCCCTGTTCCTGGCGGACAAGCCGGAGGTTTATACCCATGTGGGGCTGTGGGCGGCCCGGCTGCGGTTTACCACGGAGACGGGGGCGGAGTGCGCCCATATCCTGGGCCGCTACCTGGGCCAAAACGGAGACAGCCCGGAGGCCTACACCCGCGGCCTCTACTTCCGCGAGGTGGAGTGACCGGCCCGCAAAAATGAGGTTGATTGCTATGGAACTGAAACTCAAAGCGCTTTCCGATAAAATCGGCCGGGAGATCCCCGTGCCCTATTACGCCAGCGCCGGGGCCGCCGCCATGGACCTCCACGCCTGCATGGACGAGGCTGTGACCATCGCCCCCGGCCAGCGGGCCACCATCCACACCGGCTTTGCCATCGCCCTGCCGGATGCGGGGTATGTGGCGCTGATTTTCGCCCGCAGCGGACTGGGGGCGAAGTACGGCATCGCCCCCGCCAACTGCGTGGGCGTCATTGACAGCGACTACCGGGGGGAGATTATGGTCTGCCTGTCCAACTCCGGCGACGCCCCCTACACCGTCCGGCCGGGGGACCGTATCGCCCAGATGGCGATTCTCCCCGTGGCCCAGGCCCAGGTTCGGCTGGTGGACGATTTGGACGAGACGGCGCGGGGCGCCGGCGGCTTCGGCTCCACCGGAAAGTGACGGAAACGGGCAATTAAGGTTCAGTTAAGAAGGTAAGCGTATTATGAAGTTGATTTTAGCATCCCAGTCCCCCCGCAGGAAGGCCCTGCTGGAGCAGATGGGATTTCAGGACTTTGAGGCCATCCCCGCCCAGGGGAAGGAGGAGGCGGACCCCGCCCTCCCGCCGGAGGAGTATGTGGAGCGCCTTGCCCTCCACAAGGCCCAGGAGGTGGCGGCGAACCAGGGGGAGGACGCCGTGGTCATCGGCGCGGACACCGTGGTGGTGCTGGACGGCCACATTCTGGGCAAGCCCAAAAACGCGGCGGAGGCGCTGCAAATGCTGACCGCCCTGTCCGGCCGCAAGCATCTGGTGCATACCGGCGTGGCCGTGATTTGTGGCGACGAGGTGGAGCTGCGCCACGAGACCACCAAGGTCACCTTCTGCACCCTGACCCAGCGGGAGATGCTGGCCTACATCGCCACCGGCGAGCCCATGGACAAGGCCGGAGCCTACGGCATCCAGGGCCGGGGTGCCCTCTTTATTGACAAGATAGAGGGAGATTATTATAATGTAGTTGGGCTGCCCATCAGCTGCCTGAACCGTATGCTGGGCCGCTTTGGGGTGCAGTCCATCTGACCATCGCAGAACAGCAGTGATCGTCTGATGCGGGCGCACAGTCGTTTCGCAGGAAAGGACGTTTTACCTTGAAGAATTTTTTCCAAAAACACGGCATTTGGGTGCTGATTGCGGCGCTGTTCCTCACCGCCGGCCTGACCCTGGGCAGCGCCGTGGTGCCCAACTTCACCGCGCCGCTGACCAACCTGGTGGGGGTCGTAGCTACGCCCTTCCGCAATGCGGCCAACAGCTTCTTCTCCTGGGTGGAGGATGTGTACGACTACGCCTTCCGCTATGAGGAGCTGCAGCAGAAGGTGGCCGACCTGGAGCAGGAGGTGGCCGAGATGCGGGAGGAGAACCGGGAGGCCCAGGACGCCCTGGACGAGAACGAGCGCCTCCGTGAGCTGCTGAACCTGGCGGAGAAGCGGAGCGATATGGTTTTTGAGGACGCCACCGTCACCGGCCGCTCCACCACCAGCTGGGAATCCACCCTGACGCTGAACAAGGGCTCCTCCTCCGGCGTGGCGGTCAATCAGTGCGTCATCACGGAGACGGGCAGCCTGGTGGGCGTTGTGGCGGAGGTGGGCACCAACTGGTGCACCGTCGTCACCATCATCGACCCGGATATCAGCGTGGGCGCGGTGGTCTACCGCACCAATGATTCCGCCATGCTGGAAAGCGACCTCTCCACCATGAGCGCGGGCAAATGTATGCTGACCTACCTCTCCTCGGAGGCCCAGCTCATCGCCGGGGACGAGGTTTTGACCTCCGGCGAGACGGGCATCTACCCCTCCGGGCTGTTGATTGGAACGGTGGACGAGGTGCGCACCGACTCTGCCGGAATTGAGAACTACGCCATCATCACGCCCGCTGTGACCTTCAGTGAGCTGAGCGAGGTCTTTATTGTAAAGGAATTTTCCGCCAGCTGAAAGGGGGCCCTGCTATGCTGCGCAGTCGCGGCAGCCTGATGAAGTGGACGCTGTACATCCTGGCGTTTTTTCTGCTGTTTTTTCTGGAGTGCTGTGTGTTCAACCGGTACCCCATTTCCGGCGGCGTGCCCCTGCTGGCCCCGCTGGCGGTGATCACGGTGGCCTGCCTGGAGGGCAGCTTCTCCGGCAGCCTGTTTGGGCTGGCGGTGGGCATCCTCTGCGCCCTGGTCTATTACCGCATCGGCGGCGTGATGATTCTGGCCTGCACCCTGTTGGGGGTGCTGGCGGGCATCTTTGCCGATAAGATCGGGCGCACCATCGTGGGCGTCCTGGTCAGCGATGTGGCGGGCATCGTACTGTTAGAGGTGTTCCTGGTCTGGCTGCGCCACACCTTTTACCTCATCGAGCTGGACACCCTGCTGGCCATCGCCGTGCCGGAGGGGCTGTACACCCTGATTTTTGCCCTGCCCAGCTACCTGCTCTTCTGGTGGGTACACCAAAGGTGCCAGCCGAAGGCGGACTGACCCATACCCCATAAGGAGGCGGACGCCTCCGAGCCGCGTTTTCTGATTTTCTAGTTTGAGGTATCCCAGTGGAAGGTAAAAAATTTGTAACCCGAACCGTATGCATCATCGTAGCCCTGGTGCTGGTATTTGTCTACTTCTTCTATCTGCTGTACGACGCCCAGGTGGTCAACGCCATCACCGATTCCACCTCCACCGACCTGAGCCTGACCTCCTCCTCCGAGACGGTGGAGGCCGCCAGAGGGAACATTTACGACCGGTATGGTCGGGAGCTGGTGACCAACACCACCATCTACAACGTGGAGCTGGACATCGACAGCATGGGCACCGAGGCCGAGCAGGCCGCCACCGTGGTCAAGCTCATCGAGCTCTGCGAAGAGCAGGGGCTGGAGTGGAACAACAGCGAGTTCCCAGTGGAGTACGATGCGGACAGTGGCAGCTTTGTCTTTACCACAGATACGCCCTATGTGGTGGTTTCCAACGGCACCTACACCGCCACCAGGCTGAATACCCTGTGCCAGAACATGGGCTGGGGCACCACCGGCACCAGCGCCAACACGCTGATTCGCCAGATGTGCAACACCTTCAGCATTGACGGCAGCCTGGAGCCGGAGCGAAAGCTGGAGATCTTGGGGGTGCTGTACTCCGCCCTGCTGCGCTCCGGCGTGGACCAAATCGTCTGGACGGACTACTACTTCCTGGAGGACGTGGATTTCTCCTTCATCAGCGTGGTGAAGGAGGAGGGGCTGGACGGGGTCAACATCGTGGCCACCACGGAGCGCTCCTATAATACCGACTATGCCGGCGTCCTGCTGGGCCAGGTGGGCGCCATCTCCTCTGAGAGCTGGAGCGAGAATAAGGAGACCTACCTGGCGGAGGGCTACAGCATGGACTCCATCATCGGCCTGTCCGGTGTGGAATCCGCCTTTGAGGAGTACCTCCGGGGGACGGACGGCACAAAGACGGTGACGAAGGACGCGGACGGCAACATCGTCTCCGAGGAGTACACGGAGGAGCCCCAGGCGGGGAACAACGTCACCCTGACCATTGACATCAAGCTCCAGGAGGCCGCCGAGGAGGCCCTGGAGAAGTATACCGAGAGCATCAATGACGGCGCCGGCGGCAGCGCCGCCGTGGTGGTGGACATCAACACCGGCGAGATTCTGGCCAGCGCCTCCTGGCCCACCTTCTCCGCCGCCACTTATACGGAGGACTATGAGGAGCTGTCAGAGGATGAGCTGCTGCCCCTCTACAACCGGGCGCTGCTGGGCACCTACGCCCCAGGCTCCACCTATAAGATCTGCTCGGCGGTGGCGGGCCTCAGCTCTGGGGCCATCACCACCTCCACCACCTTTGAGTGCAACTACAGCTTCCAGTATTACGACTGGGTGTACCACTGCTGGTACAAAAAGGGCCACGGCACGGAAAACGTGGCGGACGCCGTGCGGGATTCCTGCAACGTGTTCTTCTACAACCTGGCCGACCTGGTGGGCATTGACACACTGACGGACTACGCCCAGCAGTTTGGCCTGGGCGTCTCCACCGGGGTGGAGCTGACGGAGAGCACCGGCGTCAACGCCGGACCGGACTATTCCGAGTCCGTGGGTTCCACCTGGACCCTGGGCCAGGTCATGTCCGCCGTCATCGGCCAGAGCGACAACCAGTTCACCCCTTTGCAGCTGGCCAACTATATCGCCACCTTCATCAACGGGGGCACCCGGTACTCCGCCCACTTCCTGAAGAGCGTGAAATCCTATGACAACAGCGAAATCGTCACCAGCGTAGAGCCCACCGTCCTGAACACGGTGGAAATCAGCGACGACGCCTACGCCGCCATCAAAAAGGGCATGGGCGAGGTCATCGACGCGGATAACATCACGGACTTTGACACCCTCCGTTCCTGGGGCATCGATGTGGGCCTGAAAACCGGTACCGCCCAGCTGGGCAATACGGGGCTGTACAACGCCGTCATCGTGGCCTTTGCCCCCTATGACGATCCGGAGATTGCCATCTGCACCGTGGTGGAGAAGTCCCCCAGCCAGGGCGCTGATACGGCCATGATCGCGGCGGCGATTCTGGAGTACTACTTCTCCGACGACGCCACCCTGGAGCGGGTCAATGCGGAGAACGCGCTGATCAATTGATCGTGCAGGATTGATAGAGAAGTGATTTGAAAAAACTGAGCGAAGGATTGATTCCAGTGTCTGACACCCCCATCTACAACTCTCGTGACCGGAACTATAAGACCCCCTATGGAGCGGTGCCCTCTGGTACAACGGTGCAGTTCACCCTCCGTCCGCCTCGGACAGAGGGTTTTTCCCGGGCGACCCTGTTGGCGTGGTTTGAGTTCCAGGGCAACCGGCTGGTCACCGTTCCCATGCCCTGGACGGCCGCCGAGGGAGGGCGCGACCTCTTCACCGGCGCCCTGGACACCGCCGATTATGTGGGCCTGGTCTGGTACAAGTTCCGCCTGGAAGGGTTGAACGGCAAATTCGTGGAGCTGGACACCCATCAGCTCACTGTTTACGACGGCAGCGAGCAGGTGCCCGACTGGTTCGGACAGGGGATGTGCTATCAGATCTTCCCGGACCGGTTCTACCGGACGGAGGTGCCCGACCCCACCGGCATGGTGGGAGGCCGCACCGTCCATCAGAGCTGGGACGAGGCCCCGGAGTACGATAACGGCCAGCACCCCGCCGGGGAGCCGGTGGTGACGAACCGGGACTTCTTCGGCGGCAGCCTGAAGGGGGTGGAGGCGAAGCTGGACTATATCGCCTCCCTGGGGGTGGAGACCATCTACTTCTGCCCCATCTTTGAAGCGCCGGAGAACCATCGCTATGGTACGGCGGATTACACGAAGATCGACCCCATGCTGGGCACCAATGAGGAGTTTACCGCCCTGTGCGAGGCGGCCCATAAGCGGGGGATACGGGTGATTCTGGACGGCGTCTTTAATCACACCGGCTACACCTCCCGCTACTTCAACGGCGACGGCTATTATCCGGAGCCGGGGGCGGCCCAGTCCCAGGACTCCCGCTATTACGACTGGTTCGACTGGAAGCACTGGCCGGATGACTATGACTGCTGGTGGGGGGTCCGCACCCTGCCCGCCGTGAACGAGAGCAGCCAGGGGTACCGGAACTTCATCTTTGCCGGGGAGGATTCCATCGTCCGCCGCTGGCTGCGGGCCGGCGCGGACGGCTGGCGGCTGGATGTGGCCGACGAGCTGCCGGACGACTTTGTGGAGGGCATCCACGCCGCCGCCCGGGCGGAGAAGCCGGACGCCGCCGTCATCGGCGAGGTCTGGGAGGACGGCACCACCAAGGTGGCCTACGGCGTCCGCCGCCGCCACCTGCTGGGGAAGCACCTGGACGGCCTGATGAACTATCCCTTCCGCACGGCGCTGATCAACTTCCTGCTGGGGGGCCAGGGCGAGGCGTTCCGGGACAAGATGGAGACGCTGCGGGAGAACTATCCCCCCTTCGCCTTCTACTCCGCCATGAACGCCCTGGGCACCCACGACACCCTGCGCATCCTGACCTACCTGGGTGTGGGCAGCGACATGGGCCAGCAGACCAAGGACTGGCGGGCAAGCTATGTGATGACCGACCAGCAGCGGGAGCGGGGCACCGCCCTGCTGAAGCTGGGGGCTATGGTGCTGTTCACCTTCCCCGGCGCGCCCACCGTGTACTACGGGGACGAGGCGGGCATGACCGGCTTTGAGGACCCCTTCAACCGCGGCCCCTATCCCTGGGGGAAGGAGGACCGGGACCTGCTGCAATGGTACCGGACCCTGGGGAACCTGCGGAAGACCGCCCCCGCCCTACGGCAGGGGGAGCTGTCTTGGGGCAGCTGCAAGGGCCACAGCCTGAGCTTCCTGCGCACCGAGGGGCGGGAGGTATACGCCACGGCGGTGAACGCGGGCAACGCGGTGGAGGAGATTACCATCCCCTGGGGCAGCTCCTTTGCGGTGGATGTGATGCGGGGGACCGTGGTGCAGGCCCAGCAGGGGGCGCTGCATCTGCTGCTGCCGCCCATGAGCGGCGTGATTTTAAAGTCCGTCTCCATGTAGCCTGATGGCATCAACTTTAAGATGAAATCTATCCTGGGTTGCGGAGAATAACGCAGCCGTACAGTCAGATTTCCTCAACCAAAGAATAACAAAATTGCCGCCCGTTCCGCTTCAACGGAACGGGCGGCAGTCTCACCAGTGAGAAGGCACATCGTCTGTTGCCTGATAGACCACTTGAAAACGAGACAAGACGCAAGCCGGTTGCCTGATACGGGGAGATTCTCAAGAGGGGACCACAGGTCCCCCTCTTCATACACTATGAATTATTGTTCTATACGAAAGGAAACGACGGTCAACTGAATTCAGTTGACCGTCGTTTCCCTTCCTGCTTATACAGATTCTGCCGGTTCCTGCCTTAACCACAGAGAAGGTGGGAACATCGTGTCCTGCTTCGTTTTGACAATGAGGTGCCCGATGCAAATAATCATTGAAGCGACCGTGGCAGAGAAGCAGCCCAGCATCAGCATGGAGGCACAAATCAGGCAATCATGCGCATACCCGGAAACGGGGGGTGCCAGCGCATGGGTGGCTCTGCGCCACTCAAAGGGCACTGTCCGGAGTGCCGGACAGTGCCTTTTTGATTGACAATATCGGCTTACACCCTGTACAGCCAGTCCGCTTCTTCCGGCGTGAGATTCAGTTCCGCCGCGTCCAGGCTTTGCCCCAGCATCTCCGTATTCTCCGCGCCGACGATGGCAACCACGGGCAGCCGGTTGAAGATGATGTGCGCCAGCCCCACCGCGGGGATGGAGGCGTGCTTTTCCTCCGCCATCTGCTGCACCCGGGCCAAGCGCTTCATGTTCTCCGCAGAGCCGTAGGATTCCCGGAGGCTCGCCGGCATGGCGTCCAGCCCCTGCGCGTCCACCCGGGCGAAGAAGCCCTGGGCCTGGGAACTGAAGGCAAAGACGGGGATATGCTTCTCGGTATAATAGGCGTATTTGTCGGGGGTCATCATCAGGGAACCGAACTGGGCGAAGTATTTATCCTCCGATGCGGCCAGGGACATACCAATCTGGCTGCCGCCGATGACGCTGCTCCCCTTGCCCTCGGCGTACTCCACTGCCGCCTTCACGCGGTAGGTGTCGTAATTGGAGACACCCACCCGCCTGGCCTTGCCGGACTTGACGATGTCCTCCATGATGTCCACGATTTCCTCAATCGGCACCTCCGGGTCATCCTTGTGAATCCAGTACATATCCAGGTAGTCCGTGTGCAGCACCTTCAGGCTGTGCTCCAGGTCGGACAGGATGCACGCCCGGTTGACCCGCTTCACATCGGGGGCGTCCGAAGTCGGATGGCCGCCCTTGGAGCAGACCATCAGCTTGCTGCGGTTGCCCCGGGATTGCAGGTATTCGCCCACCATTTCCTCGGAGTGGCCGTCGCCGTAGGCTCTGGCTGTGTCGATGGTGTTGCCGCCCCTGTCGATAAAGTAATCGTACAGCCGGAATTTCTCCTCTGTGGAGAGCCGCTCCATGCTCATGGACGACCCCATGGCAATTCTGGAGAACTTCATGGCAGAGCCGTTCGCGTCCTTCAATTCAATGTAAATCATTGCAGTTTCCTCCTTGCTTTGTTGGCGGTACGTTCCTTACATACCCTGTTCCTGGCGAATCTTCTCCAACTCCGGCTCAAACTCCTTGTGCTTCTTGTCCAGGTCATAGAAGCTCATGGCAACAAAGATCAGCGCCAAGCTGAGCAGAGGAAGCCCGCCCCAAACGAAGTTGATGGCGCTCATGGCGGAGGCGGTCTGGGTCGCCGCGCCGCCGAGGTAGCTGGAGGCGCCCAAGATGCCCGCAATCAGGGAGCTGGCAATGCCGGAGCCGATCTGGCAGGCCAGCGAGAAGCTGGCCATGATAACGCCGGCGTTGATGGACCTCGTCTTGACCGTCAGCTCGTCCACAATATCCGGCTGGGTGGATTGAATCATGCACCCCACAAAGCCGCCGCCGAAGCCTGCAATCACCATGCCGATGACCATCATAGAGGCGGTGCTGGGCGCCAGGAACCGCAGGGCGACGCCAACTGCCGCAATGCCGATGCCAATCAGCGCAATGGGACGCTTGCCCAGCCTGTTCGCCAGAGACGGTACGACCAGAGGAGAGACCAGACCGGCAACGCTGTAAGCGGTCATCGCCAGGCCCATGATTGTGAAGTTTCCATTCATTTGGTAGGTGATGTAATAGGTCATGGTAGACATCAGCGAAATGACGTAGAACAGGTTCCCGAAGCAGAACAGCAACTCCACAACAAAGTTCTTGGTGGTAATATAGGCTTTCAGGTTCTTCAGCAGGGAGCCGTTGCTGCCGGGCTTCCTGGCCGCCTTGCCCGCCTGCTGTTCAGGCGCTTCCTGCGCCTTGGCCTCACAGACTGCCGTATTACCGGCGGCCACCATGACGACCATGACAATGCCCAGGAGCAGGGCGGTGCGCAGATAACCGACAGCGTCATTGGAAGAACCGAGTAGCGCCACCAGGGGAGCCACCACACTGCCGATCAGGCTGGTGCCCAGGCCGCCGGTGATGCCGCGGACGGTGGCCAGCATATTCCGCTCCTTCTGGTCGGAGGTCATAAAGTTCATCAGGGAGCCCTCCGGGATGTTGACCATCGTCAGGCCGGTGGTGTAAATTACATAAGCAAAATAGGTGAATACCATGGTTGCTGCGATGGAGGAGCCGTCAAAGAGGGTCGCGGTTCCGAACAGCATCAGAAGGCCCACCAGGAAGACGCCGCAGCCGCCATAAATCCAGGGGCGCGCCCGGCCGATTTTGGTGTGGGTCCTGTCCACCAGGGCGCCGATGATGAAGTCGCTGCAAGCGTCGATCAGTTTACAGACGATGAACATCAGGCTGACCGCCGCTGCGGCCTTGGCGTAATTGGTCTCATCCAGGCCACCGAACACAACGTTCAGCAGGTAGGCGGAGAGGTAGGTGTCCGCCAGGGACTGGGCGATTTGGCGGCCAAAGTCGATAGCGCCAAATCCAACTCTCTGCTTCCAGAGAAACCCTTTCGAAAGGGGACTTGCGATGTTTGACATTTTTGATTCCTCCATTGTGTGATAAGTCATCAGATTTTTACTGAGATGCAAGCCGACGTTTGCTTCTGACTACAGAATACCCGTTTTACCGCCGTTCTGCAATTCCGTTTTAAAATGTGAAACCTCAAAATGGAATCGGAACTGGCGGAGTCGGTCGCAGGAAAAAGGCCACGTTTCTGGTTTCTGCAAAGGCAAATTGACACTTCTTACAGTCATGTGCTATAATAAAGTTATCATCTACAATATAATTGAGGGGATTGAAGCACCGGCGCAATTCCCGGAAGCGGAGGCTGCCATGAAGATCGAATACCTGGAAGAATTTGTCACCCTTGCGGATATGCAGTTCTATCATACGGCGGCCGGCAAGTTGTTTATCTCCCAGTCCGCCCTGTCCAAACATATCCAGGCGCTGGAGGCGTCCATGCACGTCCAGCTCTTTGAACGGGGCGCATCCGGCGCAGTTTTGACGAAATATGGCCAGGAATTTTTGCCCTATGCCCGAAGCATCGTCAACCAGTACAAGGAGGGAAGCGACAAAATCAATCAGGAGGTCACCGGCTTTTCCACCTCGGTCGCTGTCGTTTCAGAATTTGACATCTTTCCGGATGTATTGGAGTTTTGTGCCTCCAACCCCAAATACCGCATGACATTTGAGGAAAAAATCGCGGCCAGCGCGGTCTACCACGATTTGAAGCAGAATCACTGCGATTTGGCTGTCCTGCTGAGTGGGGAAACGGAATATTCGGAGTTTAACAGCTATCCATACCTCTCCGACCGCTTTGTAGCGATCGTGCCGCGGACGCACCGCCTGGCGGAGCAGCAGATGATTGCGCTGTCCGACCTTTCAGAGGATCGGTTCCTGCTGCCCACCAGGGACACCGTGGAGTATCACATCATCACAAAAGCCTGCCAAAAGGCGGGCTATGAACCGAGGTCGGCAGGGAACGGCTTCACCTTCCAGCAGCGCGTGCTGATGACCGCAAGGGGGCTGTGCGTTTCCATCGTCCCCAAATACATCACCTTCCATATGCACGACGGAATGTACACCAGGGAGACGCTGGACAGCATCTCCGTGCTGGAGCTGAGTGCAGACATTCCGATACACGCAAATATCTGTTTCCGGAAAACGGATATCCTTAGGCCCGGCGCTTCGGCGTTCCTGGAGTTTATCCGCCAGAAAAACCGGAAACCCACACCTTAACGGATTCAGGGCGGCGCTTCCTATGAAGCGCCGCCCTGTGCTTATGACAAAATTGCCGGGTTGTAGGTGATGGCGGCAAGCCCTGCGGTGTGCTTTTTCTGATACGGCACCGGTGAGATGGGATTATACTCATCGGTGTCAGCATTGGTCTTCCCCTCTGCAATCTCCCGGGCTGCCTGTAGCTCGTCCAGCATCAACTGATGGCTGACGGGCTCTGTGGTGTGTCCGTGGTAGACGGCGGTGTCGGCATGAATGACGCGGAGAAAGCGCTCGATCCCGTCCGCCATCTCCTGGAATTCCTCCAGACTTTTCAGGGAGGAAGCGGGTACATGGGCGCTGAATGCGTCGCCGCTGAACACGAGGTTATCCAGGCGGTCATAGACCGCGATTTCCCCCTTGGAATGGCCGGGCAGCTTAAAAATCTCCAGAGTGATGCCGCCCAAATCAAAGGAGTCTCCCTCATCCACGTTTTTGCTGTGGAAGGAGCTGCAATCCAGAATATGTTCCCTGGCATAGGCCAGCACTTCTTCGTCCCCGTGGGAGAACATCCCTGTGTCAAACAGACGCTTCTCCGGGGCCAGGCGACCCACCTGGTCTAAATCCCGCTCGTTGAGATATACCTCGTCAAACAGGACGGAGCCTGCGATGTGATCCGGGTGGCCGTGGGTACAGATGCAGAGAGCCGGCTTGTCCGTCAGCTTTTTCACTTCTTCGTAAACGCCAGGGCCGAACACGCCCATGCCGGAGTCGATCAGCGCAGCCTTGCGCGTTCCGACAATCAGCCCCATGACCAGGGAGGAATCCTCCGCATAATGCTCCTGAATCAGCCAAACATGGTCATTCAGCTGTCTGTGGGAGAAATACTCCATTTGAAACGCCCCCTCACCTTTCGTCAAACGTGATGCAGGCGCAGCTGGCCACCCCAAAGCAATGGGACGCATAGCGCAGCGTGCCGTCCGGGAGAACCTCCCAAATCTCAATGCTGTCGTTGTCGTTTCCGTCGAAGCAGAGAAAGCGCCCGTCAGGAGAGAAGGTCGCGCCCCGGGGAACCTTCGTGTTCAGGGAGGCTCGCTGCAACAGAGTGAGCCGCCCCGTTTCCGGGTTGACATCAAACACCATCACCATGCCGATGCCCCGGATGACATCATAAAGCCTTGTCTCGTCCCGGTTCAGCAGGATTTCGGACTGGTTGTCCTTCTGGCGGTTCATTATATATCCCTCCGGCAGAACCGGGTAGTCTGCCACAAATTCCTTACGCTCCCCTGCGACAAGAAACTGGGAAACCGCGCCCTTGCTCTCGTAGTTGCAGTACAGGTACGGCAGCTTCCGGGCAAAGACCTCGTGCCGGGGGCCTGCGCCCGGCTCACAGTCCAGTTTCCCCGGAACCGGAACCAGCCTGCCCTGCGCCCGGTCGATGCGGAAGAACCCGATATATCCGCCGGAGAGATTCCCATAGGAGTAGAGGTCCTGCCGCTCACTGTAGAACACCTTGTGGACGCAGGAGGCAAAGTCCGGAGATGCCTGCGGCACCACCATTACGTCCAGCAGCTTCCCCGGCGTGCCGTTCTTGTCAATGTCAAACAGGTCGATCAGGCACTCCGGAAACACCTTCTGAGAAATCCAGCTGCCGTCCGCTTCCTGCGTGACCTTGATGCAGGGCTGAAACTCAATGGAAAAGTGGGCAACCAGCATCCAGCCGCTTTTTTCATCGAAAACAATGCCCGCCGGTTTGCACCCCAGGGTGCGCACTTCGGCTGCCCTGCTCAACATCCCAGTCTGTCTGTCCATTCGGAAGGCGACGACCCGTCCCCCCGGCGCTCCGTTGACGGTATCCACCTCGTCCGTCGCGTACACCATACCGTTCCTGGCTACTACGCAGCCAGCGTTCAGATCCGGCGCTGTGTGCCCCTTCGCGGCCATCCTCCCGTTTTTTTCATCGTACTCCAGAATCGTGATTCCGTGGGTTCCCTCATAATAGAATCCACCTGCATAGGCAAACATAGAAAAGACCTCCTTCATAGTTTTGTAAGCCGTTGTTGTATATCAATATATAAAACATAATTGGCCTTTGCGCAATTCCGATTTGCCGTTCTTTTTTCCTAAATGGAATGACAGCGGATGCAGCGGTGGGGCTTGTTCCTGCGCCAAATCGGACTGACGGAACCTTTTCCGCGCAGCTTAGGTATGAACCACAGAATAGCACTGCTTCACCAGCACCGTTCCGAGTCAAACATATTGTAGCAAGCAATGCTTCGGTATATACCTCCGCTGCTTGTTGGTGGCCTGCTGCCCCCAAGCCCCTGCGAACCCCGGCTCTGAGTAGCCGGGGTTTTAAGCCGCCTTCGGCGTCTGCTGCTGGGAGACAGGCGTGAAAATTTCACGTCCTGTCTCCCGATGTGCGTTCAGTTTTCCAGCTTCTGCTGACCGCTGAACGCAAAAAATCCGGGGCCTACGGCAAACACCGTAGGCCCCGGAATAGGTCGTGCCGGTCATCACCGGCTTTCTTGCTGTTGCTGTTCCTTCCTGTCGGGCTGTCTGATTTCAATCTCCAAGAAGCGCTCCACATTGCTTTTCGCCGTGAGCAGGTCTATCATTTTCTTTGGGATTGTTACAACGGCTACCGGGCGTTCGCAGGCAGGGAAAGAGAAACAGAGCTGGCCGACACATTCGAGGATGTGGAGCAGCGTTATTATGCTCACCACTATGACGGCTTTGTGGAGGGGCAGAACGCCAGGAACGCAAAGAATCAACACACGGAACGGGACCGCACCACCGATGCGATTTGAAAAAATAAAAAGACTTGTCCGGAGGAAACCGTCTGCCAGATCGGTACGATGGAAGAATACGCACCGCCGGAAGTCCTTTTATCGCTTATAACTCACCAGGTGCAGGACTACCTCGCCGCCGGAAAGAAGGCTCCGGAACGGGTGGCCGACTTTTTGCGGAGGGTGATTCAGGAAAAAGCGGTTCCCCAGCGACGGCGGCCTACCAGGGAGCACCGGCACAGCGAGGGGTCATTCCCCAACAATGCGTGCGCCGTATACTGACCAGAAATAGTTGGTGCGATAGTCGGACAGCACCGCCTGGCTGACATAAATGCTTGCCTCTGTGCCGTCCAGGAGCTGCTGCCCCACCCGGCAGGAGGAGGGGTCGTCATTTTCCACCACGATGCGCTCCAGGGCGGTGCAGCCGTCAAAGGCCAGATTGCCGATGGTGGTGATATTGTCCTGAATAGTGAGCTCCACCAGCCCCGTCTCCCCGGCAAACGCGCTGCCGGCAATCGCCGTCACCGGCAGGCCCTCCCATTGGGTGGGGACGGTCAGGCTGGTGCGGCGCTGCCCCGCCTCGGAGAGGCCGGTCACCGTGACCGTCTCCCCATCGCTCTCGTAGAGGAAGCAGTCCGCGTCGCTGTCGTCCCCCTCCGTCAGCGCGGCGTCCACCGGTTGGGGCTGGTCGGGAAGGTCGATCTCTGTGGGGCTGCTGTCCCCCAGCATGGCCTTGATGTCCCGGATGAGCTGACGGGTGTACACCGTCTTTCCGCTGGCGTTCAGGTGGAAATTGGTGTCATAGAACCACTCCGCCTCCAGAATGCTGTTGTTGGGGTCGCCCACCACCGGAATGTCCAGCAGCGTTTGCAGGGTTTCCGTCCAGCCGTCCACGTCCGCGCCCTCCTCCACGGCCAGCGTGTTCATGGGGCAGAAGTAGTACCACACCGTAGCGCCCCGGGCCTGGGCAGCGGCAGCGTAGTCGTTCACCGCCTCCACGAACTCCTCCGTGGGGATGTCACTGGAAAAGCGGATGGGGGTATTCCCGTCGTACAGGCCGGACATGACGTTTTGGGTACACAGGTCGGAGACCACGTCTCCGTATTTGTTGAAGGAGGCGTGGGTGTACACGCCCTCCGGCTCCGGGCCGGTGCCCGTGACCGTCCAGGCCAGCTTTTGGGCGGCAAAGGCGGGGAACGTTCCAGCCAGCTGCCCCCAGCGGTCGGAGTCCAGCCGGGCCAGCAGGGAAAAGGCCCCGTCCAGCCCCTGCCACAGGATGGAGGCGTCGAAGTAGTCGGAAAGGGTCTGCTCCTGCTGCTCCGGAATCAGGAGGACGATGTCCCCCTCACGCAGGCTCTCCTGGGACAGATCCAGCATAACGGTCGTCCCCAGGGCGGCGTACATCCCGAAGTTCACCACAGTGTAGCCCGGAAGCTGCGCCTCGATGAGGGCGCTGTCCACCCCGAAGGCGACGGCGCTGCCCCCCACCAGAATGATGCGGGGCTGCTCCGTCTCCTCCTCCAGAAGGGCGCACTTATCCTTCAGCTCCCCCAGAAACGTCTCCTCATAGCAGGAGGGCAGGCAGAAGCCCCAGGCCAGCAGGGAGAGGGGAGCCAGAAGCAGCAATATGATCGTGACCGCCACGATTGTTTTTGTTCGTATGCTCTGTTTCATGGTCAAAATTGGAAATAGAGAAAGGCGTTTTCACCGTTGGCGGCCAGCAATGCCAGCCAGGCCACGGCTGCGGTACTCACCAGGAAGAACACCGCCTGGGCAGCAGAGACGGCTCCCGCCGTCTCATCTGTGCCCCTGCTCCAGTCCACCCGCTCCAGCAGGAGCAGGCAGAGAATGGCCAGGACAGCCCGGAGTGCGGCGTTCCCCGTCAGCTCCAGGAGGGAGAGGGCGCTCTGCCATCCCGCCCCGTTCCAGCCGGCAGTCAGGCCGCGGAGCAGCAGCCCCGCCTCCTCCAGAGAGCCGGCCCGGAAGAAAATCCAGGCGAAGGTCACCAGCAGGAAGGTTCGCCCCTGCCGGAGCAGGCCGGTGAGACGGTTATCCGGGAGGGCAGGGCCGCCCACCCGCTGCCACAGCAGGCCCGCCACCTGGCACAGGCCCAGGAAGCCGCCCCAGACCACATACGTCCAGTCCGCCCCGTGCCACAGGCCGCTGACCAGAAAGACGATCATGATGTTGACGCACTGCCGGGCCAGGCCCCTCCGGCTGCCCCCCAGGGGCTTGTAGAGGTAGTCAGTGAACCAGCTGGTCAGGCTGATATGCCACCGCCGCCAGAACGCCCGAACGGATTTGGCGGCATAGGGGCGGCGGAAGTTGTCCATCAGCCGGATGCCCAGCATACGGGCCGCGCCCTGGGCGATGTCGGAGTAACCGGAGAAGTCGCAATAAATCTGCACGGCAAAGGCGACGGTGGCCAGGGCGATGGCCGGGCCGGTGGCCGCTCCGGGGGCGGCGTACACCCTGTCCACCAAGGCGGACAATCCGTCCGCCACCACCAGCTTTTTAAAGTATCCCCGGCATAGCAGGCAGACGCCGCAGTACAGGTCGGAGGCCCGGAACCTGTGCCGCTCCTTGAGCTGGGGGAGCAGGTGGTCCGGCCGCTCGATGGGGCCTGCCACCAGTTGGGGGAAGAAGGAGACAAAGAGGGCGTAATAGCCCAGGTCGGGCTCCGTCCGAATCTCTCCCCGGTACACGTCCAGCACATAGGACAGGGTCTGAAAGGTGTAAAAGGAGATGCCCACCGGTAGCACCAGGTCTACTGTCCCGTCAAATCCCTCGCCCCCCAGCAGGCGGACAACGCTCCCCGCCGTGTCGGTCAGGAATCCGGCGTATTTGAACACCGCCAGGCAGCCCAGGCAGCACACCAGAGCCAGCAGCAGCCACAGCTTCCGGCTCCGCTGGCTGTCAGCGTGCTCCATTCCCCGGGCGGACAGCCAGGAGATGAGGGTCGTCCCCAGGAGCAGGAAGCCCGTCCAGGGGTTCCACCAGAGGTAGAACAGGTAGCTGGCCGCCAGCAGCAGCCACCGCCGGAGGCGGTGGGGCAACAGCCAGTAGAGCAGCAGCACGACGGGGAAGAAGATCAGAAATTCCAGCGAGTTAAAGTTCATCCCGGCCCTCCCCTCTGGCCAGCGGCAGCAGGCTCAGGGCGGTGAGGGCCAGGAGCGGGAGCAGCAGCTCCTCCAGCGTTCCCCCCAGCACCAGCCCGGCCAGCAGTTCGGCGACGCCGCAGAGGGCGGTCAGCACCGCCCACAGCCACTGGGGCCGGACCCGAAAGCCGCTGAGAAGCGCGCACACCGCGCCCCCGGCAAACAGGGCCAGCAGCAACCGATGGGATAGCAGCAGGTTCATTCCGCTCCCTCCTTTGCCAGCTGTTCCTTCAGCGCTGAGATGATTTGCTCTGTGCGGATCGCCACCCCCTCGGTGGAGAGGTGGTTGTCCGTTCCATAGAGATACCGCCCCGGCCAAAGGGACGCCTCAATGTCGGAGAGCACCGGGACGATCAGGTTCTCCCGGAACCAGGCGTCCAGCTCCGCCCGGGCCTCCTCCGTGCTGTCCTCTGAGATGGCCAGGCTGTTCCGGGGGGCGTAGGTGAAATACACCCGGACGCCCCTGTCCAGAAAGCGCTGATACATCTCGTTTAAGGGCTGGATGAACTGGGCCACGGGGAAAGACTTCACCGTGTAGTCCACCTCAAGGCCGTAAATCGGCTCGTCGGAGTCGGCGTTGGGGCGGTAGAGGATATAGTCCCCGTACTCGTTATAGCTGGGCTCGTCCACCGGGTTGCCGTCCTCGTCGTAGTCCGAGGCGGAGCGGGCATAGCTCCCCGCCTCCATCCCCTTCCGCCCGGAGAGGAAGGAGGAGAGGGCGCTGAAGGTTCCCCCCACCTCCCGGAGGTCCAGCCGGGCCAGCAGGTCATAGTTGGACTCGATCAGCTTGAAAAAGGTGTCGTCCATCCGGCTGGTGGTGCAGAATTGCCGCTGGGCGGCGTCAAACTCCGGGGAATGGATGAGGATGTCCCCCTCCCCCATGCAGTCCAAAATCAGCAGAAACTGGGGGTAGGCGTTGGTATAGGCAAATACCCCCATATTCACCACCTCATACCCCTCAAACGCCTGGTCGATGGCGGCGCTGTCATAGCCAAACCGGGTGGAGGAGCCGGAGAACAGTACGATTTTTTGGCTGTCAGCCAGGGTGAGCAGCCGGTCAAATTTGTCGGTAAAGGTGTCGTAATAGGTGCCGCTGTAAACCGGCGCCTCCACGGCGTTGAGGTGGACGGTTTTCAGGTTGTCACAGTCCTGAAAGCTGTAGTCGCTGAATGTGATGAGGTTGTCCGAGAGGTAAAGGACAGACAGGGTGCAGCCCTGAAACGCGCCGCTTTCCAGCGTCTGGACGGTGTTGGGGAGGATCACCGTGTCACATACTGCGCCGGCGAAGGCCCCCGCCCCGATGTATCGGACAGGCAGCCTGTCCAGTTCGGCGGGCACGCTGATGGTGCTGTCCGTGCCGGAGTAGCCGGTAATCCTCACGCCGTCCCCCTCCGCTTCCCAGGTGAAGCAGCGCTCGTCGGTCCACTTGCTCCACTGGGCGTAGAGGGTCAGATTGTCCGACGGGTCCACCCGGCTCCCCAGGCCCACCGCCGTACCGGAGCCGTCCGCCCGGGTGTTCCAGCCGATGAGGGTGTACCCCTCCCGCTGAAACAGCTCCACCCCGGTGGAGGTGTTCCACCGGAGGTGGGTGGTGGCCGTGACCACCTCCACCGGCTCCGAGGCATCGCCTCCGTCCAGCCGCGTTCCCCCGTTGGCGTCGTAATATACCGTCTCCCCCTCCTGCTCCAGATAGAGCGTCACCGCCGTGGAATAGCGGACGCTGTGCAAGGTCAGGGTGACGGTGCGGCCTGACTGGACAATCTCCGTGTCCGCATAGTCGGTACCGGTGAGGATGTAGCCGTCCTCCAGCTCCAGGGAAAAGACGGCGTCCTCCCCCTTGAGCGGCGCGGCGGTATAGCACTCCGCCGTGTAGCCCTCCGCCTCCTCCAGCACGACCGGGCAGGTCAATACCGTCTGGGCCGCCGCGCCGGAGGCGCAGGAGGTGAGCAGAAGGGCGCAGGCCAGGAAAAGGGTCAGTAATTGGTATCGCCCTCTTTTCATAGCCTGTGCCCTCCGTTCTCTCAGTAGCCGGTCACTGACCGGTCACGGTGTAGTTTTCTGAATGGGAACGCTGTCCCTGACGGCGCGCCGGCTTCCCGGCGGGAAGCTCCGTCTCCCATTATTCTAGCATGGCCGAATCGTGGAGGCAAGACAGAACGCCTGGGATCTTTTCAACAAAGGGGAAAAGACGCCGCCTGGGAGGCGCATGACGTTTCCTGCATGGAAACTGCCACAGGCAGCGCCTGTGGCAGTCCGGTGTTTGTGCGGATATTCGTAACATCCGCCTGCGCGGGGCCAGGCGCTGCCTGGCCCCATTGCAAGTGCAGCTTACTCCTTGCTTACGTCGAAGAAGGAGGAGACAATGCTCAGGATGGCGGCGACCAGCAGGACGGCGATGGCAATAATCGCTCCGGTCATGTCAGACATATTGGAGGCATTGTTCTCGAAGGTCATGATGGAGGCGATGCCCGCCACGCGGACGCTGACCAGCATGATGGCGGAAATCATCAGCAGAGCGGAGGCGGCCACAGGCAGGATGTCCGCCCAGGTCTGGTTGCTCTTGCCATCCACGATCAGGTACACAAGCAGCGCCGCAACAGCGGCTCCGGCACAGCCGGCCACGACCGGGCTGACCCCCAGGTTGGAGAAGTAGGAGGTGCCGGTGTTGACGAGATAGGCCACCAGACCAACCACGCTGACGATCAGCGTAATGATGGTCATAAGGAAACCAGCAGATTTGTTTTTCATGATTATAGTCCCTCCATTCTCAGTTTTCCTTGCGGCGGGCTGCCCTGATGTACATGACGATGCAGCCCACCGTCAGAACGCCGAAGCCAACCTGCAGGCCGGTGATCAGGTTATCATACCAGGTGCGGACGCTGACAACGTGGGAGCTGGAGGAGTAGCCGTCCATGGCGTTGGAGTTGGCGATGGCGTAAGCCTGCCAGGTCATAGCCTGCTTCAGCGCGGTCAGCATGGTTTCGTCCTCGCTGACGTTGTCCACCGTCCAGTAATCCCACATGGCGGAGACGGCGGCCATCGTGCTCTCACCGGTGTTGCAGCTCATGGTGACGCCATTGAGCACGGCCTCCTTCAGCGCGGAGTAGTTAGCCGTCTGGATGAAGTCCTCACTCATCAGGCCCTGGAAGCCCCACTCCTCCCGGAGAATGTTGACTAGCAGGCCGGTATGGGAGTTGTCAGTGTAGCAGCCGATCCGGTTATAGGCGGTCATCATAGCCAGGCAGCCTGCATCCTCGACGGCGGACTGGAAGCAGCGCAGCTCATTTTCACGGGCGGCCTGCTCAGTGGCGAACACGGCCACACCGGAGCGGTTGATTTCGGTATCGTTGTACGCAAAGTGTTTGGGTGCGGCCAGGCAGCCATACTCCATGGCGCCGGTGACGGTGGCGGCAGCCTGGAAGGCGGTGAGGACAGAGTCCTCAGAGTAATATTCGTGGTTCCGGGCATTGTAGGGGGAGCGGTGGATGTTTGCGCCAACGCCCCACCAGATGGTCAGGTTGGACCACAGGGAGTAGTTGCCCATGACCTCGCCGTAAGCCTGCGCCAGCTCCTTGCTGAAGGTGGAGCCGATGACGGTCTCGTTGGCCATGACGCCAGCCGTATAGTTGTAGTTGGGGTCATCCTCGGTGACATAGTAGGGGTCGCCGGAGTCCTCCGTGGAGGCATAGGTGCCCAGGGTGTAGGAGTAAATGCCGTTGGGGCCATCGTTCTGAATGACTTCAGGGGAACTGATGGCGTCGATGGCCTTGGTGCTGGTGCCGCCGAAGCCGGTGCGGATCATGCAGTCCTCCAGGGTGATCTGGTTCATCAGCAGGGTCCAGCTCTCGTCATTGAGGTCGGTGACGCCCTTGAGGTCCGCCAGGGTCAGGCCGTTGTCCTCTCCAAAGATGACGGAGGAGGCATCGCCGTTGGCGGTAATCTCATAGTTGTCATTGTCCATGACATCCAGCATCTCATCCGTGGCGGTCAGGTTCTCATAGGTGGTGGGGAAAGTGCCCTCCCAGTCGTTCCTGGTCAGGTAGGTGACAGTGCCCTCCATCCAGTAGTTGAGGTCCAGGTCCTCCAGCTGGTTCTCCACGGCGGTGCCGTTCTTGGTGGTGGCGAAGGTGGTGTTATCCAGGGCGTCCAGGGTCCAGGTCTGAACCAGGCTGCTGTCGCCGTCCGCGGTCATGCCGTCGGCGGTGGTGTAGCCCTGTGCGGCCAGGACGTTGTTGGCGGCCTCATGGGCGCCGTTGCCGATGGTGAAGTAATAGTCGCCGGCGTCCAGGATGTAGCAGCCGGAGGTGCCGGCGGCGTTGTCAGAGGTGGAGTCCCAGGAGGCCATATACTGCATATCGGCAGTGATGGTCACGGTCTCGCTCTCGTTGGGGGCCAGCTCGGCGGTCTTTTCATAGTCCAGCAGCTGCACGCCGGCCTTCTCCACGCCGTTTGCAATGTCGTAATCGGTGTAGGGGACGGAGACGTAGAGCTGAACCACGTCCTTGCCGGCCACGTCGCCGGTGTTGGTGACAGTGACGGTGGCGGTGACGGTCTGGTTCTCCAGATCCACTTCCAGGCTGTCCAGCGTCTGCTCGAAGGTGGTGTAGCTCAGGCCGTAGCCAAAGGCGTAGGTCACCTCGTTGTCATAGCTCCAGGCGACTCCGTCTGTGCTGCCCACAGAGGAGGTGGCGTTGCCCTGGCCGAGAACAGAGTCAATGTACCGGGTCTCATAGTACTTGTAACCAACGTAGATGCCCTCAGCCTCTACCTGCGCAGAGTTGATGGAGTAATCAGAGTTGGCGTTGGTCCACTCGTAATCGCCGAAGTTCTGAGCGGAAGGCGCGTTGGCGTTGACCACCGCATAGGTATCGCTCAGATGACCGGAGGGGTTGGCATCGCCGGAGAGGATGTCAGCCACGCCGTAGAAGCCGTAGCCGCCGGGGAGGCCGATTTGCAGGATGGCGTCCACGCCGTCGTTCTCGGCGATCTCCTCGATCTCCATGGCGCTGGCGTTGTTCAGAAGGACGATGACCTTGCCGCCGTTGGACTCCTTGGCCTCCACTGCGGCGCTGATCAGGTCGCGCTCATCATCGGACAGGCCCAGCGCGTCCGTCTGGTTCAGGTCCTGGGTGGGGTCGACGCCGTCCTCGCCGGGCAAATAGGTGCCGTTCTCACTGGCGGAGCGGGCGATGGTGATGATCATCACATTGTAGTCGTCCATGCTGCTCTGCCAGTCGGCGTCAGCAGTTGCCATAGCCTCCTGAGAGGGCTCCTTGCTGGTGAAGTAGCCATCGGTGGAGGGCGTCGTGATGTGGGTGTAGGTAATGGTGCTGCCCCAGCTTTCCACCTCAGTGACGAAGGTGGATTCCAGGGAGCTGTACAGGGACTGGAGATCCGGGTTGATGGTAAAGCCCTTTGCTTCCAGCGCCTCCACAAAATCTACGGTATCGGCATCGGTACCCTCGTTCTCGGTGAGGCTGGAGCCCATGTCTCCGCCCATGACCGGATAGTAGCTGGAGAAGCCCAACAGGGAGATCTTCTGGGTCTCTTCCTCCGTCAGCGGCAGAGCATTATTTTCGTTCTTCAGAAGGACGCTGCCCTCTTCACTCATCTGCTCACCCAGGTCAGCGATGGCCTGAACCAGCTCGGTGGTAGAGGAGTAGTCAGAAGTATAGCTATACAGCTCAGACGTATCTTCATCCTCGTCTGAGACGACCTTGGTGCTGCTGGTACCCAGCAGACTGTCCAGGTTGGTGCGGTAGGTCTCCACGATGGGGGACATAGCCACAAACAGAGCCAGCAGGGACGCTGTCAGAGCCGTCAGTCCGCGCCAACGGCTCTGACCGGCACGTTTCTTGTTTTTGTTTTTCATGTTTTACCTCCTGTTATATATTGTTATCCACACGCCGCCCCCTGCTCCGTTCTCCCGTTTCGGTCAGGGGGACGGCAATGCTTCACAAGGGGATGGGGCTCAGCCCTTCTTCCGCTCCGCGATGGCGGTCTGCTCGGCAGGCAGGTTCTTCTCCACGGTGAAGAACAGCACCAGGAGGGCGTCCACGGCGAAGGCAATCGTCTCCACCCAGATGTAGCTGACGGTGATGGTGGACTGAACGGCGGCGGTCTGCGCTGTGGCGGCGGCGTCATAGCCGGAGCCCAGCATGGCCATAAACACGGCGTTCATGATTGGTGTGGAGGCCACCATCAGGGAGCTGTAAATGCTCATAGTCAAACCGTCCGTTCGGATGCCGCTCTTAAACTCGATGTGGTCGATAACGTCGGCCAGCAGCGCCTGCCGGTCGGCGTCGTGGCGATTGATACGGGTGAACACGAAGGAGCCCACCGCCCAGCCGCCTGCCACGGTGGCCAACAGGGTATTGTCGC
>JAJPXL010000138.1 GCA_021205455.1 Clostridiales bacterium
GGCCCCAAGGGCCTGATGCCCTCCCCCAAGTCCGGCACCGTCACCCCCGACGCCGCCAAGGCTGTCACCGAGGCGAAGGCCGGTAAGGTGGAGTACCGTCTGGACAAGACCAACATCATTCACTGCCCCATCGGCAAGGCTTCCTTCGGCACGGAGAAGCTGGAGCAGAACTTCAACGCCCTCATCGGCGCCATCATCAAGGCGAAGCCCGCCGCCGCCAAGGGCCAGTATATCAAGTCCTGCACCGTGGCCTCCACCATGGGCCCCGGCGTCCATGTGAACCCCGCCAAGCTGGTGTAATTCTTTCTCCGTTTTTGTGGGGGAAGGGGGTTGACAAATCCCCTCCCCTCACTTATAATAATGGTTGCGTTCGTAGACAGCAGGTACCCCGTTTAATGGCTTTCGCCGCCTGCCGAGAGTGCTGCTAAAACTGCAAAGGTTTTACTGTACTGTCCTCCTGTCCTGCGACGCGGAGGATTTTTCTTTTGTGAGGTGAAACACATTATGCCAAACGCGAAGATTTTGGAGTCCAAGAAGGCGGTGGTTTCCGCGCTGGAGGATCAGCTGAAGAGCGCCCAGTCCGGCGTTCTGGTGGACTACAGCGGCATCACCGTCGCCCAGGACACCGCCCTGCGCAACAAGATGCGGGAAGCCGGCGTGCACTACAGCGTGGTGAAGAACACCATGGTGCGCCGCGCCCTGGACGATGCCGGCCTGAACGAGCTGGACAGCGTCCTCCACGGCAACACGGCCCTGGCCATCGGCGTGGACGACCCCATCGTCCCCATCCGCACCATCTCTGACGCCATCAAGGAGCTGGGCCCTGACACCAAGTTCCACATCAAGGCCGCTTTCCTGGAGGGTAAGATCCTCTCCGAGGAGGAGATCGCCCAGATGTCCGCCCTGTCTTCCAAGAACGACCTGATCGCTCAGCTGCTGGGCGTCATGCAGGCCCCCATCGTCTCCCTGGCCGCCGTCGTCGCCGCCATTGCGGAGAAGAAGGAGAACGAGCCTGACGCGCCCGCTGCGGAAGCAGAAGCACCCGCCGCTGAAGCGGAGGCGCCCGCCGCCGAGGCGGAAGCACCCGCTGCCGAATAATCATTCGGCCCATTCCCCCGGACAGGCACTGTCCACACATGAATCAAATCTATTTTTAGGAGGCTAACTATCATGGCTGATATCAATGCGATTGTTGAAGAAGTGAAGTCCCTCTCCGTCCTCGAGCTGTCCGACCTGGTCAAGGCTCTGGAGGAGACCTTCGGCGTTTCCGCCGCTTCCATGGCTGCTCCCGCTGCCGGCGCTGCCGCTGCCGCTCCCGAGGTGGAGGAGAAGACCGAGTTTGACGTAGTCCTGGCTGGCCTGGCTGACCCCAAGGGCAAGATCAAGGTCATCAAGGTTGTCCGCGAGATCACCGGTCTGGGCCTGGCCGACGCCAAGGCCGCTGTCGAGAACGCTCCCACCACTCTGAAGGAAGCCGCTGCCAAGGCAGAGGCCGACGAAATCAAGGAGAAGGTCGAGGCTGTCGGCGGCAAGGTCGAGCTGAAGTAATTCTTCCCCGCAGAAACAGTAGGACGGCTGTCTTTGGACAGCCGTCCTTTTTTTGCGGGAACCGGTGCGGGAACCGGCGGCCCGCGGGCTGCCGCGCAGCGCAGGGGCGCGGCGCAAAAGGGGCAGGGATAGCCCTCCTTTCCGGGAAGGCTATCCCTGCGTTTGTCATCTTATGGTTGGTTTGGAATGGGGGCTGCCGTTCCCTCGTCAGTCGGTCTCTCTGCGCTTCCACAGCACCAGGGCCGCGCCGCAGAGGGTCAGGCCGGTCAGGGTGTACATCCAGGTGCCGGTGCCGCCGGTGGAGGGGAGGACGGTGCCCGGTTCGTTCTCGACAGTGATGGTGTACACGCCATCATCCAAACTCACGCTTACGATACTTGAATCAGTATCGTCTGCCAATTTCACAACACCGCTGGTTGACACGGTAAACTTGATGGGATCAGTCAGCAGGTTATAGCCGCTGGGAGCAGTCGTCTCGGTCAGTGTATAGGTTTCCCCATAGGAGATGCCTGAAATGGCAACTGTACCATACTCATTAGTGGTCAGGCTATCATCTATTGTAGTTTCATTGCTATCGGTCAGTTTGAACACCGCGCCGGACAACACCACTTTGTCACTGGTCGAACTCACCTTTTTTATGATAAGGCTCGTAGTCGGCGCTTCCTTTGAGAAGGTATTGGTAACTGTCAACGTAGTGTTTTTCAGCAGCGCTACCGTCACCGATTTACCGTCCACAGTTATATCCGTGGATGTCCAATCTGTACTGCTTGGCGTTCCCACGGTTACGTTATCACCGTAACTCACTGAAACAAAATAATAGGTCTCACCGGAAATTTCTCTGTCACTGTTCCCGCTGGTTTCAACGACCTTATACAGTCCGGAAACAGCCGGATAAATGTAAGTGCTTTCGGAACTGCTACCCGTCACTGTAAGACTTGTAGTATAATACGCAGTCTCAGACCATGTCTCACCACCATCAGCGCTATAATACACAGTGAAATCGTAACTGCTTTCATACCCATCCGGCAGCCCCTCTACCGTCTTGGTCAGCGTGATGCCGATGGGAATCCATTGAGCAATCAGGCGGACGTTGGTGGTCAGGGTTACCGCTTCATCTTCGTCATAGTTTGCGGTACCATAGGACGAATCATCATCAAAATCATATTCATAGTTGTTGTAATCGTATTGATAGGTGCCAGTGGACGTTTTGGTTGAAACTTCTACCTCTGTATAATACTCCGCCTTCCAACCGGCAAAGACGTAGCCTGCTGCTGCGGCCTCCTTTTTTGCTTCATCCGTGATGGTGTTGGCGTAGTGTTTCCACTTTGCTGCCTCGGCAGCATCGCCTGCATCCGTTCCGGTACTCGTATAAGCGTACTGATACTGCGTAGCATTCGTTTGGACACCGCCAGAACCATACTCATTTCCCGTTGAACTGGTAGTCGTCCAACCACTCGCGGTGCTGAATGCGGCGGAAGTGCCGTCACCAATATAGGTTACGATGTCACCGTAATCATACTCCACATACAGGGGGCTGGGAATGGGAGCAACACCAATCAGGATAAAGTAGTTGCTGGCATTGGAGGTATGATGGAATCCGTTTGTTGCGTCCAGCGTGACAGATCTTGTAATTGCACCTGCGGATGAAATCGTAAAGCTGCTTGTATATGCGCCACCTTCCGCGTATGTTGTACAGCCCGTTGCCGCTCCGCTGCCGCAACAGTTGACAGAGATAAAAGTGATATAATAGCCAGTTTCTGGTGTCACAGTAATAGAAACCGTCTGGCCGCTGGTGCTATAAGCATTCTCGATTTTCAAGCCGCTGGTGCTATTTTGATAGCTACTACTCCCGCCGTTTCCCTGAGGCACGGTCGAATTATCCAAAGTCACGCTTGAGATTCCAGTCGTGCTGTTCTTTGCGGTCAGGCTGTTATTTGTACTTACGGTTACAGTGTCATACCACACATAAATCGTGGAGGTGCTGGTCTGGCCGCCGCCACCTTGGCCGCCGCCACCTTGGCCAGCAGTTACCTGAATATCCGAAAAGCTATCCATCCCAAAGGTGATGGTCTGCTCCCCGTTGGCATACTCCGTTTCGGTCTCGATGGTCTCGGTTCCGTCCTCACCGAAGTGGGTGATGGTGAAGCTCTCGCTTCCGC
>JAJPXL010000018.1 GCA_021205455.1 Clostridiales bacterium
ACGTCACCACCTGGCAGACCGCCTATGAAATCGAAGCCATTCGGGCATGGCTGTTCAGTAACCAGAAGGCCCGCTGATGCGGGAGATCGCGCTTCTGTCCGTCAAACGCTGAGCTGGGCAAAAGCAAAACGCCCATCCAGCGGCCTTGCGGCCGTCAGATGGGCGTTTCTTCTGTCAGAGCGCCTGTGTATTATGAATTGGCAGGCTCCAGCGCGTGGGGCGTGTACTGGGCGGCGAACTCCACGAACTCCTGCACCAGGGGGGAGAGCACGCCGGATTTGGGATAAATCAGGCAGACATCCGTATGGATGCGCGGCTCCACCTCCAGGATGGAGATGTTGACGTTGCTGTGGAGCCTATCCGCCAGCCCCTGCATAATCAGGGAGACATCCCGCCCCCGATTGATGACGGAGTCATCCCAGGTGCCGGTGCTGGAGGACAGCTTTGGCTCAAACCCTGCCTCCCGCAGGGCGGACATTTCAAACCGATCCATCAGCGTCTCACTCTTATGGCGCAGGTAAAAGACCTCGTCCTTCAGCTCGGACAGATGGATGGAGCTTCTCCCCGCCAGGGGATGGTCAAAGGGCACCACCGCAGAGATGTGATCCTCACAGAAGGGGAATGTGTAGTATTCCTCGGTGAAATCCGTGATGTTGTGGACAAAGGCGACCTCGATCACGCCGTTATGCAGCAGCCTCAGCATATCGTCCGTAGAGGAGATATGGACATCAATGACTGCGTCCGGGTTTTCCTTTTTGAACGCGGCAAAGAGGGCCGTCATGCCATAGCGGTTCGGGAAGCCGCAGCTGCCCACGGCGATGCGGTTGGCCGTGTCCCCGCGGATGTCCTCCACAGTGCGCTGAAAGGCGTTGGTGTGCTCCAGGATGGCCGTGGCGTGGGGGATAAACGCCCTGCCGTAGGCAGTCAGCACGATTCTCTGCGTGGTGCGGTTGAACAGGGGCACCCCCAGCTCCTTCTCCAGCATCATAATGTGCCGGGACAGGGCGGACTGACTGATGGACAGCGTGGCGGCGGCCTTTGAAAAGTTCAGCTGCTCCGCCAGAATCAGGAATTCATTCAAAGAAGATGTTTTCAACTGCGCCCACCTCCGGTCCGTAGTAAGGAATGTCTTTCTCATGGGTCTCGTGAATCTGGATGGCATAGTCCAGGAAGGTCTTGGCGGCACGGGACAGGGGCACATCCTTCTGATAGTACAGGTTCAGGTAGATGGTGGATTCCTCCTCCAGAGGGACCGTGACCACCTCATAATCCCATGTGCTGTACACATCCCGCTTCAGCGCAAGGGACACCCCCACGTTGGACGCCACCAGCTCTGTCAGGTTGGCGCTGCCGTGGATGGTGAAATCCACCTGGGGCGTGAACCCGGCGGCCTTGCACCGGCGAACCGCCGCCTGGTGCAGGAAGTTGCCCTTGGGGAACAAGATGAAGGGGGCGTCCGCCAGCTCGCTGAGTTGGATGCTGTCCCGTCCGGCCAGAGGATGCTGGGTGGGCAGCAGCGCCACAAGCTGGTCGGTGGCCCACTGATAGCAGCCGTAAAGATCGCTGTCCGGCGTCTCCGACAGGGCGAACACCAGTTCATACCCCATGCCAAACAGGTCCTCCAGGGGGAGGGTCGTGTGGAACTCCCCGGTGGAGAGGCTGTACTGGGGATAGCGGCGGCTGAAATGGTCCCACAGCATATTCATCATGTGGTCGCAGTTCATCTCCGTTGGCCCGGCAATGTAAACCTGTCGGGCGGCGGCCCGTTCAAAGGCGGCCTTGGCCTCCAGGAACTCCTCATTCAGCCCCACGAAGCGGCGGGCATAGGGCAGGAAGAATTCCCCAAACTCCGTCAGCTCCAGCTTATGCCCTTTTTTGACCAAAAGCGGATGGCCGACGCTGCGCTCCAGATCCTTCATGTGCTTAGTCAGGGTGACCTGAGAGAGGTAGAGCCGGTCCGACGCAGTGAAATAATTCCCAGTTTCCGCTAATACAACAAACTCGTCCAAATATTTGATTCCAGTTTCTTTCAGCAACGCATACCATCCCTTTCCACCTCAGGCTCCAGAGGAGCGCAGAGTATTCATCATTCCATTATAGCATTTTAATAAAGTGAAATCAATGAAGAAAATCGGAAAATAGCGAATTTCCATTTTCTGTTCTGAAATAGGCGCGGCCCCGCCCCAACTGTCAAAACGGAAACGCGGCCATCACTCCCAGGAGAGGGCAAACAAGAAGGAGGAACAGCAGCAATGAAAGCAATCGACTTTTCTGCCAAGCACGACGTGCTCATCCGCCACAAGGACGGCACACTGACCCCCATGGACGTCCCCTATTACGAGACCACGCAAATCGGGGAGAACACCTGGATGATCATGAGCTCCGGCGACTACCACTACCTGATTGCGGGGGACAGCAGCGGCGTGGCCTTTGACACGGGCTACGCTGCAGGGAACCTGCGGGAATACCTGGAGGGGCTGTGCGGCAAGCCAGTGCCCTGGGTGGTGAATTCCCACTATCACTTCGACCATACGGCCAACAACTGCTACTTTGACATGGCCTATATGGGTGAGGAGGCCATGCCCCGGGCGTCCATCCCCTACGCCAGCTTTGACGGGGTGCCGTATCCCGCGCCGGACTACCCCAAGACCCCGGTGGGGGACGGCGACATCATCCCGCTGGAGGGGCGGCCGCTGGAGGTGTTCCGCATCGGCGACCACACGGAGGACGGCATCGCCCTGCTGGACCGGAAGGAGCGGCTGCTGTTTACCGGCGACGAGCTGATGCCGGGGATGAAGACCCTGAACGGCACCGTGGCCAAGTGGAAGCGGGACCTGGAGAAGCTGCTGGCCCACAGGAGCGAGTTCGACCGCATCTGCGGCGGCGGCGGCGTGCTGCCGGACGGGATTTTGGAGACCTTCTACGAGGCCGCCTGCAAAATCCTCGCAGGCGAGCCCTCCGAGGAGCCGCCGAAGGAGCAGACCCCGCCTCCCGTGGTCGCTGACCGGGATGACGAGGGGCACCTGGTGTATGACTGTCAGTTCCCCCACCCGGAGGACCGGCCCAAGGGCGGCTTCTTCAAGGCGAACCCCAATATGCGGGAGTTCTACTATCACGGATATCATTTCACCTATGACCAGACCATGATCGAGGATTGAGGAGATTGGAAAGGAGCAGAAGGTTATGAATCAGTTTCAGGCAGGCGCAGGCTGCGGCACCATCGCGTTCCCGGCGGAGATGTTCCCCCTGGAGGGCTTCTGCGGCATCCATGACGACCCCCGGGTGCGGGTGCTGGACCTGAAGGACGGCGACACTGGCGCGGTCCTCGTGGCCATTGAGATCGTCATGCTGCCCGACAGCATGATTGGAGAGCTTCAGCAGCTGGTGGGGTCGATTTGCGGCGTCGCGCCGGAGCAGGTGTTCGTCCATGTGACCCACGCCATCACCACCCCCCACAACCCCATGATGATGCCCCCCTTCGCCCGGCCGGAGGGCGCGGAGCGCATCGGCGGGCTGCACCGGGAGGCGGTGCTGACGGCGACCCGTCAGGCGGCGGAGCAGGCAGCTGCGTCCCTCCAGCCGGTGACGGTGGGCTGCGCCTCCGGCCAGTGCGCCGTCAACTG
>JAJPXL010000158.1 GCA_021205455.1 Clostridiales bacterium
CCATGACCCTGGGCACCATGCACCCCGCCGCCCAGGCCGAGGCAGCCAAGCCGGTGGTCATTGACGACTCCATGCTGACCGATGCGGAGCGGAAAATCGTGGACGACTTCTCCAAGAAGATCGACATCACCGATTCCCAGCAGGTGCTGATGTACGGCACGGCAGCCCAGAAGAACATCGCCGACTTCTCTGACCACGCCCTGGAGAGCGTGAAAACCAAGGATTTGGGCGAGGTCGGGGAGACCCTGTCCGGCCTGGTGGTGGAGCTGAAGAACAGCGCCCCCGGCCAGCAGGAGCAGAAGAAGGGCTTCTTCCGCAAGGCGAAGGTGAAGGCGGACGAGCTTCAGTCTCAGTACGCCAGCGCGGAGAAGAATGTGGACAAAATCAGCGAGATTTTGGAGCAGCATCAGGTGGCACTGATGAAGGACGTGGCCATGCTGGACCAGATGTTTGAACTGAACCAGCAGTACTACAAAGAGCTGACTATGTATATCATCGCAGGCAAAAAGAAGCTGAACGAGGTCAAGACCGGCGAGCTGGAGCAGCTCCGCCAGCGGGCCATCCAGACCGGCACCCAGGAGGACGCCCAGGCCTATAACGACATGGCGAACCTGGTGAACCGGTTTGAGAAGAAAATCAGCGACCTGGAGCTGACCAGGATGATTTCCATCCAGATGGGGCCCCAGACCCGCCTGCTCCAGAACAACGACACCCTGATGATTGAGAAGATCCAGACCTCCCTGGTGAACACCATCCCCCTGTGGAAGAGCCAGATGGTGCTGTCCCTGGGGCTGGAGCGCTCCCGTCAGGCTACGGCGGCCCAGAGCGCCGTCACCAACATGACCAACGATCTGCTGAAGAAGAACGCTGAGATGCTGAAGATGGGCACCATCGCCACGGCGAAGGAAGCGGAGCGGGGCGTTGTGGACATCGAGACGCTCCGCAAGACCAATGAGGATTTAATCTCCACCCTGGATGAGGTGATGACCATTCAGGTGGAGGGCCGCAAGCAGCGGCAGGAAGCGGAAGTGGAGCTGGGCAAGATCGAAGGCGAGCTGAAGGCCAAGCTGCTGGAGCTGCGTCCCTGACCTGCAAAGGAGCCTCACTGACGCCCCGCTCCGTTATCCCAGGAGGAAATGACTATGAAAGTTTTGAAAAAATTCCCGGTGGCGCTGGTCATCACTGCGATAATCGTGGGAATCAGCCTTGGCTACTCCGTTGCCACAGCGCCGGCCAGCATGATTTCCGTCACCGTGGGGGACTGGGTGGAGGACGATGCCAACGTCCTCAGCGAGGAAACCGAGGAGCAGATTCGCACCTGGAACAGCAAGTGGGATGTGGACTATTACGCCTACGTTGCCGTAGCCACCGTGAACAGCATGAAGGGCTGGGACAGCGAGGAGTATTGCCTGACCCTGGCAAACAACTGGGACCTGGGCAGCTACGATATGCTGCTGGTGCTGGACATCGGCGGGGAGAACGCCTACCTGTACGAGGGGGGCAATTACTCCGACTTTGACTATGAGTCCTATCTGGACACCTACCTGGCTGCGGACTTCTACGCCGGGGACTACGACAGCGGTGTGCTGGCCCTGATGGAGGCCATGGAGGATTACTTCGCCTCCGTCAACGGCACCGTCGGCACGTCCTACGATACGGACGGCTTCTATGACGACTACTATTATTACGACGACTATTACTACAATACTTCTACGAACGGAGGATGGCTTATGGGACTGATTCTTCTCATTATCGTGATCGTTATCATTGCCAACGCCATTGATCGGATGCGCTATAACCGCTGGTATGGTATGTACGGCCATATGGCGGTGCCGCCTGTGGCGTTCCGGCCCATTTTCTTCTGGAACCGGCCCCGCGGCCCCAGAGGCCCCGGCGGCTTTGGCGGCGGACGCGGCCCCGGTGGCCCCGGCAGCTTCGGCGGCGGACGCGGCCCCGGTGGCCCCGGCGGCGGTGGGTCCCGTCCCCGTAGCGGCGGCTTTGGCGGCAGCAGCGGCGGTCACGGCGGCAGCTTCGGCGGCGGTGGCGGCGGCTTTGGAGGCGGCGGCCACGGCGGTGGCGGAGGCTTCGGCGGCGGCGGTGGCGGCTTCGGCGGCGGGCATCACTGATGCCTTGCCCCTGCCGCAGACTGTACCGCGCAGCGCCGGGCAGTAAACCACAACCTGACAGGCGGATGGCATCGGCCATCCGCCTGTTTTTATGACAGCATCAGAGGGGAGCGGGCATGATGAAAGAGGAACCGGTGGTCGGCCGCTTTGCGCCGTCCCCGTCGGGGCGGATGCACCTGGGCAACGCCTTTTCCGCGCTGCTGGCCTGGCTCAGCGTCCGCAGCGCCGGAGGCCGAATGATTCTGCGGCTGGAGGATTTGGACACAGCCCGCTGCAAACGGGCCTACTGTGACCAAATCGAGGCGGATTACCGCTGGCTGGGGCTGGACTGGGACGAGGGCGGCAGCGCAGGCGGCCCTCAGTATTACCAGAGCAGCCGCAGCGAGTATTACCGGGCCGCGCTGGAGGTGCTGGAGGGCCAGGATCTGCTCTACCCCTGCTTCTGCACCAGGAGCGAGCTGCACGCCGCCTCCGCCCCCCACCTCAGCGACGGCGCCGCCCTCTATGCCGGTACCTGCCGGAACCTGACCGCCGCAGAGGTGGCGGAAAAGCGCAGGCTCCGCCGCCCGGCAACGCGCATCCGCGTGCCGGAGCGGGAAATCGCCTTCCGGGACGGGGTCATGGGCGCGTACCGGGAGCAGCTGGCCGAGCAGTGCGGAGACTTCATCCTCCGCCGCAGCGACGGCATCTACGCCTATCAGCTGGCGGTGGTGGTGGACGACGCCCTGATGGGGGTCAATCAGGTGGTGCGGGGGCGGGACCTGCTGTCCTCCACCCCCCGGCAGCTGTGGCTCCAGGAGCGGCTGGGACTGCCCCACCCGACCTATTACCACGTCCCCCTGCTGTACGGCGGGGATGGGCACCGCCTGTCCAAGCGGCAGCAGGACGTGGATTTGGGCGCACTGCGGGCGGCAGGCGTGCGCCCGGAGACGCTGGTGGGGCAGCTGGCCTGCTGGGCCGGGCTGCTGGAGCGGCCCGAACCGGTGGCGGCCAGAGAGCTAATTCCCCTCTTTTCCTGGGATAAGGTGGGGCGGACAGATATTCTGGTGCCTGAGAGGGTTATCGATCATTGAGCGGATGCAGGAATGGAACGAAAACGGCTCAGCGGTATCTCTTCCGCTGAGCCGTTTTCCGCTGTCACTGGGCAACGGTGTAAAGGGCGTAAAACAGTCCCTTTTGCGCCATCAGCGCGTCAAAGGTGCCCGTCTCCACCACCGCGCCATCCTTCATCACGAGGATTTGGTCATAGCGCAGGAGCAGCGCCTTCTCCAGGGCGTGCGTAACTACGATGCGGGTGACATCCGGCAGGTTCAGCAGGTCGGAGGACACCTGATAAGCGGTTTCCGCGTCCAGCGCGGCAGTGGCCTCATCCACCAGCAGGACGGACGCCCTGCGCAGCAGGCTGCGGGCGATGGCGATGCGCTGCTGCTCCCCGCCGGACAGCTCCGCACCCCCTTCCC
>JAJPXL010000068.1 GCA_021205455.1 Clostridiales bacterium
AAGGCGCAAGCCGCCTGCCTGATACGGGGAGATTCTTAAGAGGGGGGCCACAGGTCCCCCTCTTAAGCCGCCCTCTTTTGCTGCTTTTCTCGGCGGAGCGAGAAAAGCAGGCCCCCGCTTCCCTGGCAAGGGAAGGCCGGACAAAGTCTCTATCGCGAACTTCATCTAAGGAAAACAAGACCCGCCGGAAGGGCAAACGCGGTATTCCATTCAAAGAACCATCTCTAAGGAAAGCATCCCGCCGGCAAGGCACCCCCCTTTCCCTTATCAACCTTTGCCTAAGGAGAGCAAACCTCCTGACCTGATGACCGTTCCCGCAAAAATGCCGTCCCGCGGAAATCATTCCGCGGGACGACATTCTTGCTGTTTGAGCGGCCGTCACACATACCCGTACAGCCCCCGGACGGACACCTCCCCGGAGGTGACGGTGCGTCTGGTACCGTCCGGCATACGCACCACCAGGCCGAACTGCTCATCCACGTCCTCGGCAAAGGCCGGCTCCACCGTGCCGTCCGGGTGCAGCAGCTGCACGTCCCGGCCCAAGGTCAGGCAGCGGCGGCGGTAGCGCTCCAGATAGTCCGCCCCGCCGGCGCTCCAGTCGGCGTACATCCGGTCCAGGGCGTTGATGACCTCCGCCGTCAGGCGGCCCCGCCGCACCGGCGCGCCCGTCATCATGGCCAGGGAACCGGCCATAGCGCGGATGTCCTCCGGAAAGTCCTCCTCCCGCTGGTTCACGTTGATGCCGATGCCGGTGACGATGGAGCGGAGGGTCATGCTCTCGCTCTCCAGCATCATCTCCGTCAGGATGCCGCAGATTTTCCGGCCCTGAATCACAATGTCGTTGGTCCACTTGATTTCAGGCTGCAGCCCGGTGGCCGCCTCGATGCCCTCGCAGACCGCCACCGCCACATAGGCCGTCAGGTTCAGCGCCCGGGCGGGCTCCACGTCGGGGCGGAGCAGGGCGCTGAGGTAGACCCCCACCTCTCCGGGGGACTGAAAGGTGCGGCCCCTCCGCCCCCGGCCTCCGGTCTGCTCATTGGCCACCGCCACCGTGCCGCTGGGGAGATGCTCCTCCTCCCGCTTCAGGTAGTTGTTGGTGGAGTCGATGGACTGGAACACCAGCAGGCTGCGCCCCACATGGTCGGCGCTGAGCCAGGGCAGAATTTCCCCCTCCGTCAGGGAGTCCGGCGCGGCGCACAGGCAGTAGCCCCGGTTGGTGACGGAGCGAATCTCGTACCCCTCCCCCCGCAGGGAGCCCACCGCCTTGGACACCGCCGCCCGGCTGATGCCCAGCTGCTGGCTGATGGCCTCCCCGGAGATGAAGGTGCCTGCGTTTCGCTGCAGGATGGCGAGGATTTTCTGTTTGCTCATAGGTACCTCCTGGGTGGTGATTGGGGTGGAACCCCTAACCTGAGAGACTGTGCCATCAACTGAAGGAGGGGGAATATTCCGTTGCCACTCCTCCGCTGTCAGGCGGCATTTCGCCTTTCAGGGGAGGCTGGGGTTATGGGAACCTCCGTGTCAACGGCCCCCCTGAAAGGGGAGCTGTCGGCGCAGCTGACTAAGGGGTGATGCCTTTGGGAACTTTTCTGTCCGGCCGGAAGGCAATCACAGTGACCCCCGTCACCCCGCAGACGCCCCGCCCCAAAAGAGAGCAGCACACGCTCCGGCTGGGAACGTATGCTGCTCTGAATCAGGTCCGCTGCAATCAGGCTTTGGCCTTCTTGACCGCCTCGGTCAGGGCGGGCAGCACCTCGAACAGGTCGCCCACGATGCCGTAGTCCGCCACGGAGAAGATGGGGGCATCCGGGTCCTTGTTGATGGCGACGATGGTGTCGCTGGCCGACATACCGGCCAGGTGCTGAATCGCGCCGGAGATGCCGCAGGCGATATAGATTTTCGGGGCCACGGTCTTGCCGGTCTGGCCCACCTGATGGGCGTGGGGAATCCAGCCCGCATCCACGGCGGCGCGGCTTGCGCCCACGGTGGCGCCCAGGGCGTCCGCCAGGTCGCGCACCAGCTGGAAGTTCTCCGGAGCCTTCAGACCCCGGCCGCCGGAGACGATGATCTCCGCCTCCTCCAGGTTCACCGCTTCGGCCACTTCCTTCACCCGCTCCACCAGCTGCACGCGGATCTGGTCGGCGGGGATGTGGACATCCTCCCAGCGAATCTCGCCGGTGCGGGTGCTGTCCGGCACGGACTTCTTAAAGACGCCGGGGCGCACGGTGGACATCTGGGGGCGATGGTCGGGGCAGGCGATGGTGGCCATCAGGTTGCCGCCGAAGGTGGGACGGGTGGAGGCCAGCAGGCCGGCGTCGTCAATGTCCAGCCCGGTGCAGTCCGCCGTCAGGCCGGTGTGCAGGCTGCACGCCACACGGGGGCCCACGTCGCGGCCGTTGTTGGTGGCCCCGTACAGGACGATGAAGGGGTTATACTTGCGAATCAGAGTGGTCAGGGCATAGGTCTGGGCGTCGGTGTTGTAATGCTCATACTCGTCGCCCTCCACCAGGATGACCTTGTCCGCGCCGTAGGCGATGGCCTTTTGCGCCACATCCTCCACGTTCTTGCCCAGGACAACGGCCACCAGCTCCTGGCCCAGCTTGTCCGCCATGCTGCGGCCAGGGGTGAGCAGCTCGTAGCCCACATTCTTCGCCTGGCCCTCATCGGTCTCGATATAGACCCAAAGATTTTTGTATTCCATGTGAAAGATACCCTCCTATCGACACTTACAGCAGCTTGGCCGCCGTCATCAGGCTGACCAGCTTCTCGGCAGCCTCGGCTCCGCTCAGGCCCTCGATTTTCATACCGTTCTTCTCGTGGGTGGGGGTATAGGTCTTTCTCACCTTCGTGGGGGAACCGGCCAGGCCCCGCTCATCCTCAGGCACGATCACCTCAGCGGAGCTGAGCTCGTGAATCTCCGCATTGCGGGCCGCCCGCTGGCTGATGAAGTTGGGGTAGCGCAGGTCGTAGGGGGTCTTGTTCACCGTGACGATGCAGGGGGTCTTGGCGGCATAGTAGTCATAGCCCTCGTCGCTCTCACGCTTGCACTTCAGGCTACCGTCCTCCTGGAGGGAGACCTCCACCGCGTAGGAGATCAGCGCCCGGTTCAGGTGCTGGGAGATCTCCGGGCCGACCTGGCCGGTGTCTCCGTCAATGGCCTGCTTGCCGCAGAAGATGCAGTCAAAGGGCTTGCCGTTCTTCTTCTCCAGCACGCCGATGGCGGTGGAGATGATCTTGGAGGTGGCCAGGGTGTCGGAGCCGCCGAACACCCGGTCGGTGATCAGGTAGGCTTCGTCCGCACCGGCGGCCAGGCACTCCCGCAGGGCGTCCTTGGCGGCGGGCAGCCCCATGGAAATCACCGTCACCTTGCCGCCCACCTGGTCCTTCAGCCGCAGGGCGGTCTCCAGGGCGTAGGTGTCGAAAGTGTTGACGATGGCGGGGACGCCCTCACGAATCAGGGTGTGCTTCACCGGGTCGATTTTGATTTGGGTGGTGTCCGGCACCTGCTTCACGCAGACCAGCAGATTCAGCTCCTTGCCGGTGACCGCCGGAGCCGCCTTGGGGGCCTCCACCGGCTTGGGGG